>NZ_BAAATK010000002.1:0-188305 GCF_039533365.1 Streptomyces glaucus
GCCGCTCGCTCCCGGCGTCCGCCGCGCCGCCGCGGCCGGCCGGCCCGCCGGGCGGCGCCGGCAGCGGCACGACCTTGGTGGCGTCCGCCGGCTCCGCCCCGCCGGCCGGCCCGGTCCGCGGCGCGTGGATGACCGCGTTCAGCATCGCCCGCGCGCCGGCGTCGTCGAGCCGCTTGGCCGGGTCCTTGGTGAGCAGTCCGTAGATGACGTCCTTCAGCGGTCCCGCGTTCTTCGGCTCCTCCAGCGGCTCGGTCATCACCGCCGTGAGCGTCGCGATCGCGGAGCCCTTGTCGTAGGGCGGCACGCCCTCCACCGCCGCGTACAGCAGCCCGCCCAGCGACCACAGGTCGGCCGCCGGTCCCGGCTTGTGGCCGCGGGCCCGCTCCGGGGAGATGTACGAGGGCGCGCCGACGAGCATGCCGGTGGAGGTGATGGACGGGTCGCCCTCGACCTGGGCGATGCCGAAGTCGGTGAGCACGACCCGGCCGTCGTCGGCGATGAGCACGTTCGACGGCTTCACGTCGCGGTGCAGGATGCCCTCGCGGTGCGCGGAGCGCAGCACGTCGAGCACGGCGAGGCCGACCTCCGCGGCGCGCTTCGGCTCCAGCAGGCCGTCCTCCCGGATGACCTCGGCGAGGGACCTGCCCTCGACGAGCTCCATCACGATCCACGGCCGGTCGTCCTCCTGGACCACGTCGAAGACCGTCACGGCGCTGTTGTTGCGGATCCGCGCGATCGCCTTGGCCTCGCGCAGGGTGCGCGTGATCAGGCGCCGCTTCTCCTCCTCGTCGATGTTCGACGGGAACCGCAGCTCCTTGACGGCGACCGTGCGCCCCAGGGTCTCGTCCTCGGCACGCCACACCGTGCCCATGCCGCCGCGGCCGAGCACGTCTCCCAGCCGGTACCGCCCGGCGAGGAGACGTGCGCTCTCGTCCTGACGGGATGCCCCCGCCCGCTCCGCCTCCGACATGCGTCCCCTCATGCAACCCGCCCTGACAGAGACTTCATTGTCCCTCACCCGACAAGTGCTCGGTGCCCAGGGTGTCCCTGACGGCGTGACGGGAGCCGGTGGGCCCGGCCCCGGTGAATCCCGCGTTCCGCCGCTCACCGGTCGTGCGGGCCGCATTCGCCGGGCGCGGCCCGGTTCGCGCCTGCCCGCGCCCGGAGTCCGACCGGGCGGCCCGGCTCCGGCCGTCCCTCACCCGCGGCCCGCGGACGACTCCCGCCGCAACACAGCCACCCAATCCCGCATATCGGTCATATTTACTCCTAGTGTGACGTTTGTGCTCGCCCGTGCTGTCCACCGGGCTTGCGCACCTGTCCCGCTTCGGTTACTGGGAAGGACGGCCCACGCCATGCCCGCAGATCTCGCCGTCATCGGACTCGGCCCGTACGGCCTGCCCCTGGCCCAGGCCGCCGTCGCCGCCGGCATTCCCACCCTCGGTTACCGCACCGGCCCCGAGACCGGCTCCCTCAGCCCCGCCGAACTGCGCCGGATGCTCGCGCGGGGATTCCGCCCGGCCGCCCGCCCGGCGGAACTGGGCCGCGTCCGGACCGCCGTCATCTGCGCCCCGACCCCGCGCGGCGCGGACGGCGGGCCCGACCTGGGCCAGGTGGAGGCGGCCGCCCGCGCCCTGGCCGCCCATCTGCGCCCGCACACCACGGTGATCCTGGAGTCGCCCGTGCTTCCGGGGACGACCGAGGAGTTCCTGCGCCCGCTCCTGGAGGAGGGCTCACGGCTGCGCGCCGGACGCGACTTCCACCTCGCCTACTCCCCCAGCCGCGTCGACCCCGGCAACCGCGCCTTCACCCCCGCCAACACCCCCAAGGTCATCGGCGGCCTCACCCCCGCCTGCACCGAGTCGGCCGCCGCCTTCTACGGCCGGCTCACCGACAAGGTGGTACGCGCGCGCGGCCCCCGGGAGGCGGAGACGGTGCAGCTGCTGGAGACCAACTACCGGCATGTGAACATCGCCCTCGTCAACGAGATGGCGGTCCTCTGCCACGACCTCGGCGTCGACCTGTGGGACGTCATCCGCTGCGCGGAGACCAAGCCGTTCGGCTTCCAGGCCTTCCGCCCCGGCCCCGGCGTCGGCGGCCCCTCCGTCCCCCAGGACCTGGCCGGTCACGCGCGCCGCACTCTGCGCATGGTGGAACTGGCCCAGCAGGTCAACAGCCGGATGCCCCGGTACGTCGTCCAGCGCGCCGCGGCCCTGCTCAACGAGCACGGCAAGTCGGCCCGCGGCGCGCGCGTGCTGCTGCTCGGCGTCACCTACAAGGCCGACCTCGCCGACCAGCAGGCCACGCCCGCCCAGGAGGTCGCGATCCGGCTGATGGAGCTGGGCGCCGCGGTCAGCTACCACGACCCGCACGTCCCCTCCTGGAGCGTCCTGGACCGCCCGGTCCCGCGCGCCGACTCCCTCTACGAGGCCGCCGCCGAGGCCGACCTGACGATCCTGCTCCAGCAGCACCGCACGTACGACCTCCAGGGCCTGTCGGTGAAGGCCCAGCTGCTGCTGGACACGCGCGGGGCGACGCCCACCGGGGCGGCGCACCGGTTGTGAGAGGGGAGCGCGCGCAGCGCCCGAGCCTGCGGGGCCGGTGGCGTGCGGCCGCGCCCCGGAAGGGAGCGCTCCGCGGAACCGGGGCACCGGACACGGACACCACCGCCCCAAAACGCCCCTCCCCGCCCTCTCCGCCCCGGATGCGGCCCCGCGCCCCCGCACGTCCGGCCGGGCAAGCGGAAGGGCCCGGCCACTCCCACGAGTGACCGGGCCCTTCCTCCGCCTCCTCCGCCCGGGCCGGGCGCGGCGTCACCTCACCGCCGGTGCTGCGAGTCCGCCACCGTCACCTCGACCCGCTGGAACTCCTTCAGCTCGCTGTAGCCGGTGGTGGCCATGGCGCGGCGCAGCGCGCCGGAGAAGTTCATCGAGCCGTCGGGGGTGTGGGACGGGCCGGTGAGGATCTCCTCGATGGTGCCGACCGTGCCGAGGTCGACCTTCTTGCCGCGCGGCAGCTCCTCGTTGACGGCCTCCATGCCCCAGTGGTGGCCCCGGCCCGGGCCGTCCGTCGCGCGCGCGAGCGGGGAGCCCATCATGACCGCGTCGGCGCCGCAGGCGATCGCCTTGGGCAGGTCGCCGGACCAGCCGACGCCGCCGTCCGCGATCACGTGCACGTACCGGCCGCCGGACTCGTCCATGTAGTCGCGGCGGGCGGCGGCCACGTCCGCGACCGCGGTCGCCATGGGGACCTGGATGCCCAGCACGTTGCGCGTGGTGTGCGCGGCGCCGCCGCCGAAGCCGACCAGCACGCCGGCCGCGCCGGTGCGCATCAGGTGCAGCGCGGCGGTGTAGGTGGCGCAGCCGCCGACGATCACCGGGACGTCGAGCTCGTAGATGAACTGCTTCAGGTTCAGCGGCTCGTGCGCGTGCGAGACGTGCTCCGCCGAGACCGTCGTGCCGCGGATGACGAAGATGTCCACGCCCGCGTCGACGACGGCCTTGGAGAACTGGGCGGTGCGCTGCGGGGAGAGCGCGGCGGCGGTGACCACGCCGGAGTCGCGCACCTCCTTGATGCGCGCGCCGATCAGCTCCTCCTTGATGGGGGCGGCGTAGATCTCCTGCAGGCGGCGGGTGGCCGTCTCGACGGGCAGGCCGACGATCTCGTCGAGCAGCGGCTGGGGGTCCTCGTACCGCGTCCACAGGCCCTCGAGGTTCAGCACGCCGAGGCCGCCGAGTTCCCCTATGCGGATCGCGGTGGCCGGGGAGACGACCGAGTCCATGGGGGCGGCCAGGAACGGCAGCTCGAAGCGGTAGGCGTCGATCTGCCAGGCGATCGAGACCTCCTTCGGGTCCCGCGTACGACGGCTGGGGACGACGGCGATGTCGTCGAAGGCGTACGCCCGGCGGCCGCGCTTGCCTCGCCCGATCTCGATCTCAGTCACGATGTGTGGCCTTTCCCTATGCGTTTCAGCGCCTTCCAGTATCCCCGACCGGGCCGGCGGCGGCCCTCCGCGGGGACGGCGAGGGCGGCCCCGGAACGTCCGGGGCCGCCCTCCGCAAGCCGGGACCGCGCGCCGTGCGCGCGGGCGTCACCGCTTGGCGCTGTAGTTCGGCGCCTCGACCGTCATCTGGATGTCGTGCGGGTGGCTCTCCTTCAGGCCCGCCGAGGTGATCCGCACGAACCGGCCCCTGGCCTGGAGCTCGGGGACCGTCCTGCCGCCGACGTAGAACATCGACTGGCGCAGGCCGCCGACCAGCTGGTGGACGACCGAGGAGAGCGGGCCGCGGTAGGGCACCTGGCCCTCGATGCCCTCGGGCACCAGCTGCTCGTCGGAGGCGACGCCCTCCTGGAAGTAGCGGTCCTTGGAGAACGACTTGCGGTCGCCGCGGGACTGCATGGCCCCCAGGGAGCCCATGCCGCGGTACGACTTGAACTGCTTGCCGTTGATGAACAGCAGCTCGCCCGGCGACTCCTCGCAGCCCGCGAGCAGCGAGCCCAGCATCACCGTGTCGGCGCCCGCGACGAGCGCCTTGGCGATGTCGCCGGAGTACTGCAGGCCGCCGTCGCCGATCACCGGGACGCCGGCCTCCTTGGCGGCCAGCGCCGCCTCGTAGATGGCGGTCACCTGCGGGACGCCGACGCCGGCGACCACGCGGGTGGTGCAGATGGAGCCGGGGCCGACGCCGACCTTGATGCCGTCGGCGCCCGCGTCGACGAGGGCCTGGGCGCCCTCGCGGGTGGCGACGTTGCCGCCGATGACGTCGACGCCGGACGCGTTCGACTTGATCTTGGCGACCATGTCGCCGACCAGGCGGGAGTGGCCGTGCGCGGTGTCGACGACGATGAAGTCGACGCCCGCCTCGATGAGGGCCTGGGCGCGCTCGAAGGCGTCACCGGCGACACCGACCGCGGCGCCGACCAGCAGCCGTCCCTCGGCGTCCTTGGCGGCGTTGGGGTACTTCTCCGCCTTCACGAAGTCCTTGACCGTGATCAGGCCCTTGAGGACGCCCTCGTCGTCGACCAGCGGCAGCTTCTCGATCTTGTGGCGGCGCAGCAGCTCCACGGCCTCCTGGCCGGAGATGCCGACCTTGCCGGTGACCAGCGGCATCGGCGTCATGACCTCGTGCACCCGGCGCGTGCGGTCGGTCTCGAAGGCCATGTCGCGGTTGGTGACGATGCCGAGCAGCTTGCCCGCCGGGTCGGTGACCGGCACGCCGCTGATGCGGAACTTCGCGCACAGCGCGTCGGCCTCGGCGAGCGTGGCGTCCGGGTGGATGGTGATCGGGTTCGCCACCATGCCGGACTCGGAGCGCTTGACCAGGTCGACCTGGTTGGCCTGGTCCTCGATGGACAGATTGCGGTGCAGTACGCCGACGCCGCCCTGGCGGGCCATCGCGATCGCCATGCGCGACTCGGTGACCTTGTCCATGGCGGCGGACAGGAGCGGGATGTTGACCCGCACGTTCTTGGAGACGTACGAGGCGGTGTCGATCTCGTCGGGTGCCATGTCCGACGGGCCCGGCAGCAGCAGCACGTCGTCGTAGGTCAGCCCGAGTGTCGCGAATTTACCGGGCACTCCGTCGACGTTGGCAGTCATGACACCTTCCCCAAATGGCCTTGATCGGTGCGGATGTCCATGCTAACGGGAAGCGTGGCTGTCTCATTCCACGGTTCCGGATGGCTCCGACCTTCGTATGTTCGTACGGAAACGGCGGATCGCCTGTTGGATGCGGGGTTATTGCTCGGCCAACGCCCGCAGTCTGCTCAGCGCCCGGTGCTGCGCCACCCGGACCGCGCCGGGTGACATTCCCAACATCTGACCGGTCTCCTCGGCCGTCAGGCCCACCGCGATGCGCAGCAGGAGCAGCTCCCGCTGGTTCTCCGGAAGGTTGGCCAGGAGCTTCTTGGCCCATTCCGCGTCGCTGCTGAGCAGCGCGCGCTCCTCGGGGCCCAGTGAGTCGTCCGGCCGCTCGGGCATCTCGTCGGACGGGACCGCCGTCGAGCCGGGGTGGCGCATCGCCGCGCGCTGCAGGTCGGCGACCTTGTGGGCGGCGATGGCGAAGACGAACGCCTCGAAGGGGCGCCCGGTGTCCCGGTAGCGCGGCAGCGCGAGGAGCACCGCGACACAGACCTCCTGGGCGAGGTCCTCGACGAAGTGGCGGGCGTCGCCCGGCAGCCGGGACAGCCGGGTGCGGCAGTAGCGCAGCGCGAGGGGGTGGACATGGGCGAGCAGGTCGTGCGTGGCCTGCTCGTCCCCGTCGACGGCGCGATGGACGAGCGCACCGATCGCCCCTTGGCCAGGGGCCGCCTCGTCGTCGCGCATCGGTCCATGGTGCCCTGTGGCCGTGCTGTCCGTGGTGCCGCGTTCGCTGTTGTGCACCGAAGCGTTATGAGCAGGTGCGCCGGAACTCATCCCCTGCGCCCTCCCCTTCCGCTCGACCGACTCGTCCCCGAGAGACTCCACACCTCAAGGATGCGGCATCCGCGGCGAAACGAGCAGCGGGCACCCGGTGGGCCTCCTTGCCTTCCCCGCCCGTCCCGCGGTAGGCGGGGCTCCCCGCACCCCCGCCCGCACGGCACGGGGGACGCCCTAACGGACCAGGCCCCACCGGAAGCCGAGCGCCACGGCGTGCGCCCGGTCCGAGGCGCCGAGCTTCTTGAAGAGCCGCCGGGCGTGGGTCTTGACGGTGTCCTCGGAGAGGAACAGCTCGCGGCCGATCTCGGCGTTGGACCGGCCGTGGCTCATGCCCTCCAGGACCTGGATCTCGCGCGCGGTGAGGGTGGGCGCGGCGCCCATCTCGGCGGACCGCAGCCGGCGCGGGGCGAGCCGCCAGGTCGGGTCGGCGAGGGCCTGCGTGACCGTGGCGCGCAGCTCGGCGCGCGAGGCGTCCTTGTGCAGGTAGCCGCGGGCGCCGGCGGCGACGGCGAGGGCCACGCCGTCCAGGTCCTCGGCGACGGTGAGCATGATGATCCGCGCGCCGGGGTCGGCGGACAGCAGCCGCCGGACGGTCTCGACGCCGCCCAGGCCGGGCATGCGCACGTCCATCAGGATCAGGTCCGAGCGGTCGGCACCCCAGCGGCGGAGGACTTCCTCGCCGTTGGCGGCCGTCGTCACGCGCTCGACGCCGGGCACGGTCGCGACCGCACGGCGGAGCGCCTCTCGGGCAAGCGGGGAGTCGTCGCAGACGAGGACGGAAGTCATGACTGTCCTCCGCGGCTCTCACAGCTGCTGCGCGTCACCTTGAGCCTCCAGGCTGGTACGAAATCGTCACCTGTGCGGTCGACCGTCTCGGACGCCCGCCCGAGCGCCGGTTCCTTCAACCGCCTCGCACTCTCAACGACGGTCACTCGAAAGAGTTACGGGACTGTGTGTCCTCTTCGGCACTCTACGTGAGGGGACCGACACGAGGCGGACATGCGCAACAGACCCTCAACCTTTCATCACAACCTATGACCCATTTGGCGTATTTTCTTCCTCTTCCTAGGTGTCTGCTACTAGATTCGCAATGGGTCATATTTTCATCTCCTTAGATCGTAGTTGTACGGTCGTGGACACCGTATCCGCCCAGATCGGCTACAAGGGGTCACGCAATGGCAGATTTCTCCCGCCTTCCCGGACCGAACGCGGACCTGTGGGACTGGCAGCTCCTGGCTGCGTGCCGCGGGGTGGACAGCTCGCTCTTCTTCCATCCGGAGGGCGAGCGCGGTGCGGCTCGGAGTGCTCGCGAGAACTCGGCCAAAGAGGTCTGCATGAGGTGCCCGGTCCGCGCCGAGTGCGCGGCGCACGCGCTGGCGGTGCGCGAGCCGTACGGCGTGTGGGGCGGGCTGACCGAGGACGAGCGCGAAGAGCTCATGGGACGGGCGCGCAATCGGCTGGTATCGGCTTCGGCCGCCGGCGGGGAGAGCGCCTCGAACACTTGAAGGAACGTTTCTGCAATACGGGCACGCGCACGCGTGCCCGTTGCTTTTACGGCCCGTCCCCCGACCGCTCCTGGCGCGCGGCCGCCCGCCCCAGCTGGTCCAGGGTCGCCGTCACCGCCGGCACCTGGGCCAGGTCGGGCAGGGTGAGCGCGACGATCTCCCGGCGCACCGCCGGTTCCAGCGTCACCGTGCGCACCCCCCGGGGCCGTACGGACTCGACGGCGAGCTGGGGCAGGACGGCGACGCCTAGGCCGGCGCCGACCAGGCCGACGACCGCCGGGTAGTCGTCGGTGGCGAAGTCGATGCGGGGCGTGAAACCGGCCGCCTCGCACACCTCGACCAGCTGGCCGCGGCAGCGCGGGCAGCCCGCGATCCACGGTTCCCCGGCCAGTTCCCCGATCGCGAGGGACCCGGCGCGCGCCAGCCGGTGCCGTTCGGGCACGAGGGCGACGAGCCGGTCGGTCAGCAGCGGCCGTACGACGAGGTCGTCCCACTCCTCGGCGCCCGCCGCCCCCTCGTAGCGGAAGGCGAGCGCCACGTCGCAGTCGCCCTCCCGGAGCATCCCGGCCGAGCGCGGCGGCTCGGCCTCCTCCAGGAAGACCCGGGTGCCGGGGTGCGCGGCGCGCAGCGCGGCGAGGGCCGTCGGGACGAGGGTGGAGCTGCCGCTGGGGAAGGAGACCAGCCGGACCCGCCCGGCGCGCAGCCCCGCGATGGCGGCGACCTCCTCCTCGGCCGCGGTGAGCCCGGCGAGGATCCCCGCGGCGTGCCGTACCAGCGCCTCGCCGGCCTGGGTCAGCCGCATCTCACGCCCGGTGCGGATCAGCAGGGGGGTGCCGACGGACGCCTCCAGGGCCTTCATCTGCTGGCTGACGGCGGGCTGGGTGCACCCCAGCTCGCGCCCCGCCGCCGAGAAGGAGCCGGTGGCGGCCACGGCGCGCAGGACGCGGAGGTGGCGGGCTTCGATCACCCTTCGAGGATAAGCGAGCCTTTGACGCGATGCCGGATAATGCGTCGCCGCTTTGGGCCCGTGTCCCTTACCGTGCGGGCATGAAGCTTCTCTCGGTGAATCTGGGCCGCCCGAAGGCCGTGCCGTACACGGACCACCCGCAGGGGGTGACCGGCATCGACAAGCGGCCGGCGGACGGGCCGGTGCGGGTGGCGGCGCCCGGGCCCAAGGGGGTCGGCGCGAGCGGCCTGGCGGGGGACACGGTGTGCGACACGCGGCACCACGGCGGCGACGACCAGGCGGTGTACGCGATGGCGCGCGAGGACCTGGACGACTGGGAACGGGAGCTCTCCCGGCCGCTGGCGAACGGCGCGTTCGGCGAGAACCTCACGACGTCGGGCCTGGACGTCTCCGGCGCGCTCATCGGCGAGCGCTGGCGGATCGGGCCCGAGGTGGTGCTGGAGGTCACCTGCGCGCGGATCCCGTGCCGCACCTTCCAGGGTCATCTGGACGAGGAGCGGTGGGTGAGGCGGTTCACGGAGCGGGGCGCGCCGGGCGCGTACCTGCGGGTGATCGAACCCGGGGAGATACGGGCGGGCGACCCGGTGGAGATCGTGCACCGGCCCGGCCACGACGTGACGGTGGCCCTGCTGTTCCGCGCGGCGACCACCGAGCGGACGCTGCTGCCGCGCGTGCTCGCGGCCGGCCGGGCGCTGCACCCGGAGGCGCTCGCGGACGCGCAGAAGTACGTGGCGCGGTACGGGGGCTGACGCGCGTTCACGCCTTCGGCCGTCAACCGGCGCTTCACCGTTCGTGGAGGCCTCGTGCAGCAAACGGACGGATGAGGTCCGGGTCACTAATCTTGCGTCATGACAACGGCATTGATCACGGGATCGACGGCGGGCATCGGCGCCGCCTTCGCGCGGCGGCTGGCGGCCGACGGACACGACCTGGTGCTGGTGGCCCGCGACACCGGACGGCTGCGGGAACAGGCGACCGAGCTGCACGACCGGCACGGCATCGAGGCCGAGGTGCTGACGGCCGACCTGGCGACCGACGAGGGCATCGACGCGGTGGCCGCCCGGCTGGGCGACCGCAGGAACCCCGTCGACCTGCTGATCAACAACGCCGGCTTCGGCAACAAGGGCCGTTTCCTCGACGTGTCCATGGCCGACGAGCTGCGGATGCTCAAGGTGCACTGCGAGGCGGTGCTGCGGCTGACCTCGGCGGCGGCGGAGGCGATGCGGGAGCGGGGCCGCGGCGGCGTGGTCAACGTCGCCTCGGTCGCGGCCTTCGTGCCGCGCGGCACCTACGGGGCGTCCAAGGCGTGGGTCGTGCAGTTCACCCAGGGCGTGGCGCGGGACCTGGCGGGCAGCGGCGTACGGCTGATGGCGCTGTGCCCCGGTTTCGTGCGCACCGAGTTCCACCAGCGGGCCGGGATGGGCACGGACAACATCCCGAACTGGCTCTGGCTGGACGCGGACAAACTGGTCGCGGCGGCACTGGCGGACCTGGCCCGGGGAAAGACGCTGTCCGTCCCCGACCCGCGCTACAAGGCGCTGACGGGCGTGGCGAAGGTCGTGCCGCGGGGGCTGCTGGGCGGGATCACGTCGAGGACGGGGCGGAAGTACGGGCCGCAGTAGACCCGGCCGGAAACCGCTGCGGACCTGGACCGGAAGGACACAACCCGAACTCCGGGCCGGGAGGCGGCGGCGTCATGGCCCCCGTACAGCTCATCGAGTGCCGGACCGACCGGTTCGACGAGACGAACCGGCTGACGGACACCTGGGTCGAGCGGACCAGGGGGAAGCGGACGGCGACGCACGCGGTGCTCGGCAAGGGCCGCTCGGACACGTCGCACATCGTCGAGAGCGTGGAGTCCCCCTCGTACGAGGAGGCGATGCGCAACTCCGACCTGCCAAAGACCGACCGGGTCTTCCGAAAGATGGTCGCGCTCCGCGACGAGATGCCGACGTTCACCGATCTGGAGGTGGTGCGCGACGAGCAGCCCAACCAGGCGCCGGCGCGGGCGTTCTTCGGGGCGACGGGGCGGACCGGACCGGGGTTGCTGTCCGAGTTCTGCACGGGCGACCACGTCGACCACGGCTCCGCCCACCCCGGAGGCGTCCGGGGACTCGCCGCCTCCGCCGAGCAGTACGGCGACTGGCGGGCGGCGTTCGGCTTCTCCCTCCGCGTCGACGGCCGGACCGGCGAGGGCGACCAGATGGGCCCGCTCTGGACGTGGACGGCGCGGCACGAGGGCGCCTTCCCCGGCGTTCCGCCGACCGGCCAGGACGTGAGCATGACCGGCTCGACCTGGCACCACTTCCGGGACGGGAAGATCTGCGAGGGCTGGTGGCACCACGACCGGGCGGGACCGAGGGAACAGCTGGGAGCATCCTGCGGCTGAGCCCGCCGGCTCCGGCTCCGGCCACGGCCACGGGGCCCGTTCCCGTGCCTGTCGTCCGAGGGCTCCCGTGCGGGAGCTTCCTTACTCAGGAACAGGCCTTTCGCCTGTCTGCGGCTGACCGGCTCGGGCCGCCTCCTGCAACGACTTCGTCCGGCGTCCGGAACAACGCCGGAACCGCGTCCCGAAGTCCGGCTCCGTCCCACCCGCCTTCGAGCCCGCACCCGCGTCCATGCCGTCCCACCCCCTCGCCGTAGGCCAAGCCACCTTCACCGGTCGGAGGCCGGAACGCGTGAACGACGAAAGGAAACCGGCAAGTCGATCCATACGAGTGAACGCCGTTCACGAGGGTCTCCTTGTCTGCGTCGTGCCCCCGCAGACCAAGCGGCCCCACCTCACCGCGCGTTGGCCGGCCACTGGACACCCGCCCATCGCACCATCCGTACGCACATCCTGCGCGACCCTCTCACTTCGCCTTGCTCAAGCGATCGGGCGGGCGACATCGCGCCGGGATTCCCTCCCAGGGCCGTCATCGGCCCGTCTACGTCGTCGGTGAAGCGGAGGAGAACGGAGTGGTCGACGACCAGAAGTCTGAGCGGACGTTGGGGCGGGGGATCGGATATTCATAGGCCGGACCGTTGGGCGAAGCGGTGGGAGCGGCCACGTCGGAGGGCTTCACACAGGGCGTGGTCGCTTCGAAGAATACTTGCCTCTCGGCGCCAACCGTCAAAGCGATACCGAAACCGTCGGACGACTGAGCATAAATCGCCGGAAATTTTTCATCCTTATTGACCGACTTTATCCGGTAACCGCTCTTTTCCCAAGACCGCTGAACCAGCCCCAAAAGGTTTCCCATCCGCTCCTTGGAAATAATAGTCATAACGACGCGGCGTCGCGAGACATCACATTTCCCCGCCGTCGATGCCCCGTGCGTCCAACGGACACTCGGCTCGATCGCGTCAAGCGTGGCGTCAAGCATTGAGTCAGCCCGCTCTGCGGCCTGCTGCATGGTCATATTCATGGCGCGCTTCTCACCATTGTCCGACGATGATCCGGTCGAGCGGTCCACCATACTGCACCCGGAGAGCGCGAAAGTAGCCGCGCACGCCAGCGTCAGAATCCTTCTGAAACCACTCATCTCCACCGCTCCACCTTGATGCGCTCGGACTCCCCCGCCACAATCTTCGCAATGTTGTCCGCGGACTCCAGGTCTTTTTCCGGGTTGAAGTAGTTCGAGTGTGCGGGCGTGGGTCCCTGACCGTCGATGAAGGGACGTGGCCCGTCATCCACCAGGAAGCGGCGAGCGCCGAATTCCTCACTCGCTGGATCCTTTCCGAACCAGATGTCGTCATCGCCTTGATCCGCGATATCCCCAAAAAGGTAAGAAACCAGCGGTCCCCCACTGAAGCCGATGGCAGCGGCCGCTGCCTCCTTCTTCGAGGGAAGGTGAGTGACGGGGTCGTTGTCGGCCGCACCCACGAAGACATGCTCTTTGCCGACGTTGAGGTCCTCCGCTCGATCGGCCCCCGTGCCAGGACTGCCAAGGAGGATGATGTCGTCGGCTCCGGGGATTCCCCCGTTTCGTTGAGCCGCCTGACCCACGGTGAGGGATCCATAGGAGTGGCCGATGGCAGTGATGTGCGGATCGGTGTGCTCATTCGTGGCAGATATACCGGCCATGAACTGGTTATAAGCCGTGGCACCGGCCTTGGCGTCGCCCATCGACATGACGGAAAAATTTTCCACGACCCTGTCGGCAGGCAACTGCGGAGCATCGTATCCCAGCCAGACGATCGACGCACTTGAAGAATCATATTTCTGCGCGTCGATGGCCGTGTCCATGGCTCGCTTCAAGTCGTTTTCGGCGAAATCCGAATCCAGCGCGGTCCCAAGGCCCGGCACATAGGCGGAAACGTTACGCGAGGCGTCTGGATTCCCGTACGAAACAATCGCCCGCCCGTTTCCCTCATCACCGATACCGAGCAGGTACATAGGCGGAGACTCAGGATCCGGGTGCCGCAACTGATGGTCGATGGACTTCAGACCGTCCAGCATGGTTCGCGACCTCTCGTCGTGCTGGCCTTCCAGCTTCGCGATAAGCATCCCCAGATTTTCGCGGTTCGCTTCGTCCCGCACCACGGCCGGAATGCCATCCAGGTTTCCGATGGTCTCCGGAAACGCCCTCCTGTACTCGTCGCGCTCCTCGTCGCTGAGACTGTCCCACCACTCCTTGCGGTCGGCGGGCGACTTGTCCAGCGGGATGGTGTCCCGAAGATACTCGCTCGCGGCCGAGTCGACGGTATCCACGTCGGCCGCCACATCCGCCCACGTCTTGGCGTTGACGGTCAGCCCCGGCGCCGCCTTCAGCTTCCCCAACGCCTTGCTGTACCGTTCATCGATCTCCGTGGCCTCCCGCACGGCGTAAGCGATGCGGTCAGCGATGTCCTGGGCCTTCGCGTGGTGGGGGTTGGGGATGTGCAGGCCCGAGGTGTCGGGGCCAAGCCCAGGGTTGTACAGGCCGGTGTTGCTTTTGATCGTTCCGCCGGGAACCTTGTCACCGGTCAGCCCGTTCTCGCCACCGGCGGGGTACGTGACGCTGCCGTCCGCGTCTACGGTGTACGACAGCTCCTTTGCGTCCTCCAACGCCTCCAGCAGGCGGCGCCTAGGGGCGGCGATCTCGGACGAGAAGCCGTTGAGCGCTCCGCTGACCAAGCCGCATTCCATCTGGGTGTAGTGGAAGTTTTCCGACAGCTTGGCCAGCTGCTTCAACGCCGCGTCCGCCCCCTCACCCTCGTTGGCCTTCTGCATAGCCTTGATGATCTGCTGGTCGATGCGGTCCCTGGCCGCATCGGCCATGTCGCTGATCGCGCGGTATCCGTCCGCCGCGTCCGCGTACTCGGAGGGGTTGACAGCCTTGAGCGTCTTGAGATCCATGTCTCCGGATCACCGGTCCTTGCCGCCGACAGTGGACGTACCCTCGGGGCGGACCCTCAACTTGGCAATCTCGGCCTTGATGGCCTCATCGGTCCTGAGCTGGTCGTTTCCCGCCTTCTCCAACACGTCGGCGAGTCCGTCGCAGAGTTCGCCGATGTTCCTCACTCGGCGTTCCCAGGAGTCGTGCACGCTCTTCTGAGCCGCTGCGGTCAGACAGCCGACTCCCTTGCCGAGCCCCGTCTGTCCGTCTTTCAGCTTCGCCAGCGCCTTGTGAATGTTGTCCCGCAAGTCGCGTACGCCTTCACCGGCCGCGGACCATGTCGCCTTGTCGGACCGGAGTCTGCCAGAAGCGCCGGTGCCACCCTGGTCGGCGGGCAACTGGTTAAGCTGCATCCGCGCGGAGTGCCGTTCGGCTGCCGCGACCTTGAGCTGCTCCCACTCCTCCCACGCCACGCGTGGTTCCCCTCCTCTTGCTGTGCCGTGCGCCGCTCGCCGCGAACGAGCGACCGCAACGCTGCGCTGACCGGGAAGCACGCTACACCCCTTCACCACATGCCCCATCCGTTCCGATCACCACGGCCGCCTGAGTATCCGTACTCAGATGCTGGCGGCGGCCGGGAAGCGAACGGCAGCGATGCGGCACACCACGGCGCTCGTCCTTGCCCGCAGAGTAGCCACTCAGTGCGAGTGGCCCTGCGGGTTCAGCTCGTCCCCCGGGAAACCCCTCCTTACGGCCTACTCCGATTGCGAAGCGATAGACGTCCGGCAAGTCGATACGGCCGTCGCAGCGGCGGCGCATCACGCCCAGTGCGACCAGCTCCTCGATCAGCAGCTCAGGGTGTTCTGGGTGGCGGGGGCCCGGTCCGCACCCTGGTCTCGTCCTCGTCGTTCTGGGCACGTACCGCTCGACCCATTTGCGTAGGGCGTCCACCAAGCGGTGCTCCTCCCACAGGACTTCGACCTTCACTTGCTCGATGGGCACCTGGTGCCCGGCCAGTAGCCCAATGGCATCCCGCGCCCACGGCATGTCCTCACTGACTTCGGCAATCCGCGTCTCCGAAGCCTTCTGCACTCCGCGGCGATGCATTCGTGGTGCAAGGCGAACTCATGGCCGGCGTACTGGTCGCTGGTCTCCGACAGCGCCTTGCGCAGCGCGCTGAGGAAGCTGCGCGGGCTGACCTGCTCGACATCGTCCATCAAGTGGTTGGGCAGCCACGTGAAGGCGTGTCCCTTGCAGAAGTCGGACCCCATTAGGGTCCGGCGATCCGGGTGAACTGCTCATCACCCCTGAGCAGCGGAGGCGGGAGGTGGCGCCGCTCGTCCGCCTCGGTCTGCCAGCCACCCGTGAGCTGCCGGAAGCGGTCCGCCAACTCACTGAGTCCTTTCCAACCTGGCGGCTGAGGACGTCAGTTGGGCTGACGGACAAGTGAAGCTCCTGGTAGATGGGTTTTCGACCAAGAAATCCGTCTTCACCAGAGGCTTCGTGTGCTTGTCCACCCGTCCGGCGTCGACGTGTCCAGCTCTGCCCTGCGTTTCCTGTCCGCCTACTCCGGCAAACGCAAGAAACACTGGATGAACGTGCAGGTCCTGGCCGATCCGTCCGGCCGGCTGCTGTGGGCCTCGCCGGCTCTGCCCGGTGCCGTCCACGACGTCCGGGCCGCCCGTGAACACGGCGTCATCCGCACGCTCACGGACCTCGGCATCACGTGCTGGGCCGACAAGGGATACCGAGGCGCCGGGGGCACGGTCCGCATCCCGTACTGGGGACGCTGGAAGACGCTCTCCCAAGGCCAGAAGGCCGTCAACCGGTCTCACGCCACCATCCGGGCCCTGGTCGAGAAGGCCGTCGCCACCCTCAAGTCCTGGAGACTTCTCCGCAAACTGCGGTGCTTGACCACTCGCGCCACGAGCCTCGTCCGAGCCGTTATACCCCTGCATTCGGCCAGCTCAGACCGATGATGGAAAAGGCTCATTGAATGCTTGTACTCATGCGCGCAGCGCGCATCCCCACCTCCGCCTCGGCGGGAGCCCCCGCCACGGCATCCCGGCACTCATCGGCCGAGCCTCCGCGGAATCCCGCCGTAGGCGCGGTCCACCCGGTCACAGCCCTGGCCGGGTGGGAACTTTGGGCCACGACCCCCGTCTTCACCCCGCCTCCCCCTTCACCCTCCGTCTCGCTGCCACCCCCCGCCACGCTCGTCCGACCCGGCGTCTTGCCTCGCACCAGAGGGGCGTCCGGGGCGGTCGACAGTTCTACGGCACCCGGCCCGCGACGCCGTGGAACTGGTCGCGGCCGAGCTCGCCCGCGAACGCCGTCGCCCACGAGCGGGTGCCCGGCCGGGGTGCCGGGCTGCGGCCGGGCGGGGCGGCGGGGGCGTGTCCGGGTGGAGGTGAGCGATGTGTGCGGGGGGGCTGCTGCCCGTCTCCCACGTCCGACGGCCGGCCGCTCGCGGACGGCGGACGCGGGCCGGCCCCGGTGGCGTCGCCGGCCGAGGGGTGGGGTGTGGCCGGACGGCCGACGCTCCCGGGGAGACGGTGCGGGTGCGGGCCGTGAGGGCCGTGGGCCGGCCTTCGGCGCCTCCCCGTCCAGCCCCGGCTGTCCCCGCGGGACGGTCGTGACCTGCTTTCCCTGCCCTGTTCCCACGGGGGCGGCTCCGGTCCGACGCCGTCCGGGCCGTATGCGGGACGGTTCCGGAGGTGCCGACGGCTGCGGAGCCGCCCGGGCCGTCCTCCGGCTGGAATCCGGCGAGGGATGGCCGGAATCCGGGGCCGGAAGGTAGACGTGGGGCATGGCAGGAAAAGTTGACAAGCCGCAGGCGACGGCGGAGCTCGAATCAGCGCTTCGCTCACTGGGCGCGGAGGACGGCGCGTTCATCGAGCGCTGGGAAGGGGGCGCCTGGGTCGCGGACTGGGACGGCAGCGTCCGCGGCCACGACGTCCATCTTTTCGTCATGGGGGCCGACAACCACCCCGAGGCCGTACGGCTCATGCTGGACGACTTCACCTTCGAGAACGTGCGCACCGAACACCTGGGAGAGCTGGTCCGGAAGGTGTTCACCGGTGACGCCCGCGTCACCAGGAGCCGCTTTCCGCTGCTGCCCCGGCACCTCGTCCTGGACATCCGGGTCGGCCCGGAGACTTACTCCGCGAGCGTGAGCGGCAACTCCGTGGACGACCTGTCCTCCTGGGCCAGACGCCTGGCCGCGCCGTAGGGACGGGGGGCGGCCGGCCTCGGGGACAGGGGTCGGCAAGCCCCGAGTCCGTACCGCTGTGCGGAGCGCTGTCCCGGACGCACCGGCGGACGGCAAGCACGACGAAGGGCGCGGGCCCCGGGGCCGGCCGCCGCCCCTTTCACCTTCACGCGGTCGCGCGTTGCCGTTCCCATGTATGCCACCGCCATGAGCACGGCGCCGCCCGGCCGCTCGGAGTCACGCACCGGCAGGCCGGGCGGCGTCCGCAATCCGGACGCGGCCACCGTCGTCGCCCGCGCTGTGGCTGCTCATGGATCGACTCGCCCGATGACCGGCGGGCTCGGGTCCGCTTGCCTTCGCCTCTCCCCTGGTTCACCGCCGCCCCGCACAGCGCGTGCCTGGCCACGCATCGGACGGATGTCCGGGACCGGCCTGAGGCGTGGACTGGGCTCGAGCCTTGCCCGCAAAACCCCTCCGGTTCCCGGTGCGCGCCGACGGCTGACGAGACCCGGGGCCGGCGGGGGAAGGTCCGTCCGACAGGGAAAGGCCCCGGTCCCTCCCGGGACCGGGGCCTTTCGCGAGCGGTTCGCTCAGTGGGCGTGGCCGTGGCCGTGGCCCGCGGCGGCCGGCTCTTCCTCTTCCTTCTTCTCGACGACCAGGGTCTCGGTCGTCAGCAGGAGGGAGGCGATGGAGGCGGCGTTCTCCAGGGCGGAGCGGGTGACCTTGACCGGGTCGATGACGCCGGCCTTGACCAGGTCGCCGTACTCGCCGGTGGCGGCGTTGTAGCCGCTGCCCTTCTCCAGCTCCTTGACCTTGGAGACGATGACGTAGCCCTCCAGGCCCGCGTTCTCCGCGATCCAGCGCAGCGGCTCGACGACGGCGTTGCGGACGACGGCGACACCGGTGGCCTCGTCGCCGGTCTTGTCGAGGTTGCCCTCCAGGACCTTGGAGGCGTGCACCAGGGCGGAGCCGCCACCGGAGACGATGCCCTCCTCGACCGCGGCGCGGGTCGCGGAGATGGCGTCCTCCAGACGGTGCTTGCGCTCCTTCAGCTCCACCTCGGTGGCGGCGCCGACCTTGATCACGCACACGCCGCCGGCCAGCTTCGCGAGGCGCTCCTGGAGCTTCTCGCGGTCCCAGTCGGAGTCCGTGGTCTCGATCTCGGCCTTGATCTGCGCGACGCGGCCCTGCACGTCCTCGGACTTGCCGGCGCCGTCGACGATCGTGGTGTCGTCCTTGGTGACGGTGACGCGGCGGGCGGTGCCGAGCACGTCCAGGCCGACCTGGTCGAGCTTGAGGCCGACCTCCTCGGAGATGACGGTGGCGCCGGTGAGGACGGCCATGTCCTGCAGCATCGCCTTGCGGCGGTCGCCGAAGCCGGGGGCCTTGACGGCGACGGCGTTGAAGGTGCCGCGGATCTTGTTCACGACGAGGGTGGACAGGGCCTCGCCCTCGACGTCCTCGGCGATGATCAGCAGCGGCTTGGAGGAGTTGGCCTGGATGACCTTCTCCAGCAGCGGCAGCAGGTCCGCGATGGCGGAGATCTTGCCCTGGTGGATAAGGATGTACGGGTCCTCCAGGACGGCCTCCATGCGCTCCTGGTCCGTCACGAAGTACGGCGACAGGTAGCCCTTGTCGAAGGCCATGCCCTCGGTGAAGTCCAGCTCCAGGCCGAAGGTGTTGGACTCCTCGACGGTGATGACACCGTCCTTGCCGACCTTGTCCATCGCCTCGGCGATGAGCTCGCCGACCTGCTGGTCCTGGGCGGACAGCGCGGCGACGGCGGCGATGTCGGACTTCTCGTCGATCGGGCGGGCGGTGGCGAGCAGGTCGTCGGAGACGGCCTTGACCGCCGCGTCGATGCCCTTCTTCAGCAGCGCCGGGGAGGCGCCGGCGGCGACGTTCTTCAGGCCCTCGCGGACCAGGGCCTGGGCCAGGACGGTCGCGGTGGTCGTACCGTCACCCGCGATGTCGTTGGTCTTGGTCGCCACCTCCTTGACCAGCTGGGCGCCGAGGTTCTCGTACGGGTCCTCGATCTCCACCTCGCGGGCGATCGTGACACCGTCGTTGGTGATGGTGGGCGCGCCGAACTTCTTGTCGATGACGACGTTGCGGCCCTTGGGGCCGATCGTCACCTTGACCGTGTCGGCGAGCTTGTTGACGCCGCGCTCAAGGGCGCGACGGGCGTCCTCGTCGAACTTCAGGATCTTCGCCATGGGAGCGTGAGCCCTCTCGGGATCTAGGGGAAATCAACTGCGCCCCGGGCGCCCGGCTTCTTATCGGTCGCGGGGGCCAGGGGCGCAGCTGGAGAGCAAGGAGTCGAGGTGGCGTCGACTTACTTCTCGACGATCGCGAGGACGTCGCGGGCCGAGAGGACGAGGTACTCCTCGTTGTTGTACTTCACCTCGGTGCCGCCGTACTTGCTGTAGAGCACGACGTCGCCGACCTTGACGTCGAGCGGAAGGCGGTTGCCGTCCTCGAAGCGGCCCGGGCCCACGGCCAGGACGACGCCCTCCTGGGGCTTCTCCTTGGCAGTGTCCGGAATGACCAGGCCAGAGGCCGTGGTCTGCTCGGCGTCCAGCGGCTGGACCACGATGCGGTCCTCGAGCGGCTTGATGGCAACCTTGGAGCTGGCGGTCGTCACGATCCGACCTCCCCCTTCGGAGATCTCACGGGGTTAACTGTCTGAGGTGGCGACCAGGTCGATCCGTCGTCGCGGGTGCCGGACCTGCCCGTCGCGTTGTTGGCACTCTCCAGGGGGGAGTGCCAGAGCCGAGACTATGACCGCGATTAGCACTCGGTCAAGCGGAGTGCCAATTGCCCGTGGCGTGGCGCGGGAAATCCCCGCGGGCGCGCGTCCGCGCAGCCGGCCGGTGCCGGAGAGACCGCCCCCGGGAGCCGCCCCCGGACCCCCGCTCAGGCCCGGACGGCCCCGTTCCCGGACGGTTCCGTTCCCGGACGGCCCCGTTCCCGGGCGCCGGACGGGCCGGCGCCGGAGGGCCGGGCGTCCGTACGCGGTCCCCGGCCGGCGCCGGAGGGCCGCGCGTCCGTACGTGGTCCCCGGCCGGGGATCCGGACGTGGTCCTCCAGGCGTCCCACGCGCAGCCCCTGTTCCTCGATCTCCCCCAGCAGGCGTCTCGTACGGTCCAGGAGGGACAGGCCCGTGGGTTCGTCGGGGTCCACGGCGACGATGTCGCCCGGCCGGAGGCGGGGGGCGCCCCGGGCGTAGGCCAGTTCGCCGGTGCCCGTCACCGACGCCCGCCACAGGACGACCGCGGTGATCCCGCAGTCGGCGGCGGCGCGGAGCGTCGCCGTGTCGTACGCGCCGTACGGCGGCCGGAAGAGGTGGGGGCGGACGCCGAAGCGGGACTTGAGCTTGTCCTGCTGGCCGCAGATCTCGGCGCGCTGGCCGGCGTAGGGCAGGCCCCGCAGGAAGGGGTGGTCGAGGGTGTGGTTCTGCAGGCTCGCGCCGACCGCGCGCAGGCGCGCGAAGTGGCCGTACGCCGGTCCCGCGACGCTGTCGGTGAGGAACATGGTGACCGGCAGGCGCCGGGCGCGGACCAGGTCGACGAACCGGGGGTCGCGCTCGGCGCCGTCGTCGTAGGTGAGGAAGACGACCCGGTCGCGGGTCGGGACGCGGTCGACGACCGGGGGCAGGCCCGTGCCGCGGGCGGCCGGCTCCCGGGCGCCGCCCGGCCGGTGGCCGTGCGCCGCGTCGCCGCCCGGCCGGGCCGCGGTCGGCGGCTGCGTGCCGCAGGCGGTCAGGGCGGCCGTGAGGGCGGCGGCCGCGAGGAGGCCGGTCGCCGCCCGCCGCGGCCTCACAGGTAGTCCTCCAGCCGCGCCACCGCGTACCCCTCGGCCGTCACCTTGTCCAGGAAGCGGCGGGCCATGTCCCGCATCGTGCCCTCCCAGTCGCCCCGGCCCCGGAAGTGGCTGAGGACGATGTCGCCGGGGCGCAGTTCGCGGTCCCACTCGCGGTACTCCCAGCGGTCGGCGAAGACCTCCTCGTTCCACAGCGGGGCGTACCGGATGCCGCAGGCCTTGGCGGCGCGCAGCGTGTCCTGGTCGTAGTTGCCGTAGGGCGGGCGGAAGAGGACCGGCCGCTTGCCGTAGCGCCGTTCGATCACGTCCTGCATGCCGCAGATCTCCCGCTTCTGGCGGGCGTACGACAGCGCGGGCAGGTAGGGGTGGCGCAGGGTGTGGTTGTTGAGGGTGACGCCCAGCCGCTGCATCCGCTCGAAGTAGCCGTAGTCCTTCCGGACCAGGTAGTCGCTGAGGAAGGCGGAGTACGGGATCCTCAGCTCGCTCATCATCCGCAGGAACGCCGGGTCCTTCTCGGCGCCGTCGTCGATGGTGAGGAAGACGACCTTGTGCCGGGTGGGGACGGTGGTGAAGACCGGGGGGAGGTCCCGTTCCCGGTGGTCGTCGACCTCGAAGCCCGCGCGGGTCCCGATCCTCGGCTTCTCGGCGGGCGGGGGCGGGGCCGTCAGGGGGACCCGGCGCAGGCCCCAGCGTTTCGCCGCGGCGACCCGGGCGGCGTGGGCCGCGCGCAGCCTGGCGGCGTAGGCGGCCAGCGCCCGGGCCGGGGACGTCTGGGGGGCCTGCTGGCCGGCGACGGGCCGCGCCCGGTCGTCGTTCGGCGCGCATCCCGGGGCGAGGGCGGCGACGGCGAGCACGGCGAGGCCGCCACGGATCCGCAGTCTCGGGGAAACCGCCCCCCGCGCCCGGCGTTCGTCATTTTGTACGGCTGCTCGCATGGTGCCGGATCCTCGCAGCCCGGCGTCCCGGTCCCGGGCCGACACCGCCGCCGCGGGCGCGCCGTCCACCGACTGGCCCACAATGACCCGGTGAACGACCTCGCCCTCCTGCTGACCCCCGAAGGCCGCGCCCTCCTCGACGAGGTGCGCGACACCGACCCCGCCGAGGAGCTGGCCGTGGCCACCCGGCTGCGGCGCGCGCACCCCGCCGGGCTGGTGTCGGCGGCGCTCGGCCAGGCGCGGCTGCGGCAGCGGGCGGCGGCGAAGTTCGGCGCCGAGGACGCGCGGCGGATGTACTTCACGCCGAACGGGGTCGAGCAGTCGACGCGCGCGGCGGTGGCGGCGTACCGGGCGGAGCGGATGAGGGAGCTGGGCGTGACGTCCGTGGCCGACCTGTGCTGCGGCATCGGCGGCGACGCGATCGCGCTGGCCCGGGCCGGGATCCGGGTGCTCGCCGTGGACCGGGACCCGGCGGCGGTGGCGGCGGCGCGGGCCAACGCCGACGCGCTGGGGCTCGCGGACCTGATCGAGGTGCGGGAGGCGGACGTCACGGACGTGGACACCACCGGCTGGGACGCCGTGTTCGCCGACCCCGCCCGGCGCGGCGGACGCGGCCGCGTCTTCGACCCGGAGGCCTACTCGCCGCCGCTGTCCTGGGCCGTCGCGGCAGCCCGTACGGCCTCCCGCGCCGCCGCGCTGAAGGTCGCGCCCGGCATCCCGCACGAGGCGGTGCCCGCCGACGCCGAGGCCGAGTGGGTCTCCGACGGCGGGGACGTGAAGGAGGCGGTGCTGTGGTTCGGCACCGAGCCGGGCGCGGTCCGGGCGACCCTGCTGCCGGGGCCGCGCACCCTGCTCTCCCGCCGGCTGCCGGATCCGCCGGTGCGTCCGGTGGGGCGGTACCTGTACGAGCCCGACGGCGCCGTCGTCCGCGCCCACCTGGTCGCGGAGGTCGCCGACCTGGTGGGCGGCGGGCTGCTCGACGCGACCATCGCGTACGTCACGGCGGACGACCTGCGGCCGACGCCGTACGCCACCGCGTACGAGATCACCGACCACCTCCCCTTCAACGTCAAGAGGCTGAAGGCCCTGCTGCGGCAGCGGGAGGTCGGCACGCTGACCGTGAAGAAGCGGGGGTCGGCCGTCGAACCGGAGGAGCTGCGGCGGAAGGTGCGGCCGCAGGGGCCGAACGCGGCGACGGTGTTCCTGACCCGGGTCGCGGGCGCGCCGACGGTGCTCGTCGGGCATCCCGTCCGGCCGTGAGGCCCGGGCCGCGCGGCACGGCGGCGCTCCCCGCGCGCCGGTCCCCCGCCCGGCACTCACCGGCCCGAGCGGCTCACCGCAGCGAGTCCCAGAGCTTTCGCGCCTCGGGCTCCTCGGCCACCACCCGGTTGGCGTCCGAGAGGGCCGGCACCACCGGCATCGTCACCGTCCGCACCCGGTCCGCCGTGAGGCCGTCGAGGCTGCGGCCCAGGCGCGTCAGCTCGTTCAGGGAGTCCAGGCCGGTGTCGGTGGTGAGGCTGCCGGTGACCGCGTCCGCGACCTCGTACAGCTTCGCGGGGTCGGTGAGCAGGTCGGTCGCGGAGACCCGGGTCAGCAGCGCCTTGACCAGCTTCTGCTGGAGCTCTATGCGGTCCAGGTCGCTGCCGTTCGCCGTGCCGTACCGGGTGCGGGCCAGGCCCAGGGCCTGGGTGCCGTTCAGGTGGTGGGTGCCCGCTCGGAGCCGCAGGTGGCTCTTGTCGTCGTCGATGTCCTCCTCGGTGGTGACGGTGACCCCGCCGAGCGCGTCCACCAGCTTCGCGAAGCCGGAGAAGTCGATCTCGATGTAGTGGTCCATGCGCAGGCCCGTGAGCGACTCCACCGTCTTCACCGCGCACACCGGCCCGCCCACCGCGTACGCGGTGTTGAACATCACCTGGTACGCCGCCGGGGTCGAACCGCCCGACGGCAGCGGGCAGGACGGCCGGATGACCAGCGTGTCGCGCGGGATGCTGACCACCGTGGCGCTGGTGCGGCCCGCGTCGAGGTGCACGACCATCGCCGTGTCGGAGCGGGCGCCGGAGCTGTCGCCGCCGCCCAGTTCCCGGTTCTGCGCGCCGCTGCGCGAGTCCGAGCCGAGGACCAGGATGTTCAGGGCGCCGGTGGGCGGCGCGGCGGCGAAGGCCGAGGCGGACGGGGTGGAGGCCGCCGGGCGGTCGTCGCCGAGCGCGCTGTTGATGTCGACGCCGCGGATGTTGCTGTCCAGCCGCCAGTACGCCCAGGCCGCCGCCCCGAGTCCCAGCAGCAGCGCGCCCGCCAGAGCGAGGCCGGCGGCCTTCAGCACCATCGACCGCCGGCCCATGCGTCCGCCCCCGTCCCCGTCGCCGTCGTGTCCCGTCACAACGAGGAACGTAAGTCCGAATTATTACGAGCAGGGATGTGGGGCAGCGTTTCTTCAGAAATTCTCAGACTTCCCGGGGGGCGGGGCCGGCGCCCGGGCGACGCGTCGGCGCCGGGGCCGTCGGGCCCGAGGGTCCGCCGGCGGGCGCCGTCCTCCTCGGACGGCGCGTCCGCCTCGTCCCAGCGGATCCGGGGGTGCTCACGACGATGAATTTCGAAAGTTTCGATTGCACAACCGACAGACTTCGATCACTTGAGGGCCGCCGGCCCCACCCGTCGACACGTCACCTTCCGGCCACGGCCGTACTGCTGCGCACCACCAGGCTGGTGGCGAGTTCCACCCGGGTGGCCGCCGCGGAGCCGTCGGCGCGTCCGAGGTCGAGGACCAGCCTGGCCGCCGCCTCCGCCATCTCCGTCAGCGGCTGCCGCACGGTCGTCAGCGGCGGCCCCACCCAGCGCGCCACCGGCAGGTCGTCGAAGCCGACCACGCTCAGGTCCTCCGGGATGCGCAGGCCCAGCTCCCGCGCGGCCTCGTACAGGCCGAGCGCCTGCAGGTCGTTGCCGGCGAAGACGGCGGTGGGCCGGTCCGGGCGGCGCAGCAGCGCCAGGCCCTGCCGGTAGCCGGCCTCGTGGTGGAAGTCGCCGGTGCGGATCAGCCCGGGGTCGACCGGCAGCCCGGCCGTCTCCAGGGCGGCCCGGTAGCCGTCGATCCGGGCGCGGCTGCACATCATCCGCGAGGGCCCGCTGATGGCGCCGATGCGGGTGTGCCCCAGCTCGACCAGGTGCCGGGTCGCGGCGAGCCCGCCCTGCCAGTTGGTGGCGCCGATGGACGGCACGTCGGTGCCCGGGTCGCCGGCCGGGTCCATCACCACGAACGGGATGGAGCGGCTGGTCAGCAGCGCCCGCTGGGACTCGTCGAGCCCGGACAGCACCAGGACCACCCCGTGCGGGCGGCGGGCGGCCACCTGGTCGGCCCAGGTCCGCCCGGGGGTGAGCCGGCCCGCGCTCTCCGAGAGCACCACGCTCAGGCCCGCGTCCCTGGCGACGTTCTCCACGCCCCGGATGACCTCCATCGCCCAGGCGCTCTCCAGTTCGTGGAAGACCAGGTCGATCAGGGGCGAGCGGGTCGCCTCGGCCCGGCGGCGCCGGTAGCCGTGGGCGCGCAGCAGTTCCTCCACCCGAGCCCGGGTGGCCGGGGCCACGTCGGCCCGGCCGTTGAGGACCTTCGAAACAGTCGGCGCCGACACGCCGGCCTCACGGGCGATCTCGGCGAGGGTCGCGGTCTGCGCCGATCGCCCGTGCGTCCGGGTTTCAGCGGGCTGCGGGGATGTCATGGCGGCGATCGTATCCCTGCGGGACCTCTTGACGAAGTCCTCGGAGCGCCATAGGTTCCCGGAACATTCGAATTATGGACCGAAACATTCGTGAGAGGGCCGTCCGTCCCCCCGACAGGAGTTTCATGACCACCGCGCCCTGGCGTGACCCCGCCCTGCCCGCCGCCGCCCGCGTCGACGACCTCCTCTCCCGGATGACCCTGGAGGAGAAGACCGCCCAGCTGTACGGCGTGTGGGTGGGCGCCGCCACGGACGGCGACGGAGTCGCCCCGCACCAGCACGACATGACCATCGACTACGACTGGGACGAGCTGATCACCCACGGCCTGGGCCAGCTCACCCGCCCCTTCGGCACCGCCCCCGTGGACCCGGCGCTGGGCGCGCAGGCACTGGCCCGCGCCCAGCGCCGCATCACCGAGGCGGGCCGGTTCGGCATTCCGGCCGTCGCGCACGAGGAGTGCCTGGCCGGCTTCACCGCCTGGCGGGCCACCGCCTACCCGGTGCCGCTGGCCTGGGGTGCGAGCTTCGATCCGGAGCTGGTGGCGGACATGGCCCGGCGCATCGGCCGCGACCTGCGCTCGGTCGGCGTCCACCAGGGGCTCGCGCCCGTCCTGGACGTCGTACGGGATCCGCGCTGGGGCCGGGTGGAGGAGACCATCGGCGAGGACCCGTACCTGGTCGGCACGATCGGCGCCGCGTACGTGCGGGGGCTGGAGTCGGCGGGGATCGTCGCCACGCTCAAGCACTTCGCCGGGTACGCCGCCTCGGCCGGCGCCCGCAACCTGGCGCCGGTGCGGGCCGGGGTGCGCGAGTTCGCGGACGTCACCCTGCCGCCGTTCGAGATGGCGCTGCGCGAGGGCGGGGCGCGGTCGGTGATGGCGGCGTACACCGAGACCGACGGCGTGCCCGCCTCGGCGGACCCCGGGCTGCTGACCGGGATCCTGCGCGAGGAGTGGGGGTTCACGGGGACGGTGGTCGCGGACTACTTCGGCGTCGGCTTCCTCGAGACCCTGCACCGGGTGGCGGGCAGCCCCGCCGAGGCGGCGCACGCGGCGCTCGCGGCCGGCATCGACGTGGAGCTGCCGACCCTGAAGTGCTACGGGAAACCGCTGCTGGAGGCGGTGCGGGCGGGCGAGGTTCCCCAGGACCTGATCGACCGCGCGGCCCGCCGCGTGCTGCTGCAGAAGTGCGAACTGGGCCTGCTGGACGAGGACTGGACCCCGGAGCCGGCCGGCCCCGTCGAGCTGGACTCGGCCGCCAACCGCGCCCTGGCCCGCCGCCTGGCGGAGGAGTCGGTGGTGCTGCTGGACAACCCGGACGGCCTGCTGCCGCTGGCCCCCGACACCCGGATCGCGGTGGTGGGCCCCCGCGCGGCCGACGCGCTGGCGATGCTCGGCTGCTACTCCTTCCCCTCCCATGTGCTCCCCCACCATCCCGAGGTGCCGACGGGCATCGAGATCCCGACGGTGCTCCAGGCGCTGCGGGACGAACTGCCGGACGCCAAGGTGACGTTCGCCGAGGGCTGCGGGGTGTCCGACCCGGACACCGCCGGATTCGAGGAGGCGGTGGCCCGCGCGGCCGAGGCGGACGTGTGCGTGGCCGTGCTGGGCGACCGGGCGGGCCTGTTCGGCCGGGGCACCTCGGGCGAGGGCTGCGACACCTCCGACCTCGGGCTGCCCGGTGTGCAGGGGGCGCTGCTGGACGCGCTGGTGGCGACGGGCGTGCCGGTGGTGCTGGTGCTGCTGACCGGGCGGCCGTACGCGCTCGGCCGCTGGCAGGGCCGGCTGGCCGCCGTGGTCCAGGCGTTCTTCCCGGGGGAGGAGGGCGGCCCCGCGGTGGCGGGCGTGCTGTCGGGCCGCGTCAACCCCTCCGGGCGCCTGCCGGTGAGCGTCCCGCGGGTGCCCGGCGGGCAGCCCTGGACCTATCTCCAGCCGCCGCTCGGCCTCGCGGGCGAGGTCAGCAACCTCGACCCGACCCCGCTGTACGCCTTCGGCCACGGCCGCTCGTACACGACGTTCGCCTGGGAGGACGTCGCCGGCACGGAGCCGGGGATCGGCACGGACGGCTCGTACGACCTCTCGCTCACCGTCCGCAACACCGGCGACCGCGCGGGCGCGGAGGTGGTGCAGCTGTACCTGCACGACCCGGTGGCGTCGGTGACCCGGCCCGACGTCCGCCTGGTCGGCTACCGGCGCGTGGAGCTGGCGCCGGGCGAGGCGGCGCGGGTGACGTTCCGGTTCCACGCGGACCTGTCAGCGTTCACCGACCGTTCGGGGCGGCGGGTGGTGGAGCCCGGTGACCTGGAACTGCGGCTGGCGGCGTCCAGCGCGGACGTGCGCCACACGGCACGGCTGACGCTCACCGGCCCGCTGCGGGTGCTCGGCCCGGACCGGCGGCTGCGGTGCGAGACGGAGGTGGCGCGGCCGACGTGACCCGCCGCGCCGGGAGCGCGGTGGGCGGGCCGCCGCACCGCGGGCGGCGGCCCGCCTCCCCGGCGCCCGCCGCCGTCGCCCGGCCGGCGGCGGGCCCGGTCACGGGCTCCCGGCCACGACGTCCCCGGTCAGTCCGCGGCCACCGACTCGAACCGCCACCGGTGCACCGCCCGGGTGACCAGGTCCCCGTCGGGCTCCGGCAGTTCGGGCAGCTCGGCGTCGTACGGCGCGTCCCACCAGGTGATGACCAGGACCCGGTCCCCGGGGGCGCGCAGGGTCTCCCGGCGCAGGGGCTCCGCGGCGAGCTGCTGCGCCCGGGCCCAGGCCAGCAGTTCCTCTCCCCGGCCGGGCACCGCCCGCGCCTCCCACATCAGCGCGACCGTCACGAGTACAGGTTCTCCTCACCGGTCTCGTGCACGTGGTCGTGACCGGGCACGTGCGGGTCCGTCACCGGCAGCGAGGAGTCCGCGGACAGGTCCCAGCCGGACGGGGGCCGGTTGCGGGCGACCATCTCCGCGCCGAGCGCGGCCACCATCGCCCCGTTGTCCGTGCACAGCTTCGGCCGCGGCACCCGCAGCCGGATCCCGGCCGCCTCGCAGCGCTCCTGCGCCAGGGCCCGCAGGCGGGAGTTGGCGGCGACGCCGCCGCCGATCATCAGGTGGTCGACGCCCTCGTCCTTGCAGGCGCGCACGGCCTTGCGGGTCAGCACGTCGACCACCGCCTCCTGGAAGGAGGCCGCCACGTCCCGCACCGGCACCTCCTCCCCCGCCGCCCGCCTGGCCTCGATCCAGCGGGCCACGGCCGTCTTCAGCCCGGAGAAGGAGAAGTCGTACGCCGGGTCGCGCGGGCCGGTCAGGCCGCGCGGGAAGGCGATCGCGTCCGGGTCGCCCTCGCGCGCGTACCGGTCGATGACCGGGCCGCCGGGGAAGCCGAGGTCCAGCACGCGGGCGATCTTGTCGAAGGCCTCGCCGGCCGCGTCGTCGATGGTGGCGCCCAGCGGGCGGACGTCGGAGGTGATGTCCGCCGACAGCAGCAGCGAGGAGTGCCCGCCGGACACCAGCAGCGCCATCGTGGGCTCCGGCAGCGCGCCGTGCTCCAGCTGGTCGACGCAGATGTGGGAGGCGAGGTGGTTGACGCCGTACAGCGGCTTGCCCAGGGCGTAGGCGTACGCCTTCGCCGCCGACACGCCGACCAGGAGGGCGCCCGCGAGGCCCGGCCCGGCGGTCACCGCGATGCCGTCCAGGTCCTTGGCGGAGACGCCCGCCTCCTTCAGCGCGCGGTCGATGGTGGGCACCATCGCCTCCAGGTGCGCCCGGCTGGCCACCTCCGGCACGACCCCGCCGAAGCGGGCGTGCTCGTCCACGCTGGACGCGACGGCGTCGGCCAGCAGGGTGGTACCGCGGACGACACCGACACCGGTCTCGTCGCAGGAGGTCTCGATCCCCAGCACCAGGGGTTCGTCAGTCATGGATCTCTGTTCCTCGTACGGACCGCGGCTCGGCCGCGGTCGGACACTGTGCACCCGTGGCGAAGCCGCTGCCGGCCGCCGGGGTCAGGCGCATGACCAGGGCGTCCACGTTGCCCGGCTGGTAGTAGCCGCGCCGGACGCCGACGGGTTCGAAGCCGAAGCGCTCGTACAGCCGCTGCGCGCGGACGTTGTCCACGCGGCACTCCAGCAGCACTTCGGCGCACTCGAACGCGGTCGCCGCCCTCAGCAGTTCGGTCAGCAGCCGCCCGCCGAGGCCGGTCCCCCAGTGGTCGCGGGCGACGGCGATGGTCTGGACGTCGGCCTGCTCGCCGGAGGCGACGAGTCCGGCGTACCCGACGATCCGCCCGGCGCCTTCCCCGGGGACCTGGGCGACCACGTACCGCCGGTTGGCCCCCGGTCCGCGCGCGTGGGCCAGCTCGGACCAGAACATCCCGCGCGACCAGGCGTCCTCGGGGAACAGGTCCCGTTCCAGTTCCAGCACGGGGTCGATGTCCCACCAGCGCATCTCGCGCAGCACGGGGGTCACGGGCCCGGTCACCTGGGGGTGACCACCTTGTAGTTCTTGGGGACCTGGGCGTCGGGGCGGCGCAGGTACAGCGGCCGGGGCGCGGGCAGTTCCTCGCCCCGGGCGAGCTTCTCGGCGGCCAGCCGGGCCAGGGCGGCGGCCGACACGTGCTCGGGCTCGTGCGCGCTGGGGAAGGTGTCCGGGTACAGCAGCGCGCCCGCGCCGACCGCGGGCAGGCCCTTCACCTGGCCGGCGATGTCGGCGGGCCGGTCCACGGCCGGGTCGGTGAGGCGGGTGCGGGAGTCGGCGTACCGCGCCCAGTAGACCTCCTTGCGGCGGGCGTCGGTCGCCACCACGAAGGGTCCCGTCAGGTCGGCGGCGTACGCCAGGCCGTCCAGGGTGCACACGCCGTGCACGGGCACGCCGAGCGCGAGGCCGAGGGTGTCCGCGGTCATCAGGCCGACGCGCAGCCCGGTGTACGGGCCCGGCCCGATGCCGGCGACGATGCCGGTGACGGCGTCCAGGCGGACGCCGGCCTCGGCGAGCACCCGGTCGATCGCCGGGAGCAGCAGTTCGCCGTGGCGGCGCGCGTCCACCTGGCTCGACGAGGCGATGACGTCCCCGCCGTCGTGCAGCGCGACGGTGACGGCGGGGGTGGCGGTATCCAGAGCGAGCAAGAGCACGCGAACAGCCTACGGCTCCCGCGTCCCGGGCGGTCGACACCCCGGCAAAACGGTCACCGGCTGCTACCGTCGCCCCGAGACGACACGCACGACGTACGACGCGACCGAGGTGGGCGCCCGTGGCCAGCAGCAGCTCCTCGACCGTCGCCGGACTCACCGCGGCGGCCCTGGTGACGGTGGGCGTCCTCGCCTACCAGGCGTCCGCGGGCGTCCCCGCGGGACCGGGCGCGCCGCGGGCGAGCGGCGCGCCGGCCGCGGCCGCCTCGAAGGCGCCCCGGGACCGGACGGACCCCGCCGCGCTGCCCGCGGGGTCCGGGACGGGTGAACGGGTGGTGTACTCGGTGGACGACGACCGGGTGTGGCTGGTCGGCGCGGACGGCCGGGTCCGGCGCACGTTCACGGTCACCCCGGGCGCGGTCGACCCGGAGCCGGGCACCTACGCGGTGACGTCCCGCTCGAAGCGGGTCACCGGATCCGACGGCGTCCCCGTCGAGCACGTCGTCCGCTTCACCAGCGTGGACGGCGTGGCCATCGGTTTCAGCGCGGCCGTGGACGGCTCGGCGCCGCGGCCCGGCCCGGGCGCGCGGACGGGCGGCATCCGGCAGTCGCGCGCGGACGGCGCGGCGATGTGGTCGTTCGCGACGATCGGGCAGAGGGTCGTCGTCATCCGCTAGCCGGGCCCCTGCCCGCGGGCCCGCGGCGGGTCAGGCGGCTTCCCGCCGGCGGTGCTCGGCGGGCGGTTCCGCCTCCTCGGGCTCCGGGGCGCGGGGCGGGGTGGAGATCACGGTCGCGGCGGCGCATGCCGCCAGCAGGTCCCGCATGGGCACCCCGGACACCGCGCGCTGCGGCGCCTCGTCTCGTTCCGTGGCCGGCATGGACGCCTCCTGAGGCCGGGGGCGGGCGTGGTTAGGTAGACCTAACTACGGGCTGGGTACCATGTGACCACGTCCGGGACGCCGAGCGCAACATCTTGCCGACGACTTGTCGGAACGTTCCGGGACGGGCCCGCGGTGCCGGGCCCGTCCCGCGGGCCGCCCGGAGCGCTCAGCCGGCGAGCACGCTCAGGTCCACCGCCGCCCAGCGCTCCCCCAGCCCGGTCAGCGTCACGTGCCGCACCTCGTCGGCGGTGTCGCCCACGGCCCGGTGGATCATGACCTGGAGCCGGTCGTCGGTCAGCTCCTCGACCTTGCCCTCGCCCCACTCCACGACGACCACGGACTCCGGCAGGGAGACGTCGAGGTCGAGGTCCTCCATCTCCTCCAGGCCGCCGGACAGCCGGTAGGCGTCCACGTGGACGAGCGGCGGGCCGTCGCCGAGGGAGGGGTGGACCCGGGCGATCACGAAGGTCGGGGAGGTGACCGCGCCGCGCACGCCGAGCCCTTCGCCGAGCCCGCGGGTCAGCGTCGTCTTGCCCGCTCCGAGCTCCCCGGTGAGCATCACCAGGTCGCCCGCGCGCAGCAGCTTGGCCAGTTCGCGGCCCAGTTCCCGCATCTGCTCGGGGGAGGTGACGATCAGCTCGGTGTCAGCCGGGTCGTGCGGTGCTGCTGGTGCTCTCATAGCCACCCACGGTAGCCCCTGCCGGGACCGCGCCGGCGCGCGCGAGCAGGTCGGCGAGGCGGTCGGTGACCACTTCCGGGTGCTCCAGCAGCACCAGGTGCCCGGCGTCCGGCACCAGCACCAGCTCCGCGTTCGGCAGCAGGTCGGCGATCGCCTCGCTGTGGTCGCTGGGCGTGACCATGTCCTGGATCCCGGCCAGCACGAGGACCGGCTTGTCCGCGAAGTGCGCGAGCGCCTCGGTCTTGTCGTGGTTGTCGAACGCCGGGTAGTACTCGGCGACCACGTCGATCGGCGTGCTCTCGATCATCCGTTCGGCGAAGCGCTCGATCGCCGGGTCGACGTCCCGCGACGCGAACGAGTACCGCTTGATGATCCCGGCGAACAGGTCCGCGGTCGCCCGCCGCCCCTTCTCCACCAGCTCGGCCCGCTGCCCCAGCGCCTTCAGCACCCCGGGCAGCACGCGCCGCACCACGTTGACGCCGGCCACGGGCAGTCCGAAGTTGACCTCGCCGAGCCGCCCGGACGACGTGCCGACGAGGACGACGCCGGCCACCCGCTCGCGGACCAGCTCGGGGAACTGGTCGGCGAGGGCCATCACGGTCATGCCGCCCATGGAGTGCCCGGCCAGCACGATCGGCCCCTCGGGCGCGGCCGCGTCGATCACGGCCTTCAGGTCGCGGCCCAGCTCCTCGATGGTGACCGGTTCGCCGTCCCGCACCTGGGCGACGCCCCGTCCCGACCGGCCGTGGCTGCGCTGGTCCCAGTACACGGCCCGCACCACGCCCCGCAGCGCGGCGCGCTGGAAGTGCCAGGAGTCCTGGTTCAGGCAGTAGCCGTGGCTGAAGACGACGGTCACGGGGGCGGGGGCCCGGCTCCCGAAGAGCCGCCGGCGGCGCGGGCCGGTCGCGGACGCGGTGTCCGGGTCGACGTCGTCGACCTCGTAGTACAGCTCGGTGCCGTCGTCGGCGTACGCCCTGCCGGGGGTGCCGCGCAGGGCGCCGTACGGTCCCGCCGCGTCGAGGACGAGCCGGGCCTTGGCGCGTATGCCGCGGCCGACGGTGAGCCGCTCGACGGCGACGCCGACGGCCGCGCCCGCCGCGATCACGCCTATCGCGGCGCCGGCGAGGCCGGTCGTCCTGCGCCAGCCGCCGGCGGCCGCCCCCGTGGCGGAGGCGACGGCCGCCGCGGCGACGTCCGCGACGGCCCCCCCACTGCTCTCGCTCACGTACCGCTCCCCTTTCCCGGCTCCACCGGGGCTCTTCCCAGGCCTTTCCGGGCTGCTGCGGGCCGGGCCGGTCCCCGGCCCTGCCCGCGCCGCTCGCGCCGGCGGTGTTCCCGTGCCGGTGCGGGCTCCTGTTCGGTTACCCCGCTTGCCGCTCGTTCACGTAGACGCGGGGAACGCGTGTTCCGATCCGGGTCACGATCTCGTACGCGATGGTGCCCGCGGCCTGCGCCCAGTCCTCCGCGGTGGGCTCGCCGCGGTCGCCGGGCCCGAAGAGGACGGCCTGCGCCCCCGGCTCGGGCTCGTCCCCGCCGAGGTCGACGACGAACTGGTCCATGGCGACCCGCCCGGCGACCGTGCGCCACTTGCCGTCGACCAGGACGGGGCCGGCCGAGGAGGCGTGCCGCGGGATGCCGTCGGCGTAGCCCAGCGGCACCAGGCCGAGGGTGGTGTCGCCGGGGGTGACGTAGTGGTGGCCGTAGCTGACGCCGTGCCCGCCCGGGACGTGCTTGACCAGGGCCAGGGAGGCCGACAGCGTCATGGCCGGGCGCAGGCCGAGGTCGGCCGGGGTGCCGACCTCGGGGCTGGGCGAGATGCCGTAGAGGGCGATCCCCGGCCGTACCAGGTCGAAGTGGGACTCGGGGAGCGTGAGGGTGGCCGGGGAGTTGGCGATGTGCCGCACCTCGGGGCGCACGCCCCGCTGCTCGGCGTACGCCACCATCTCCCGGAAGCGGGTGAGCTGGGCGGCGATGGAGGGGTGGCCGGGCTCGTCGGCGCGGGCGAAGTGGGACCACAGGCCGGTCACCCGCACCTGTCCCGCGCGCTCGGCGCGCAGGGCCTCGCCGACCAGTTCGGCCCAGTCCGCGCCGGGCTGGCAGCCGCCGCGCCCGAGCCCGGTGTCGGCCTTGAGGTGCACGCGCGCGGGGCGGCCCGCGAGCCGTGCCGCCGCCGTGACCTCCCTGAGGGCCCACATCCCGCTGACGGACACGTCGAGGCCGGCCTCGACGGCCTCCCGCCAGGGCCCGCCGGGCGTCCACAGCCAGCACATGATCCGTACGTCCGCCGGCAGCCCGGCGTCGGCGCGCAGCGCGAGCGCCTCCTCGGGCGTGGCGGTGCCCAGCCAGGTCGCCCCCGCCTCGACCGCCGCGCGGGCGCACGGCAGTGCTCCGTGTCCGTACCCGTCGGCCTTCACGACCGCCATCAGGGCCGCGTCCGGCGCGAGGGCGCGCAGGGTGCGCGCGTTGGCCCGCACGGCGGCCAGGTCGATCTCGGCGCGGGCCCGCAGGGGCGCGGTCCGCAGGGCTGCTGTCTCACTCATCGCCGCCCAGTGTCTCAGAGGGGACGAACAGGACCGGAGGCAGCGGGTCCGCCCAGGCCGCGTCCGGACTCACCCCCGCACCACGTCCCGCCAGGCCCCGGGGATCGCCTCCGCCACGTCGTGCGCGCTCACCGGCGCCCCGTCCGCCGCGAGCCTCCCGGCCAGCCCGTGCAGGTACGCCGCCACGCTCCCGGCGTCCCGCGCCGGCAGCCCCGCCGCCAGCAGCGATCCGGCGAGCCCCGACAGCACGTCCCCGCTCCCGGCCGTCGCCAGCCAGGGCGTCCCGGTGGGGTTCACCCGTACGGCGCCGCCGGCCGCGTCGGCGACCAGCGTCGTCGACCCCTTCAGCAGCACCGTCGCCCCGTACCGCGCCGCCAGCTCCCGCGCCGAGGCCAGCCGCGCCCCCTCGACCTCCTCCCGGTCCACCCCGAGCAGCGCGGCGGCCTCCCCGGCGTGCGGGGTCAGCAGCGTCGGCGCGGTACGGGCCCGTACGAGCCCGCGGTCGGCCAGCCGCAGCCCGTCCGCGTCGATCAGCACGGGCACGTCGGCCGTCAGCACCTCGGCCACGGCGCGGCCGTCGTCACCGGCCCCGGGCCCGACGACCCAGGCCTGCACGCGTCCCGCCCGCCGCGGCCCCCGGTCCGACACGAGCGCCTCGGGAAAGCGGGCGATCACCGCGTCCCTGGCGGGTCCGACGTAGCGCACGGCCCCGGCCCCGCCCCGCAGCGCCCCCGACACCGCGAGCACCGCCGCCCCCGGATACCGCGCGGACCCGGCGGCGACGCCGACGACCCCGCGCCGGTACTTGTCGCTCTCGGCGGCCGGCGCGGGCAGCAGCCGCGCCACGTCCGCGTGCTGCAACGCCTCCAGTTCGGGCTCGGCCGGCAGTTCCAGCCCGATGTCGACCAGCCGTACGGACCCGGCGTGCTCCCGCGCCGGGTCGATCAGCAGCCCCGGCTTGTGCGTCCCGAAGGTCACCGTCAGGTCGGCCCGGACCGCGGCCCCGCGCACCTCGCCGGTGTCGGCGTCCACCCCGCTCGGCAGGTCGACGGCGACGACGGCGGCCCGCGCCCGCTCGGCCGCGGCGGCCAGCGGCGCCGCGTCCGGCCGCAGCCCGCCCTTGCCGCCGATCCCGACGATGCCGTCGAGGACGAGGTCGGCCCGCTCGATCAGCTCCTCGCCCGCGCCCGGGGCCGCGACGGTCCCGCCCGCCCGGCGCAGCGCCGCGAGCCCTCCGGCGTGCGCCCGTTCCGGCGCGAGCAGCACCGCCGTGACGCCCGCGCCGCGCCGGGCGAGCCGGGCGCCGGCGTACAGGGCGTCGCCCCCGTTGTCGCCGCTGCCGACCAGCAGCACGACGCGGCTGCCGTACACCCGCCCCAGCAGATCCGCGCAGGCGGCGGCGAGCCCGGCCGCCGCCCGTTGCATCAACGCTCCCTCGGGGAGCCGCGCCATCAGCTCCCGCTCAGCCGTCCTGACCGTCTCCACGCTGTACGCAGTACGCATGCGGTCGAGTCTCCCGCACGTCGTGCACGACGGTGCGGCCGTCGCGCCGCACATGTTCCGCCGCGCCCATTGACGCTCTGCCGCGCTCTTGCCAAACTCACGGCTCCCCACAGGATGAATCGATTCACTCGAATCGGTTCGACACTCACGAGCGGAGACCCACTCCCATGGGACGCAGAGCCGCACTCCTCTCCTCACGCACGTCCGTCCGCGCGTCGGCGCGCAAGCGCGCCGGCCTGGCCGCCGCCGGCGCGGTCGCCCTCCTCACCCTGGCGGGCGCCCTGACCGCGCCCGCGCCCGCCGCCGCGGCCCCCGCCCGCGCCGCCGCCTGCGGCGACGGCGCGTACCAGGCCGAGGCCGTGCTCAACGGGAGCACCTGGACCGCCCGGCGCGGCGGCAGCACCGTCTACACCGGCACCGACCTGCGGGCCGCCGTCCAGGCGGCGGTGAACAGCCTGACCGCCGGACGCACGGCCAAGGAGCGGGTCGTGGTCCGCGGCTCGGGCTCCATGTCGGCGGGCTCGCGCATCTCGCTGCCGAGCTACACGGTGCTCGACGTCTGCGGCACGATCAACGTCACCGGCAGCGGCACGGGCGACCAGGCGCCGGTCTACTCCCGCGGCACCCGGGACGTCGAGGTCCAGCACCTCAACGTCACGGGCAGCCCGCTGTACGGCGTCTTCCTGCGCAACGTGCAGAACGTCGTCCTCGGCCGGATCGACATGCGCCTGTCCGCCGGCCTCGGCGTCCGCATCGACAACCGCGGCGACACCAGCCAGTGGACGCGCAACGTCCGCATCGACGACGTCTACGTCTCGGGCGCGTCCAGCCACGCCGTCGAGACCTACGGCGTCGACGGCCTCACCGTCGGCACGGTGACCGCCCGCGACGTGGGCGAGTCCGGACTGCTGCTCAATCAGACCATCAACGCCACCGTCACCAAGGTGGACGCGGAGAACGCGGGCACCGGAACCGGGTACGCCGCCTTCCGCATGGCCAACCGCAACGGCCGGGTGGGCAACTCCTACCCGACCAACATCCGCGTCGGCGAGGTCGTGGCACGCGGCGGCGGGCGCGGCGTGTTCTGCGTCTCGGAGAGCGGCGGCGCGACCATCGACCGGGTGACCCTGTCCCACACCGGCAACAACGCGATCCTGGTCGAGAACTGCTCCAACGTGAACATCGCCGCCCGGAGCGGCACGGTCACGGGCGGCGGCGAGATCCGCCTCGCGGCCCGCTCGGAGTTCCCGAACAACTCCGACATCACGATCCAGAACCTGACGGTGACCAATTCCGCGATCCGCGAGAGCCCGTGCGGCACGAACACCACGTTCCGCAACAACACGCTGGTCAACAGCGTGCAGTCGATCTGCTGAGGGCCGTCGCGGAAGGCCGCCTCCCCCGCTTCCTCACCCCTCGGCGACGACGACGGCCGAAGCCACCCCGGCATCATGACTGAGCGACACGTGCCAGGACCGCACGCCCAGCTCGGCCGCGCGGGCGGCCACGGTTCCGGTCACCCGGAGCCGGGGCCGCCCGCTGTCCTCGACGTACACCTCGGCGTCGGTCCAGTGCAGCCCGGCCGGGGCGCCGAGCGCCTTGGCCACCGCCTCCTTGGCGGCGAACCTGGCGGCCAGCGAGGCGACACCCCGCCGCTCCCCGCTGGGCAGCAGCAACTCGCTCTTCAGGAACAGCCGGTCGGCCAGTCCCGGCGTCCGCTTCAGCGACGCCTCGAACCGGTCGATCTCCGCGACGTCGATACCGACCCCGATGATGCTCATGCCGAGCACCCTACGATCCGCGCGACGGCCGCCGGCTCGGGTCCCCCGTGAACGGACCGGCCACGTCGGTCACGGTGCCGGCCCGGTCGGGGAAGCGGATGAGTGCGTTCGCGTCGGGGTACACGGCGAGGGCCCGGCGGGCAGCCGCGGGAACGGCGGCCTCGCGTGCGTCCAGGACCTGCGGGACCGCCGCGGCCCGCGCCGAGCGGTATCCGTCCGCGAAGCCCTTGGCCCACTGCGCGAGGTGCTCCCTCGCATCCGGCGCCCTCCTGGCGCGCGCCCGGGCCATGTCGTCGAGGGAGACGACGCCGCGCCGCCCGAGGCCCCCCAGCCCGTTGTGGAAGTCGGCCGGCGCCTTCTCCCGCGGGACGCCCCGTGCGAGGCCCGGCGCCGCGAACCGGCAGAGGCCGAGCAGTTCCGACCGTGCGTCCCGGGCTTCGTCCTCCCGGGAACCGTCCATAGGTCAGTCCTGTCCGGGAGCGCTCGGGGGAGCCTCCGGGTCCGCGTCGAACAGGCCCTCCGCGCTCTCCACGGTGCCGGCCCGTTCGAGCCAGTCGTCGAGGCGGTCGAGGTCGGTGCAGGCGGTGATGCGCTCGCGCACCTCGTCGGAGACCAGAAGACGGCGCCCCTCCAGCACGCGCAGAACTCCCTCGATCTTCCCTTCGGCCTTCCCTTCGGCCTTCCCTTCGGCCTTGCCCTCGAGGTAGGCCCGCTCCATGACCGTGCCCCGGCCAGGGAAGTAGTTGACGAAGGTCATGATGTTCCTCCATTTTTCTCCGGCGGGGGTGTTCCCCAGGGTGGCGTCAAGGAACTGGTAGATGTAGTCCGAGATCTCGGAGTCCAGCCTCGCGAGGGCTCGGGCCAGCACGTCCAGTATGGCGTCGATGTCAGGACTGTTGGCATGTGTCAGGACGGAGAACGCCGCCATGGCGGGCTTCTCCATGGCCGTTCTCACGTCGGTGATCGGCGGGATGTTGTCCGGGCTCACGACCAGGGGATACGTCCGCTGGGCGGTCCAGCCGCGGGCTCCGCAGTCGAACGGGCCGGCGGCCCACGCGGCGGTGGCCCGGTCCCGGCAGGCCACGAGCAGCAGCACGGGCAGGCCGTACTTCGAGTTGAGGTACGCGATGTAGTACGGCCAGCTCGACTCCTTCCTCGGGTCCCGCCGCTCCTGCGCCTCCACGGCGAGCAGGAAGGCGTCGCCGTCGGCGGAGGTGACCCGCAGCACCGTGTCGACGTGACGCGCCATCGGCCTGGTCTCCGTCACGTCGGAGACGATCGCGTCCACCGCCGCCTTCTCGGGCAACTCGACGTCCAGCACGTCGAAGACGGGCGTGAGGATTTCAGGCCTCTCCTGAAAGATGCGATGCATGCCCTCATGGGCGGATGTGACCATGTGCGCAACCTAGGCGGCTCAAGGGATGGGCTGTCCGGGTGATCGGGATACGTTCACCCTTTCGGGGATCGGCAAAACGTTCACGCGACCCCGGCCAGTTCGCACCACACGTACTTGCCCCGGCTGCCGTCCCTCGTCAGCGGCTGCCACCCCCACAGGTCGGAGCAGGCCCGGACCAGCGCGAGCCCCCTTCCCCCCTCCAGGTCGAGGGCCTGCTCGAAGGAGTGCGGCGGTCCGGGCGGCTGCGGGTCCGCGTCCCACGCCCCGATCCGCAGCACCCCCGCCGACCAGCACACCCGCAGGGCGGCCGGGCCCTTGGCATGACATACGGCGTTGGAGACCAGCTCCGCCGCGAGCAGCTCCGCCACGTCGACGAGGCGGATCAGCCCGTGCACGGTCAGGATCAGCCGGAGGGTCCGGCGGCTGACGGTGACGGCACGCAGGTCGTTGGGGAGGGAGAGGGAGTACTCCCAGGACTCGTCGGGCTCGTTGGACTCGGTTCCGGGCATGCGTGACTCCTGTCGAGGCGAGGGAGTTGGCAGGGGGCGCTACGCGTCCGGGCGGTGGCAGTGCCGCGGCCGCCGCGGCAGGGCGGGGCGGTGCGCTTCCGCAGAGTGCGCGTCGCGTCACCGACCGTAGGGCTAATTATTTAAACTCTGCAAGCGGATCGCGTAGTGTTACGCCCGAACGAGTCGCGTTCGCGGGCGGGTTGGGAGAAACAGCCGATGGCTTTGAGGAACGAGCCGACGGCCCGTCAGCTTCGACTGGCGGTCGAACTGCGCAGGCTCCGCGAAGCGGCGGGCCTCACCGCCCGGCAGGCGGCGGCCCTCCTCGGGGTGACCGCACCGGTCATCAGCCAGATCGAGTCCGGAATCGCAGGCGTCAGCGAACAGCGGCTCCGCCGCCTCGCCTCCCATTACGCCTGCACGGACGACGAGTTCATCGACGCTCTGGTCGCCATGGCCACCGACCGCACACGCGGCTGGTGGGAGGAGTACCGGGGCCTGCTGCCCACGTCGTTCCTGGACCTCGCCGAGCTGGAGCACCACGCCTCCTTCCTGCACGAGGTGGCGATCCTGTACGTACCCGGCCTGCTGCAGACCGAGGAGTACGCCCGGGCCGTCTTCTCCAGCAGGGTCCCCGAACTCACGGCTGAAGAACTTGAGTTGCGGGTCCACCATCGGATGAGACGCCAGCAGATCACCATTCCGTACGAGTTGGTGATCCACGAGGCGGCCCTGCGTATCAGGGTCAGCAACCGAGCCGTCTCCCGTGCTCAGCTCGGCAAGCTCCTGGAACTCTCCGAAGCGGACCACATCACCGTGCGCGTCATCCCGTTCGACCTGGACGACTTCGCGCGAGCCGCCAGCACGATGACGTACGCGGGCGGTCCCGTCCCCAGACTGGACACGGTGGTGCGTGACGTCCCCCACGGCTCGGCCTTCATCGACTCCGAAGCACAGCTCAGCGCCTTTCGAACGCGCTTCCGTAAGGTGGAAGCTGTGTCACTCGACCCCGAACCGTCGCGTGACTTCATCAGTCGGCTGGCGAAGGAGCTGTGAGGCATCCCATGGACAACTGGCGCAAGTCGTCCTACTCGGGCCCCGACGACGGCAACGCCTGCGTGGAAATCGCCACCTCCCCCACCCGCATATCCATACGCGACTCGAAGGCCCCGGCCAGGGCCACCCTCACCTTCCCGGTCGGAGCCTTCACCCTCTTCGTCGAGGCCCTGAAGGCGGAGTCCTACTCCACCGTCACCGACTTCGCCAGGTTCCGGGGCTGATCGACCTCGTTCCCCCGCGCGGTCGCCAGCTCGCACGCGAACACCTGCAGCGGCACCGTCGCCACCAGCGGCTGGAGCAGCGTCGGCGTCGCCGGGATGCGGATCAGGTGGTCGGCGTACGGCACGACCGCCTCGTCGCCCTCCTCCGCGACGACGATGGTCCGCGCGCCCCGGGCCCGGATCTCCTGGATGTTGGAGACGATCTTGTCGTGGAGGACGGACCGGCCGCGCGGGGACGGCACCACGACCACCACCGGCAGGTCCTGTTCGATCAGCGCGATCGGCCCGTGCTTCAGCTCGCCCGCCGCGAAGCCCTCGGCGTGCATGTAGGCGAGTTCCTTCAGCTTCAGCGCGCCCTCCAGGGCCACCGGGTAGCCGACGTGCCGCCCGAGGAACAGCACCGTGTTCTTGTCGGCGAGCGTGCGCGCCAGCTCCCGGACCGGCTCCATGGTCTCCAGGACCCGTTCCACCGCGCCGGAGATCCGCGACAGGTCCCGGATGACGGCGCGGATCTCGTCGCCCCACTTGGTGCCGCGCACCTGGCCCAGGTAGAGGGCCACCAGGTAGCACGCGACCAGCTGGGTCAGGAACGCCTTCGTCGAGGCGACCGCCACCTCCGGGCCGGCGTGCGTGTAGAGCACGGCGTCCGACTCGCGCGGGATCGTCGAGCCGTTGGTGTTGCAGATCGCCAGCACCCGGGAGCCCTGTTCGCGGGCGTGCCGCAGCGCCATCAGCGTGTCCATGGTCTCGCCGGACTGGGAGATGGCGATGACCAGGGTCCGCGGGTCCAGGATCGGGTCCCGGTAGCGGAACTCGCTGGCCAGCTCCACCTCGCACGGGATCCGCGTCCAGTGCTCGATGGCGTACTTGGCGATCAGCCCGGCGTGGAAGGCCGTGCCGCACGCCACGATGACGACCTTGTCGACCTCGCGCAGCACGCCCGGCGGGATCCGCACCTCGTCCAGCGTCAGCGAGCCGGACGCGTCGATGCGGCCCAGCAGCGTGTCGGCGACCGCCTTGGGCTGCTCGGCGATCTCCTTGAGCATGAAGTAGTCGTAGCCGCCCTTCTCGGCGGCCGAGGCGTCCCAGTCGACGCGGTAGGAGCGGACGTCCGCCGGGCTGCCGTCGAAGCCGGTCACCGTCACCGCGTCCCGGCGCAGCTCCACCACCTGGTCCTGGCCCAGCTCGATCGCCGACCGGGTGTGCGCGATGAACGCGGCGACGTCCGAGGCGAGGAAGGCCTCCCCCGCGCCGACGCCCACCACCAGCGGCGAGTTCCGCCGGGCGCCCACCACCACGTCCGGCTCGTCCGCGTGCACCGCGACCAGCGTGAACGCGCCCTCCAGCCGCCGGCACACCAGCCGCATCGCCTCCGCCAGGTCGGCGCAGGAGGAGAACTCCTCGGCGAGCAGGTGCGCCACGACCTCGGTGTCGGTCTCGGAGGCCAGCTCGTGGCCGCGCTCGGCCAGCTCGGCGCGGAGCAGGGCGAAGTTCTCGATGATGCCGTTGTGCACCACCGCCACCCGGCCCGCGTTGTCGATGTGCGGGTGGGCGTTGGCGTCGGTCGGGCCGCCGTGCGTGGCCCACCGGGTGTGCCCGATGGCCGTCGTGCCCGTCGGCAGCGGGCGCTCGGCGAGCTCCTTCTCCAGGTTCTCCAGCTTCCCGGCCTTCTTCGCCGTCGCCAGTCCGCCGTCCGCGAGCACGGCGACGCCCGCCGAGTCGTAGCCCCGGTACTCCAGCCTCTTCAGTCCGGCCGTCACCACTTCCAGGGCCGACCGCGACCCCACGTATCCCACGATTCCGCACATGGGCGGCAGCCTACGGTCCGATCCCCGTCCGAACCCCTCGTCGCGTGCCCGAAATCGGAAATTCCCACCGGGGCAGGAAGCCGTCCCGCCGGACGCCGCCCGTACGGCCGGAAACCGGTCGCGTGACGCACCCCACCCGCCGATCCGTTCGCACGCCCGTAACAATGGACTGTGATCTCTCCGGTCTCCCCGATGCCCCGGAGCGCCCACCGGCAGCGGCCGGAGGCGACTCCCTACGTCGATCTCACCCGTGCCGAGTGGAGCGCGCTGCGCGACAAGACGCCGCTGCCGCTGACGGCGGAGGAGGTGGAGAAGCTGCGCGGCCTCGGCGACGTCATCGACCTCGACGAGGTGCGGGACATCTACCTGCCGCTGTCCCGGCTGCTCAACCTCTACGTCGAGGCCACCGACCGGCTCAGGGGCGCGCTGAACACCTTCCTCGGCGAGCAGAGGTCCCAGGCGGGCACGCCCTTCGTGATAGGCGTCGCGGGATCGGTCGCGGTCGGCAAGTCCACCGTCGCCCGCCTCCTGCAGGCCCTGCTCTCCCGCTGGCCCGAGCACCCGCGCGTGGAGCTGGTGACGACGGACGGCTTCCTGCTGCCCACCCGGGAGCTCCAGGCCCGCGGCCTGATGTCGCGGAAAGGTTTCCCCGAGTCCTACGACCGCCGGGCGCTCACCCGCTTCGTCGCCGACATCAAGGCCGGCAAGGACGAGGTGACGGCCCCGGTCTACTCCCACCTGATCTACGACATCGTCCCCGGCGAGAAGCTCGTCGTGCGCCGCCCGGACATCCTGATCGTCGAGGGGCTCAACGTCCTGCAGCCCGCCCTGCCCGGCAAGGACGGCCGCACCCGGGTCGGCCTCGCCGACTACTTCGACTTCAGCGTGTACGTCGACGCCCGCCCCGAGGACATCGAGCGCTGGTACCTGAACCGTTTCCGCAAGCTGCGCGAGACCGCCTTCCAGGACCCGTCCTCGTACTTCCGCAAGTACACCCAGGTCTCCGAGGAGGAGGCCCTCGACTACGCCCGCACGACGTGGCGCACGATCAACAAGCCCAACCTGGTGGAGAACATCGCCCCCACCCGCGGCCGCGCCACCCTGATCCTGCGCAAGGGCCCGGACCACACGGTGCAGCGCCTGAGCCTGCGCAAACTGTGACCGCTACGCTGCCGCCATGCTGCATCTGCGCCTGATCACGCCGCCCGAGAAGACCGGCGACGTGGTCCGCCTGATCGAGGGCACGGTCGGCACCGCGCACCTCGTCGTGCTGCCGGGCGCCGCCCGCAGCCCCGCCGGGGACGTCGTGCTGTGCGACGTGGCCCGCGAGGCGGGCGACGAGCTCATCGGCGAACTGCGGGAGCTGGACCTGGACAAGTGCGGGTCCATCGCCGTCGAGGGCATCGACCTGTCGCTGTCCGACCGGGCCGAGGAGGCCGAGCGGGAGGCGCCGGGCGAGAGCGCGGACGCGGTGCTGTGGGAGCAGCTGGAGGAGGCGACGCACGAGGAGTCGACCCTCTCCGTCACCTACGTCGCCTTCATCACGCTCGCCACGATGATCGCGGCCTGCGGCGTGGTCCTGGACAACGCGATCCTGATCGTCGGCGCGATGGCGGTGGGCCCGGAGTTCGGCCCGCTGGCCGGCATCTGCACGGCGATCGTGCAGCGGGCGCCCCGGCTGGCGCTGCGCTCGCTGGCCGCGCTGCTGGCGGGCTTCGCGGCGGCGATGGCGGTGACGGTCGGTTTCAGCCTCTTCATGGACGCGGTCGACCTGTTCAGCAAGGACCAGCTGAAGGCCGACCGGCCCAACACCGGCTTCATCTACGCCCCGGACTGGTTCTCCTTCGTGGTGGCGGTCCTGGCCGGCGCCGCCGGCACCCTGTCCCTGACCTCGGCCAAGTCCGGCGCCCTGGTCGGCGTCGCCATCTCCGTGACCACGGTCCCCGCCGCCGCCAACGCGGCCGTGGCCCTCGGCTACGGCGACACCGGGCAGACCTGGGGGTCGACGGAGCAGCTCCTGCTGAACCTGCTCGGCATCGTCCTGGCCGGCACCCTGACGCTGCTGGCCCAGAAGTGGTTCTGGGCCAGGCAGCACGACCGTATGGCGAGGTCCTAGCCGAGCGCCGACTTCACCGCGTCGGCCAGCCGGCCGGCCACCGACCGGGCCTGCTCCAGGTCCGCGGCCTCCACCATCACCCGCACCAGCGGCTCCGTCCCCGACGGCCGCAGCAGCACCCGCCCGGTGGAGCCCAGCTCCCGCTCGGCCTCGGTGACGGCCGCGGCCAGCTCCCCGCTCGTGCCGACCCGCGACTTGTCCACGTCCGGCACGTTGACCAGCACCTGCGGCAGCCGCTCCATCACGGACGCCAGCTCCCGCAGCGGGCGGCCGCTGGCGGCGACCCGGGCGGCCAGCAGCAGCCCGGTCAGCGTGCCGTCCCCGGTCGTCGCGTGGTCGAGGACGATCACGTGCCCGGACTGCTCGCCGCCGAGCGCGTAGCCGTTCTCCTTCATCTCCTCCAGGACGTAGCGGTCGCCGACCGCCGTCTGGACGAGCCGGATGCCCGCGCGCTCCATGGCGAGCTTGAAGCCCAGGTTGGACATGACGGTCGCCACCACGGTGTCGGAGCGCAGCTCGGAGCGCTCCCGCAGCGCCAGCGCGAGCACGGCCAGGATCTGGTCGCCGTCCACCTCCTCGCCGGTGTGGTCCACCGCCAGGCAGCGGTCGGCGTCGCCGTCGTGCGCGATGCCGAGGTCGGCGCCGTGCTCGACGACCGCCGCCTTCAGCTTCTCCAGGTGCGTGGAGCCGCAGCCGTCGTTGATGTTGAGCCCGTCCGGCTCGGCGCCGATGGTGACGACCTCGGCCCCGGCCCGCGTGAACGCCTCCGGCGAGACCGCGGAGGCCGCGCCGTGCGCCTCGTCGAGGACGATCTTCAGCCCGTCGAGCCGGTTCGGGAGGACGCCCAGCAGGTGCTCGACGTACCGCTCGGCCCCCTCCTCGTATTCCCGCACCCGGCCCACGCCCGCGCCCGTGGGCCGCTCCCACGGCTCGCCGCGGCGGTGCTCGTCGTAGACGGCCTCGATGCGGTCCTCCAGCTCGTCGGCGAGCTTGTGGCCGCCGCGGGCGAAGAACTTGATGCCGTTGTCGGGCATGGCGTTGTGGCTCGCGGAGAGCATCACGCCGAGGTCGGCGCCGAGCGCGCCGGTCAGGTAGGCCACCGCGGGCGTCGGCAGCACGCCGACCCGCAGCACGTCCACGCCGGCGCTGGCCAGGCCCGCGACGACGGCGGCCTCCAGGAACTCCCCGGACGCGCGCGGGTCACGCCCGACCACCGCGGTCGGCCGGTGTCCTTCGAACGTGCCCGCCTCGGCCAGCACGTGCGCCGCGGCGACGGAGAGGCCGAGGGCCATCTCGGCCGTCAGGTCCGCGTTGGCGACACCGCGCACGCCGTCCGTGCCGAAGAGTCGTCCCACTTGTCCTCCTGAGGAAGCGTCAGTTGCGGAAGCGGTGCCGGTGCGGCCCGCGCACACTGCCTCCGCGTCCCGGGCGCGCGATGACACGCGACGCCCGGCGTCAGATCACACAAGCACACCAGCCTTTGAGCGCCTTGTGTCGTTATACGCCCACGCCGATGAGAAAACGAACGCCCCGACGGCACAGTGGCGTGCCGCCGGGGCGTTCGGAGTACGAGCAGGCAGCTGCGCTTAGCGCTTGCTGTACTGCGGGGCCTTGCGGGCCTTCTTCAGACCGGCCTTCTTCCGCTCGACCGCGCGGGCGTCGCGGCGCAGGAAGCCGGCCTTCTTCAGCGGGCCGCGGTTGTTGTCGACGTCGGCCTCGTTCAGCGCGCGGGCGACACCGAGACGGAGCGCACCGGCCTGACCGGAGACACCGCCGCCGGAGATGCGGGCGATGACGTCGTAACGGCCCTCGAGCTCGAGCACCTTGAAGGGCTCGTTCACTTCCTGCTGGTGCACCTTGTTCGGGAAGTAGTCCTCGAGGGTGCGACCGTTGATCTTCCACTTGCCGGTGCCCGGAACGATCCGGACCCGGGCGATGGCCTCCTTGCGGCGGCCCAGGCCGGCGGCCGGCTGGGGCTCGCCGAAGCGGGAGGCGAGGGACTCCGAGGTGTACTCGCCCTCGACGGGCACCTCGGACTCGGTGGTGTAGCTGTCGATGTCAAGCTCTTCGAGCGGCTGCTCGGCAGTGGTCTCGGCCACGATTCTCCTCAGATTCTCTTCAGTCTTAGGGGGTGGCCGGACTTACTGCGCGACCTGGGTGATCTCGTACGGCTGCGGCTGCTGCGCGCCGTGCGGGTGCTGGTCACCCTTGTAGACCTTCAGCTTCGAGAGCATCTGACGGCCCAGGGAGTTCTTGGGCAGCATGCCCTTGACGGCCTTCTCGATGGCCTTCTCGGGGTTCTTGTCGAGCAGGTCGTCGTAGCGGACGGAGCGCAGACCGCCCGGGTAGCCGGAGTGCCGGTACGCCAGCTTCTGGGTCCGCTTGTTGCCGGACAGGTGCACCTTGTCGGCGTTGATGATGATGACGAAGTCACCAGCGTCGACGTGCGGCGCGTAGATCGGCTTGTGCTTGCCCCGCAGAAGGGTGGCGGCAGTGCTGGCGAGACGGCCCAGGACGACGTCCTGAGCGTCGATGACGTGCCACTGGCGCGTCACATCGCCGGGCTTGGGGCTGTACGTACGCACGGTTCGTAGCCTTCGCTTCGAGTGAATGGTCCTAGACAAGGTCACCGAAACGATCACGACAGCCTAGACCGCACAGCGGTGACGCAAACCGCGTGCTGGTCGCTGGTCATCGGCCCGGTGGACCGGTGTAAGGGCCCGTCCCGTGAGAATGAGCAAGCCAATACACAACGAAAAAGCAGAATACCGGGGTCCCCGGTGGGGGTCAAAACGAGGGATCGCCGCCCACCCGCGCCGCGGCGGTCCCGCCCTCCGGCGCGGCGCCGCGGACACCGGCCCCGCGGACCGGCCGGCGGCGCGCGCAGTGCCGGGCGACCGTCGCCGCGAGGACGCACAGCGTGACGGCGTCCTTGACGGCCCGGCGCCGCCCCGACTCCAGATAGGGCCAGGTCAGCCCCGGCAGCTGCGGCACCAGGGCGAGCCAGAACCAGGGCCGCCGGGCCACCGAGCCCCGGTGCGGCAGCCCGGCGAGCAGCAGCGGCAGCACCACCAGCAGATAGTGGTTGTACGACGGGCGCGAGACGAGGAACGCCGACAGCATCAGGCAGGCCGCCGTCTCCGTCAGCCGCAGCGGGCCGGCGTCGGCCCGGCGCCAGCGCCGGTACGCGCACAGCACGCCGCCCGCCGCCGCGAGCAGCGCGACCGCCCCGGACAGCGCCCCCGGCACCCCCAGCCGCGGCAGCACCGCCGCCGGGGAGATCTCGTAGAGCCGTACGAAGTCGTCGTCGCCGTTCAGCAGGAACGGCAGGGTGCGGGTGAAGAAGCCCGCCGGGTCCGGCAGCAGCAGCGCCGCCCCGGCCGAGGCGAGGACCGGCACCAGCAGCATCGCCCCCAGCGCCCGCCAGCGGCGCGCGAACAGGAACAGCAGCGCCAGCGGGGCGAGCAGCGGTTTGAGCGCCACGGCAACGCCGACGACCAGGCCGGCCGCCGTCCACCGGCCCCGGACCGCCAGCAGCAGGCACAGCGGCAGCGCCACCACCGCCGTCACCGTCCAGTTGCCGAGCATCACCAGGTGCCCGAACGGCGCGCAGCCCGCCGCCAGGCCGATCAGGCCGAGGGCGGCGAAGCGGCTGCCCGGCGGCACGCCGTGCACGCGCAGCGCCAGCGCCCAGCCCAGCGCGAGGCCGCCGGTCACGGCCGGCGGCACCAGCAGCCGCAGCGCCTCCGGCGGCAGCAGCGCCTGCGGGGCCGCGGCCAGGACCGCGCTCGGCAGATACAGGAAGTGCGGGTCGTCGTACGGGGCGCCCCCGGCCAGCCAGGTCCGCGCGGCCCGGACGACGATCGCGTTGTCCATGCCGCCGTGCGCGGTCCGGCGCACCGTACGCGCGGCCGAAGCGGCCAGCACCGCGGCGAGCGCCGCCCACAGGTGCCGGCCGGCCGGCCGCACCAACCACCCGAAGATGTCGCTTTTGACCTTTTCCACCCGAGGAACGCTAGGCGGCCCGGGGCCCGCCGGAGCGGACCAGCGCGCCGCCCGCCCCGTCTAAGATGCGCCCCATGAGCTTTGGGCAGGGGGGACCTTCATCCCAGTGGGATCCCTGGAAACCGCACTCTCAGCAGCCCGGGAACAGCGACGACAGCCAGAGCCCGGACTGGGCCGCGCTCGCTGAGGCGTCGGAGGCCCGCACCAAGCGGCGCCGACTGCTGTTCATCGGCGGCGGCGCGCTGGCCACCGTGGCCGTAGGAGCCGCCGTCGCCGTGGCCGTGGTGTCCGCGAACGGCTCCGGCGGGGCGTCGGACGCGGCCTCCCGGCTGCCCTCGGCCGCCGACCTCCCGAGCGCGACGGACGAGGCGCCGTCGTTCGCCCCGACGAGCGCCCCGCCGCCGCTGGACCCGAAGGACTTCGTCGCCAGCGCGAAGAAGGACACCGCCCCCCTCGCCCCGGACGTCCTCTTCCCGGGCACGCAGCTCACCATGGGCGAGACCGTGTACAAGAAGGGCCCGACGGCCGACACGGAGAACTGCGCGTCGGCGGCCCGCAACACCCTGCCGAAGGTCCTCGCCGACAACGGCTGCACCCGTCTGATGCGCGTCACCTACACCAGGGACGGCGTCGCGGTGACGGTCGGCGTGGCCGTCTTCGACACCGAGGCCCGGGCGGCCCGGGCCAAGAGCCAGGCCGACGCCAAGAGCATCGTCGAGGCCCTGTCCGGCGACGGCGTGCGGGACTTCTGCAACGGCGCCGTCTGCCGCTCGACGACCAACTCCTACGGCCGCTACGCCTATTTCACGCTCGCCGGCTTCACCAGCGGCAAGGACGTGACCACCAAGGACACGGCGGTGTTCGCCACCGGCGACGACCTGGCCGAGTTCACGTTCCGGCAGATCCGCCGCCGGGGCGAGGCCCAGGCGTCGGCGGCGGCGCACGGATAGCCCGCCGCCGGGCCGCCGCGCCCGGGGGTCACAGCCGCTTGGCGCTGCGCAGCGTCTTCGCGTAGTAGCCGTTGCCGTCCAGCCGGGAGACGCCGCCCACGTCGCCGATGGTCGGGCCGTTGACCTCCTCCCGGCTGGAGACGAAGATCAGGTGGCCCTCGGTGTCGTAGCCGAGGACCATGCCCACGTGGTCCAGCCGCTCCTTGGTGCGCGTGTCGAGCTTGAAGAAGACCAGGTCGCCCGGCTGGAGCTGGTCGATGGCGGACGGCCGGTCGTCCGCCGAGACGCCGGTCAGCGGCAGGACGTCGACGCCCTCCTTCGAGCGGGCCATGCCGTTGGCGGTGCGCGGCAGGCCGTCGCCGGAGGCGTCCGAGGACATCAGCGGGTAGCGGGCGCGGTAGCCGAGCACCATGCGGATGAAGCCCGAGCAGTCCAGGGACTTGGCGCGCATGCTCTCCGGCGTCCCCACGGTGCCGTCCCGGAAGGGGTACGCGAGGCCCAGGTAGTCGTAGAAGTCGGACTGCTCCAGGCGCAGGTCGCCGCCCTCGGCGCCGGTGGTGTTCAGCGGCCCGAAGTTGGCGTCGCCGGCGTAGACGACGCCCTGCTCGTCCTTCTTGTCGGGGGCGCCCGCCACGTACTGGAAGGCGAAGGCGAACAGGTCGTCCTCCTTGCTGTCCTTGTACTCGGCGTACCAGTCCGTGAACCACTTCTCCTTCTCCGCCCCCTTCTTCCAGGGCTCGGGCAGGAGCCGCACCCAGTCGGTGGTGGAGACCTTGGAGGAGGTGGAGGCCGGCTCCTCGAAGGTGCGGGCCGGCCCGGTCAGGGTCGCGGTGCGGGCCCCGTCGGTGAACACGGCCTTGATCTGGCCGTCGGCCCCGCGCAGCACCGAGCGCGCGGGGTTCTCCAGCCGGGACCAGCTCACCTCGCCCTTGTCGTCGGACCCGCCGCCGGAGCCGCGGCTGCCGTTCAGGACGCCGACGTTGCGCACCTCCGTGACACCGGGCGCCTCCTGGGCGCGCAGTTCCATGGTGAGGTAGCCGGAGGTCCCGACCAGCGCCAGCACCACCAGGCCCGAGACGACGGGCCGTGACTTCCTCTTCCCTGCCATCGGTTACTCCTCGGTTCTTCTCGGACGGCTTCTCGGCTGCCTTCTCGGGCGGCCTCTCAGACGGTGGGCATGACGCCGAGCAGCAGGCCGGCGGCGACGACGATGTAGGCCATGAGGGAGACCGTGCCCGTGGCCAGCAGGGTCGCGCCCTTGGGCTGGCGCACCATCTGGTAGGCGATCAGGCCGGGCACGATGAACCCGAGGGTCTGGTTGCCGTACAGCAGCGGGAACTCGATCGAGAGCAGGATCATCACCGTGGCCTGGAGCAGCACGCCCAGCAGCACCACCGCGGCGAACAGCCGCTTGCCGTACAGGATCACCAGCCGCTGCATGACCTTGGTGCCCGCGTAGGTCAGGGCGGTGACGCCCACCACCATGGCCGCGCGCTGGAGGTCCTCGATCAGGGTGAGGGCGAGCCAGCCCGGCGTGATCATTCCGCCCGGGGACAGGTTGGTGGTCAGGTAGCACAGCAGCGAGAAGAACAGTCCTATGGCGATGCCCAGGGCGGCCATCTCGGGGGTCAGGGCGGCGGTGGTCAACGGGGTCTCCGGGCGGGTGTACGGCGGGTGGGCGAGGCGGTCGGCCCGCGGGGTCAGGCGCGCGGGGGCGGTCCGCCGCCCTCGGTGGTCGGGTGCCGGGGCCCGGCGAAGGGGCCGTCGTGCGGCTCGTCGTGGTACGGCGGGTCCTGCCGGCCGGGGGCGTACGGCTGCGGCGGCGCGTACGGCTGCGCCTGCGCGGACGGTGGCGCGTCGGCGTACGGCTGGTACCCGTCCTGCTGCCCGTACTGCTGGTACCGGTCCTGCTGCCCGTACTGCTGGTACCGGTCCTGCTGCCCGTACTGCTGGTACTGGTCCTGCGGCTGGTACTGGCCCTGCTGGTACTGCCGGCCCTGCTGCTGTTGCTGGTACTGGTACTGGTCCGGCTGTCCGTACCGGTCCTGCTGCCGGTGCTGGTCCGGCTGCCCGTACCGCTGGTGCGGGCCGGCCGTCCGGGCGGGGGCGCCGATCACCGGGATCTCCTGGGTCTGCGACGCCTGGTAGCGCTCCTCGTACGCCACCGGGTACGAGGCGAACGGGTCCAGACGCGGCGGCTGGGCCGGCGCCGCGGCGGCCGGGCCGGGTGCCGGCTGCCCGGCGCCGCTCTCGTCCGCGGGGAGTTCGGCCAGGTACTCCAGGAGTTCCTCGCCCTGGCCGTGGATGTTGCCGATGGCGACCAGGGAGGACCCGTCGGCCATCCGGCCGAGCAGGGCGGGCATGAACTCCTCCGCCGGGCGCCGCTCGCCGCCCAGGTCGACCGCCCGGTCCCGCCACTGGGCGGGGATGGCGTCGATGGCGCTCTTCGAGGGGTGCCCGATGACGAAGACGTTGTCCGGCTTCAGGTCGGGGATGATCTCGCCCATCTGCCCGTTGCGCTCGACGCGGTCCGGACGGCAGTTGATCACGACGTTCAGCGGGCGGCTGATGGCCCCGAGGTCGAGCAGCTGGTTGATGTTCATCAGCGTCGACTCGGGGTCGTTGGCCGCGAAGACGTTGGCGAAGGCCAGCCGCTTGCCCTCCTCGGTGACATAGCGCTCCACGGACAGCACGCCGGGGTCCGGCGGCGCGTCGTACATGCCCTGCAGCGCGACCTTCCGCTCCACGCCGAGCAGCTCGGCGACGACCAGGGCGATCGCGACGTTCTCCTTGAAGGTGAACCAGCTGAAGCCGCGCAGCTCCTCGTCGGTGACCGTCTCCGGGTCGGCGTAGACCAGCCGGCAGTTACGGGCGTCCGCCTCCTCCTGGAGGATGTGGAAGCGCTCCTTCTCGGCGGTGACGCAGATGCCGTTCTCGGGCATCGAACGGCACAGCGAGCGGGCCACGTCGTCCAGGGTGGGGCCCATCTCGGCGAGGTGGTCCTCGCGGACGTTGCACAGCACGCCGATCGTCGAGCGGATCAGCTTGCTCTGGTTGACCTCCTGCAGGGCCGGCATGACGGCCATGCACTCGATCACCAGGGCGTCGGGCCGGTAGGTGGCCGCGCGCCGGACGATGCCGATCTGCTCCACCACGTTGGCGATGCCGAACTTGCGGTAGACCGGCTCCTCGGTGGCGTCCGGGTGGATGAACCGCGCCGCCGTCCCGGTCGTCTTGGCCACGGTCACCAGGTCGCCGCCGCGCAGCGCGCCCGCGCACAGCCGGGTGATGGAGGACTTGCCGCGGATGCCGTTGACCAGCACCCGCGAGGGGATGGAGTGCAGCGCGGCGTAGTGCCGGCGCTGCTCGACGATGCCCGCGACGAGCAGGAACACACTGCCGGTCAGCAGGACGAAGTACAGGTAGAGCACGGCTCGGGTCACCTTCCTCCGGCGCCGAGCCGGGACTCGGCGGGCCGGCGCGGCTGGTTCTGCCGGCGGGCCTGCAACTGCTGCCGGATCAGTTCGAGGCTGCGCACGACGGCGCCGACCTCGTCCTGGTAGCGGGGGTACAGCACGGTCTTGAGGTCTCCGTCCGCGAGCTTCTCGGCACTGGCCGCCAGGGCCCGCAGCGGCCGGGCGACGACCAGGTGGATCCAGCCCAGGCAGACCACGATCGCGGCGAGGCCGAGCAGGCCGGCGAGCACGCTGCGGTCCTCGCGTTCGTACGGGGTGATCTGGAAGTGCTTGGCGTTCTGCCAGCTGACGACGGTCCAGCCGATGTCGGAGGCGACGCCGCCGCCGGAGAAGGGGGCCGCGGCGGCCACGGTGACGCTGCCGCCGTCCCGGATGAGCAGGCCGTTCTCGACGGGCCCGGCGCCCACCCGCACGTTGCCCGCGCGGACCAGGTGGGGCAGCGCGTCGTCGGGCAGTTCCTCGAAGGCGAGGAAGCCGTCGCTGCCGGCCAGGGTCCGCGCGTCGGCGTCGACCACCCGGACCTCGCCGAGGCCGGGCCGTTTCAGCAGCGAGTTGAGGAACTCCACCCGCACCTCGCCGACGAGGGTGACGCCCCGGTGCCCCGGGACGGGCGCGGCGGCCTGGACCACCGGCTTCCTCTCGCCCTCGCCGGACACCCGGACCAGCGGCTCGTCGGCGTCGCGGTCCCAGGCGTGGGGGTCCTCCCCGGCCCGGGCGACGACCTCGCCGTCCTCGCCGACGACGTACAGCGCCTGGTAGCGGGTGTGCTCGCGCAGCGCGTCCGTCAGCAGGGCGGCGCCGGCGCCGGGGTCGTCGGGGTCGATCAGGCGGGAGGTGGAGACCAGGTCGGCCTGCGCCTCGTTCAGCGCCCGGCGGACCCGGTCGGCGACCAGGTCGGTGCGGTCGCGCTGGTCGTTGACCATGGTGGCCGGCACGCTGACCGAGTCGTCGGTGCGGTTCAGCAGCCAGCCGACGGGCACGCACCACAGCAGCAGCAGGACGGCGGTCACCGCGAGCGGCACCCGCAGCCCGAACCGCACCCCGCCGCCCGGTCCGGCGGTCGGCTCGTGGCCCGGGCCGCCCAGCTGGCCGCGCAGCCGCTCCAGGGCCGAGCCGATGCGGGCGGCCTCGCCCGAGCGGGGCACGGCGACGGGCCGGGTCAGGTCGCCGCGGGCGAGCCGGCGGGACTCCAGGAACAGCCGCAGCAGCGGGCGCTGCACGCTCATCCACAGCAGGGCCACGGCGAGCAGGCCGAGCACGACCAGGGCCCCGGCCGCGATCAGCCCGTACAGCTCCCGGTCCGGCCCGACGGTGCCCTGCTGCTGGACCACCGGCAGCATGGCCACGACCGTGAGTCCGAGGCCGGCGGCGACGCTCTCCTTCTCCTCGGGGTCGGAGGAGGCCAGGGAGGCGTACCCGGCCGTGGTGATCCGGCCGTTGTAGTCGTCGCCCAGCAGGGTTCCGCTGACGCCGGGGTAGCCGCGGGAGCCGGGCTCCCTGGCGCTGACGGGGTGCTGTTCGGTCCGTTCGGCCGCCTGGTCGGACAGGCGGGACATCTGCTTCTCGAGGAAGACGAGTTCCTCGCGCTGCTTGTCCGAGTTCAGCGCCTCGGACTCCTCGAAGCCGGCCGTGGCCAGGACCTCGCCGTCCCGGGCCACGACCGCCATGGTGCGGAACGGGCCCAGGTTGATGGCGGGGACGGCGAGGCTGTTGGAGGCGATCAGCAGCTGCTGCGGCCGGTCCTTCCAGTCGAGGACGACCATCGTCATCAGCCGGACGTCGCCGGTCTCCAGCCGCACCATGCGCGGGAGCAGCGCCTGCTCGCCGGTGAGGACCTCCTCGTCCAGCCAGGCGAGCGGAATCCTTTCGCCACGCGCGGCGAGCACATCCCCGCTCTCCAGGTCCAGGATCGTGGTGCCGGTCCACTTCTGGTAGGTCCTGCCCAGGTCGGACAGGACGCGCTCCGGCTCGGCCGGCGCGCCCGCGTTCAGCGCGGCGGCGGTGCGGCGCAGGTCGGTGACCCGCTCGTCGATCGAGGCGCGCAGGGCGATGGCGCCGTCCTCGGCGAAGTGCCGCTGGGAGGAGAGCACCGCCTCCGGGACGACGGGCTCGCCGCCGGGGCCGAGCACCTTCGCCGTCAGACCGGCCAGGGCGAGGATCAGCACGCACAGCACCGCGATCGGCGGGCGGATCCCCCCCAGGAGCGGCATGTCCGCCCGCTTGCGGCTGCGCCGCCGTCCGTGCCCGGGATGCGCGGCAGGGCTCGATGTCACGGGTGTTCTTCCTTGGTCGCTTCGAAAGGCTCAGCGTCCGCAGGAAGCACCGCTGCCGCGGCCGTGTGACGCCGTCACTTGAAAGACTGATGAGTGACGCCAGGGTTGTATCCCCGGCGCCCGGGAGGGGCTGTGTCCCCGGTCACCTCCGCGCGGGGACGGCCGTGCCGGTCACGGCTCCAGCGACAGCGGCCGCAGCCCGTCGCCGCCGGGGGCGCCCCGGTTGTAGAGGAAGCCGCGGGTGCGGTCGGCGGCCAGCCGGTAGCGGGCGAGCCGCTCCTCGGACAGGCCGTCCGGGTGGTCGAGCTGGTGCTGGACGTCCACCAGCCGGTGGTCCTCGACCGCGCCCCGGGGCAGCCGCTCGCCGGGCTCGGTCTCCGGCGGGATGTCCACCAGCGTGGTGCGGTAGCGGGCGGTGACGTCCCAGCCGTCGGCCGCCTCGCGGAACTCGAACCAGCCGATGGCCCCCTCCTCCGTGACGCCCTGGGGCGAGGAGTGCCGGGCGACCTGGTTGCCGAGGCTGTAGGCGACCCAGGTGCCGTTCACCTTCTGGATGGGCTGGACCACGTGGGCGTGGTGTCCGAGCACGAGGTCGATGCCGGTTTCCTCGGTGAGCCACTGCGCCAGCCGCAGCTGCGCGACGCCCGGCTCGTTGTAGTACTCCGCGCCCCAGTGGATGGAGAGGATGACCACCTCGGCGCCCTCGGCCCGGGCCCGGGTCTCGGCCTGCTTGATGGCCGAGGCGTCCGTCCCGTTGAACGCCCAGCGCTGCTTCTCGGGCACCGGGTGGACGAAGGACTCCCACGAGTAGGAGAGGTGGGCCACCTTGACGCCGTTGACGTCCCGGATGTTGATCTGTTCTGCTTCCTCGGGCGTGCGCGCCGAGCCGGTGTGCCCGAGGCCCGCCTCGTCCATGGCGTCCAGCGTGCGCTTCACGGCCTTGAAACCGTGGTCGAAGGTGTGGTTGGAGGCCGTCGAGCAGGTGTCGTAGCCCACGTCCTTCAGCGCCGTCAGAACCTGCGGTGGCACCAGGAACTCCGGGTACCCCTGGAAGGGGCCCTCGGGCTTCCCGACGGGAGTCTCCATGTGACAGATCGCCAGGTCCGCCTTGCCGATGACCGGCTTCACCCCGGCGAGCAGCGGCCCGAAGTCGAGCCCGGCCTCTCCCTTGCCGGTCTTCTCGGCGTCCTCGGCCGCCTGCTCGACCAGCTCGGGGTGGAGGAGCACGTCCCCGGCCGCGGCCACGGTGAAGGACCGGCCGCCCGGCCCGGCCTGCGGCCGCACCGCTTCCGAACCGCACGAGACGGTCAGAACGGCAGCCACCCCCAGAACAGCCGGCATACCACCCATACGGAGAGACTTACGGAATGTCACCGAGCCATGTTCACATGAGTCACACAACTGACTCCGGCTTTTCCATTACAAGGCGGTCACGTTTCGTTCGCGTTCTCGCTCAGGCGGGTTTGGCGCTGGCTCTGTTCGGTTGCCAGTCGGGAACGCACCGGGAGCCGGAGAGACCGGCGCCCTCGGCCCGGGAACTGGTCGATCTGCGCAGCCGCGTCCTCGGGTATACGGCCACCTTCCAGGAGGACGGCCCCTACACCGCGCCCGACGACGACGGGCGCGAGCGGCTGGCCCGGGGCGTCGGCCGCCTGCTGGAGGGCGACTTCCGCCGGGCCGAGGAGCTGCTCGCCCCGCTCGGCCTGGGCATCACCCGGCTCACCGACACCGCCTCCGGCCGCCGCTACGACGAGGTCGCGGCCACCGGGCCGGGCGACAGCGCCCACTGGGGCCGGCTCTACCTGAACGCGGACGCGGACGTCCGCTGGAGCGCCCAGGTGCCGCACCCCCGGTCCGACCGGAACACCGAGGACCTCGGCGTGCGGCTGCTGGAGGACGCCCCGGGCGGCGCCCTGGTGCTGGCCGGCGCCCACCGCCGGGCCGGCGACGACGGCGCCGCCGACGTCGCCCACCGGGAGGACAGCGCGTTCCACACCGTGGTGGCGGAACTGCAGCGGCGCGGGGTGCCCGGCATCCAGCTGCACGGCTTCGACGACTCCTCCGACCGCCGGCCCTACGACGCCGTGCTCTCCACGGGCGCCGCGCAGAGCGCGCCCGGCGAGGTCGTCGCCCTGGCCGACCGCATGGAGGCCGACGGACTGCGGGTCTGCCGGGGCTGGTCGGACCGCTGTCCCCTGGAGGGCCGGAGCAACGTCCAGGGACGTGCGGCCCAGCGGCAGCACGCGACCTTCGTCCACCTGGAACTCGCCCCGCACGCCCGCGGCGACGGACGCGACGCCGACGAGGCCGCGGACGCGATCACCGGACTGCTCTCCGCGTGGGCGCACGACTGACCGGCGCGGCGCACCGGCCCCGTTCCGCCGGACGGCTCGACGGCACCCGGCCCGGGCGGCTCAGCAGCACCCGGCCCCGGGCAGCGACCGCTTGTTCCGGGCCTGCCGGCTCCGCTCCGCCAGCAGCTCGTCCGCCGGGTAGCCGACCTCCTCCAGCGTCAGCCCGTGCGGCCGCACCACGTGCACGGCCGAGTCCCGTACGCCGGCCGCCAGCACCTTCCCCGGCCAGTCCGGCGGGCGGTGCCCGTCCCCCACGAACAGCAGCGCCCCGATCAGCGAGCGCACCATGTTGTGGCAGAAGGCGTCGGCCCGCACGGTCGCGGTGACGATCCCGTCGTCCCCGCGCACCAGGCTCAGCTCCTGGAGGGTCCGGATGGTCGTGGCCCCCTCCCGCTTCTTGCAGTAGGCGGCGAAGTCGTGCTCCCCGAGCAGCCGCTGCGCGGCCTCGTTCATCGCGTCGACGTCGAGCGGCCAGTCGTGCCACAGCACGTGGTTGCGCAGCAGCGGGTCGACCCCGCCGGGATTGTCGGTGACCCGGTAGGCGTAGCGCCGCCAGATCGCCGAGAAGCGGGCGTCGAAGCCGGGCGGCGCCTCCCTGAGGGCCCACACCCGCACGTCCTTCGGCAGCCGGCCGGCGAGCCGCTTGAGCAGCTTCCGGCTGTGCTCGGCCCACACCTCGCGCGGCAGGTCGACGTGCGCCACCTGCCCGCGCGCGTGCACGCCGGCGTCGGTCCGCCCGGCCACGGTCAGCTCGTAGGTCGTGCCCCCGGACCGGGTGACGGTCCGCAGCGCGTCCTCGATCTCGCCCTGCACGGTCCGCCGGCCGCCGGCCTGCTTGGCCCAGCCGTGGAAGTCGGTGCCGTCGTAGGACAGGTCGAGGCGGATGCGGACGTGTCCGGGCTGTACTTCGTCGCTCACCCTCAGATCCTCTCAGGTACGCGAAAGCGGGCCCGCCCCGAAGGACGGACCCGCTTCAGCGCTTCGGCAGTGCCTCAGGCGTCCTTGGACTCCTCGTCCTTGGACTCCTCCGCCGGGGTCTCCTCGGCCTTGGCGTCCTCGGCCTTGGTCTCCTCGGCCTTGGTCTCCTCGGCCTTGGCCTCGTCGGCCTCCTTGACCGCGCGCTTGGTCGCGGCCTCGGCCTCGCCGACCGCCGTCTGCTGCACCGTCAGCGCCTCGACCAGCTCGATGACCGCCATGGGCGCGTTGTCGCCGCGACGGTTGCCGATCTTGGTGATGCGGGTGTAGCCACCCGGACGGTTCTCGTAGCGCGGGCCGATCTCGGTGAAGAGCGTGTGGACGACGCTCTTGTCCGTGATGACCTGGAGCACCTGGCGGCGGTTGTGAAGGTCGCCCTTCTTCGCCTTGGTGATCAGCCGCTCGGCGTACGGGCGCAGGCGGCGGGCCTTCGCCTCGGTGGTGGTGATCTTGCCGTGCTCGAAGAGCGACTTCGCGAGGTTCGCGAGGAGCAGCTTCTCGTGCGCGGCGCTGCCGCCCAGGCGGGCACCCTTGGTGGGCTTCGGCATGGTTCTTCTCCTGTGTGTCTGCCCCGGCCGTATCAGGTACCGGAGTCAGTATCCGAGCAGGCGGTTGCCTGTCGGAGATCCGGACGACAAACCCCGGAGGGGCTGTCGTCCGGAAGGGGCGCGGGGCTGCATTCGATATGCGGCTCCGCCGCGCGGGCGCGACGAGCCGCAGCGCACCCGCGCCCGAGTACGGGCCGGAAGGCCCGGGCTCTCAGTACTGCTCGGTCTCCACGAACCCGGCGTCCGCGTCGTCGTCGGCGCCGAACGCGTCCGCCGCGGCGGTCGGGTCGAATCCGGGCGGGCTGTCCTTGAGCGCCAGGCCCATGCCGGCCAGCTTCGCCTTGACCTCGTCGATCGACTTCGCACCGAAGTTGCGGATGTCGAGCAGGTCGGCCTCGGAGCGCGCCACGAGCTCGCCCACGGAGTGGATGCCCTCGCGCTTGAGGCAGTTGTAGGAGCGGACCGTGAGCTCCAGCTCCTCGATCGGCAGCGCCAGGTCGGCGGCCAGGGCGGCGTCCGTCGGGGACGGGCCCATGTCGATGCCCTCGGCGTCGATGTTCAGCTCGCGGGCGAGACCGAACAGCTCGACCAGGGTCTTGCCGGCCGAGGCCATCGCGTCGCGCGGACGCATGGCCTGCTTGGTCTCGACGTCGACGATCAGCTTGTCGAAGTCGGTGCGCTGTTCGACACGGGTCGCCTCGACCTTGTAGGTGACCTTGAGCACCGGCGAGTAGATCGAGTCGACCGGGATGCGCCCGATCTCCTGACCCACCTGCTTGTTCTGCACGGCGGAGACGTAGCCGCGACCGCGCTCGACGGTCAGCTCCATCTCCAGCTTGCCCTTGCCGTTGAGCGTGGCGAGGACGAGGTCGGGGTTGTGCACCTCGACACCGGCCGGCGGCGCGATGTCGGCGGCGGTGACCAGACCCGGGCCCTGCTTGCGCAGGTACATCACGACCGGCTCGTCGTGCTCCGAGGAGACGACCAGCTGCTTGATGTTGAGGATCAGGTCGGTGACGTCCTCCTTGACGCCCGGCACGGTGGTGAACTCGTGCAGCACGCCGTCGATGCGGATGCTGGTGACGGCGGCACCGGGGATCGACGACAGGAGGGTGCGGCGGAGGGAGTTGCCGAGGGTGTAGCCGAAGCCCGGCTCCAGCGGCTCGATCACGAACCGGGAGCGGAACTCGTCGACGACCTCTTCGGTCAACGAGGGACGCTGAGCGATCAGCATGTGTGGATCAGATCCTTCAGTCGGGGGCGCCCGCTATATGACGCCCGACCCTGAGAGCCGCACCCGGGAAGGTGCGGGTACTGCAAGGGTACGGGCGGCACGACCCGTGGGGACCGTGCCGCCCGGACATCCCGCGGCGAAGAGCCGTGCGTCAGACGCGGCGGCGCTTCGGCGGACGGCAGCCGTTGTGCGGGGTCGGCGTGACGTCCTGGATCGAGCCGACCTCCAGGCCGGTGGCCTGCAGGGAGCGGATCGCGGTCTCACGACCGGAACCCGGGCCCTTCACGAACACGTCGACCTTGCGCATGCCGTGCTCCTGGGCGCGGCGGGCGGCCGACTCGGCGGCCATCTGCGCGGCGAACGGCGTGGACTTCCGCGAGCCCTTGAAGCCGACGTGGCCGGCGGAGGCCCAGGAGATCACGTTGCCGGACGGGTCCGTGATCGAAACGATGGTGTTGTTGAACGTGCTCTTGATGTGCGCGTGGCCGTGAGCGACGTTCTTCTTTTCCTTGCGGCGCACCTTCTTGGCAGCGCCCTGACGTCCCTTGGGGGGCATCTACTAACTCCTCGGGAGGTGGTCGGTCCTACAGCGAAGACCGTGGACAGGTGTCCGCTGCGGACTACTTCTTGCCCGGCTTCTTCTTGCCGGCGATGGCGCGACGCGGGCCCTTGCGGGTGCGGGCGTTGGTGCTGGTGCGCTGGCCGCGGACGGGCAGACCACGGCGGTGCCGCAGACCCTGGTACGAGCCGATCTCGACCTTGCGGCGGATGTCGGCCTGGATCTCGCGACGGAGGTCACCCTCGGTCTTGATGTTGTTGTCGACGTACTCGCGGATCGCGACCAGCTGCTCCTCGGAGAGGTCACGGACGCGAGTGTTCGGGTCCACGCCGGTCGCGGCCAGCGTCTGCTTCGAAAGGGTCCGGCCGATGCCGAACACATACGTAAGGGCGACCTCCACGCGCTTTTCGCGCGGGATGTCAACACCGGAAACGCGTGCCATTCAATGGCTCCAGTTTGATCTTCGGAGGTCTTCCGCAGAACCGGTTCCCGACCGCCGTATCAGGTACGGACCGGGTCCCCGGCCTCCGACCGGGGGTGTCAGACGGCTGGCCGTCTGGGCTCTGCGTATGAACATGTGTTGCTCGCGTCGCGCGAATTTCTGCGAATCGCAGAGGGTGCGGTCGTGCGGTCAGCCCTGGCGCTGCTTGTGGCGCGGGTTCTCGCAGATGACCATGACCCGACCGTGACGGCGGATCACCCTGCACTTGTCGCAGATCTTCTTGACGCTCGGCTTGACCTTCATGGGATCGAGGTTCTCCGGGTCAGTGCCACCACCCCGCGGGACGAGGTGCGGGCAAGATCTACTTGTAGCGGTAGACGATCCGGCCACGCGTCAGGTCGTACGGAGACAGCTCCACCACGACCCGGTCGTCAGGGAGGATGCGGATGTAGTGCATACGCATCTTGCCGCTGATGTGTGCCAGGACCTGGTGGCCGTTCTGGAGCTCGACCTTGAACATGGCGTTCGGCAGAGACTCGACGACAGTGCCCTCGATCTCGATGGCACCTTGTTTCTTGGCCACGCTTCGCCCTTCGAATCGACTACCTTGATCGACTCCCGCACTTCCCTGACGGGCGCATGCGAACATGCGGGTGCACAAGAGCCGACGAGTCAGTCTACGTCAGCGCACCCGGAAAGACGAATCGGGGAAGTCTGCCCAGCTCCGAAGAGCGTTAACCGGCGGGGCCGGGAGGTGCCGGCCGAGGGGGCCGGGGCCGTCAGCCGAGGGGGTCGGGGGCGGCCGTGACGCCGTACTCGGCGAGCTTCGCCCGGCCCCCGTCGGGCGCGGTGAGGACCAGCGGGCCCTGCTCGGTCAGCGCCACGGAGTGCTCCCAGTGCGAGGACCAGGTGCCGTCGGTGGTGACGACGGTCCAGTCGTCCTGGAGCACCCGCGTCCTCGGCGTGCCGAGGGAGACCATCGGCTCGATGGCCAGGCAGAAGCCGGGGACCAGCTTGGGGCCCTTGCCGCGGCGCCGGTCGACGTAGTTCAGCAGGTGCGGGTCCATGTGCATCTCGGTGCCGATGCCGTGGCCGCCGTAGTCCTCGATGATCCCGTACCGGCCGCCGCCCGGCTTCGGCTGGCGGCGGATGTAGGTCTCGATCGCCCGGGAGATGTCCACCAGGCGGTTGCCCTGCTTCATCGCGGCGATGCCGGCCCACATCGACTCCTCGGTCACCCGGGAGAGCTCGATCAGCTCCGGGGCGTGGCCGGAGCCCACGAAGGCCGTGTAGGCGGCGTCGCCGTGCCAGCCGTCGACGATCGCGCCGCAGTCGACGGAGATGATGTCCCCGTCCTTGAGGACGACGTCCTCGGAGGGGATGCCGTGGACGACGACCTCGTTGACGGAGGTGCAGATCGTCGCGGGGAAACCGCCGTACCCGAGGAAGTTCGGCTTGGCGTCGTGCTCGGCGAGCACCTTGCGGGCGACCTGGTCCAGGTCCTTCGTCGTGGCCCCCGGCACGGCGGCCTCCCGTGTGGCCGCGTGGATGGCGGCGACGACCAGGCCCGCCGCACGCATCTTGGCGATCTGCTCGGGCGTCTTGATCTGCACCATGGGGACTGCGGCCTTTCTGGACCGGAAGAGTACGAACGCCTTCAACGATACGGGGCCGCGCCGGCCGGCCGGCCCCCACACAGCAGCCGCGGCTCCCTCACAGGGAACCGCGGCTCGGCTGCGTACGGACGGCTACCGGCCGTCCTCGTCGCGCTTGAGCGCCTCCAGGGCCCGGCCCGTGACCTCGTCGACCGGCCCCAGCGAGGAGATGGTCACGACCAGCCCCTGCGCCTTGTAGTAGTCGATGATCGGCTCGGTCTGCGTGTGGTAGACCTCCAGCCGGGTCCGCACGGTCTCCTCGGAGTCGTCGTCCCGCTGGTAGAGCTCGCCGCCGCAGACGTCGCAGACGCCCTCCTGCTTCGGCGGGCTGTACGACACGTGGAAGACGTGGCTGGAGTCCTTGCGGCAGATCCGCCGCCCGGCGATCCGCTTGACGACCTCTTCCTCCGGGACCTCCAGGTCCAGCACCGCGTCCAGCCGGATGCCCTCGGTCCGCAGGAGCTCGTCGAGCGCCTCGGCCTGGGAGACGTTGCGCGGGAAACCGTCCAGCAGGAAGCCGCCCTCGGCGTCCGGCTGCTCCATGCGGTCCTTGGCCATCGCGATGGTGACCTCGTCCGGCACCAGGTTGCCGGCGTCCATGTAGGACTTCGCGAGCTTCCCCAGCTCCGTCTGCCGGCTGATGTTGGCGCGGAACAGGTCGCCCGTGGAGATGTGCGGGATGCGCAGCTTCTCGGCCAGTCGCGTGGCCTGCGTTCCCTTACCGGCACCCGGCGGCCCGACGAGGACGATTCGCATCAGCGGAGGAACCCTTCGTAATTGCGCTGCTGGAGCTGGCTCTCGATCTGCTTCACCGTCTCGAGACCGACACCCACGATGATCAGGATGCTGGTCCCGCCGAACGGGAAGTTCTGGTTTGCCCCGAAACCAACCAACGCCATCGTCGGTACGAGAGCGATCAGACCCAGATACAGCGAACCCGGCCAGGTGATCCGGTTGAGTACGTAGCTGAGGTACTCAGCGGTCGGTCGGCCAGCCCGGATGCCCGGGATGAAGCCACCATACTTCTTCATGTTGTCCGCGACTTCCTCGGGGTTGAAGGAGATCGCCACGTAGAAGAACGCGAAGAAGACGATGAGCAGGAAGTACAGGGTGACGTAGATCGGGTGGTCGCCCCTCACGAGGTGGGCCTCGATCCAGGTCTTCCACCCCGAGGTTCCGCTGGAGAACTGCGCGATCAGGGCCGGGATGTAGAGCAGCGACGACGCGAAGATGACGGGGATGACACCCGCCTGGTTGACCTTGAGCGGGATGTACGTGGACGTGCCGCCGTAGGACCGGCGGCCGATCATGCGCTTCGCGTACTGCACGGGGATGCGGCGCTGAGCCTGCTCCACGAAGACGACCAGGCCCACCATGACCAGGCCGACGGCGATGACGGTGCCGAACTCGATCCAGCCGCCCGCCAGGTCGCCCTGCTTCTTGATGGCCCACAGGGCGGACGGGAAGGTGGCGGCGATCGAGATGAACATCAGGATCGACATGCCGTTGCCGACGCCGCGGTCGGTGATCAGCTCACCGAGCCACATGACGATGGCCGTGCCGGCGGTCATGACGATGACCATCGTGATGGTGGCGAAGATCGAACGGTCCCGCACGATCTGGCCGGCCGCCGAGCAGCCGGAGAAGAGCGCACCGCTGCGGGCGGTGGCCACCAGGCCGGTGCCCTGCAGAATGGCGAGCGCGATGGTGAGGTAGCGGGTGTACTGCGTGATCTTCGCCGTACCGGCCTGGCCCTCCTTCTTGAGGGCTTCCAGGCGCGGGATCACCACGGTCAGCAGCTGCAGGATGATGCTCGCCGTGATGTACGGCATGATCCCGAGCGCGAAGACCGTGATCTGCAGCAAGGCGCCGCCGCTGAACATGTTGACCAGACCGAACAGGCCCTGCTGGGCATTGGCCTGGTCGATGCAGTACTGGACGTTCTTGTAGTCGATGTTCGGGATCGGGACGTTCGTACCGATCCGGTAGACCACGATGATGCCGAGCGTGAAGAGCAGCTTCTTGCGCAGGTCGGGCGTCTTGAACGCCCGGGCGAACGCGGTGAGCACGGTGCCTCCTGCGACCCCCGCGCAACTGCGTCAAGGGTGACGGTCTTGAGGTTCGACTGATAGGGACGACTGGCTAACGGTCTACTGCCGCTCAGGGTGCCCCGTGTGGGGCACCCGGGGAAAGTGGGCAGTGCAGGCCACCTTACCGGCGAGACTGCCGCCCTAGGAACGACCAACCGGGGATACCCCTTTTGTGGGCATCCCCGGTTGGGATCGTTCAAGCCATCGAGACGCCTGGAACGGGTCAGACGAGCTCGGTGACGCTGCCGCCGGCGGCGGCGATCTTCTCCTTGGCGGAGGCGGAGGCCTTGTCGACCTTCACCGTCAGCGCCACGGAGATCTCGCCCTCGCCGAGGACCTTGACCAGGCTGTTCCTGCGAACGGCGCCCTTGGCCACCAGGTCCTCGACCGTGACCTCGCCACCCTCGGGGTAGAGCTTGGCCAGCTTGTCGAGGTTCACGACCTGGTACTCGGTCTTGAACGGGTTCTTGAAGCCCTTCAGCTTCGGGAGCCGCATGTGCAGCGGCATCTGGCCGCCCTCGAAGCTCTCCGGAACCTGGTAGCGGGCCTTGGTGCCCTTGGTGCCACGACCGGCCGTCTTACCCTTCGACGCCTCACCACGACCGACACGGGTCTTGGCGGTCTTGGCGCCCGGGGCCGGACGGAGGTTGTGGATCTTGAGCGGGTTGTTCTCCGCCATGATCAGTCGACCTCCTCGACCGTCACGAGGTGGCGGACGGTGTGCACCATGCCGCGGAACTCGGGACGGTCCTCCTTGACGACCACGGTGTTGATCCCCTTGAGACCAAGCGACCGCAGGGTGTCACGGTGGTTCTGCTTGCTGCCGATGTAGGACTTGACCTGCGTGATCTTGAGCTGAGCCATGATTACGCACCCACCCCGGCACGCGCACGCAGCAGGGCCGCGGGGGCGACGTCCTCCAGCGGCAGACCGCGGCGGGCCGCGATCTCCTCGGGACGCTGCAGGCCCTTCAGGGCCTCCACGGTCGCGTGCACGATGTTGATGGCGTTGTCGGAGCCGAGCGACTTCGACAGCACGTCGTGGATACCGGCGCACTCGAGCACGGCGCGCACCGGACCACCGGCGATCACACCGGTACCCGGCGAGGCCGGCTTGAGCAGCACGACGCCGGCGGCCTTCTCACCCTGGATCGGGTGCGGGATGGTGCCCTGGATCCGGGGGACCTTGAAGAAGTGCTTCTTGGCCTCCTCGACACCCTTGGCGATGGCGGCCGGCACCTCCTTCGCCTTGCCGTATCCGACACCCACGGTGCCGTCACCGTCGCCCACCACGACCAGCGCGGTGAAGCTGAAGCGACGACCACCCTTCACAACCTTGGCGACGCGGTTGATCGCGACGACGCGCTCGACGTACGCGGTCTTCTCGGCGGCAGCAGCGCCGCCGTCACGGCCCTTCCGGTCCCGCCGCTCGCCGCCACCGGCACCGCTTCCGCGGCGCTGGGGTCCAGCCATTGGAATTACCTCTCTCTGTTTCCGCTAGCTACGGAACCTGGCTCAGAACTTGAGCCCGGCCTCGCGGGCGGCGTCGGCCAGGGCGGCGATGCGCCCGGCGTACTGGTTGCCACCACGGTCGAACACGACGGCCTCGACACCGGCGGCCTTGGCGCGCTCGGCGACCAGGGCGCCGACCTTCTTGGCCTGCGTGGACTTGTCGTCCTCGCCACCGCGGATCGACGCGTCCAGGGTGGACGCCGACGCCAGGGTGTGGCCCTTCAGGTCGTCGATCACCTGCGCCACGATGTGGCGGTTGGAGCGGGTCACGACCAGACGGGGACGCTCGGCGGTACCCGAGACCTTCTTGCGGATCCGGATGTGGCGACGCTTGATAGCGGCACGCTTGTAGGCGTCGCCCTTGAGGATCTTCTGCCCGTATGCCATGGCTTACTTACCCGCCTTTCCGACCTTGCGGCGGATGACTTCGCCCTCGTACCTGACACCCTTGGCCTTGTACGGGTCGGGCTTGCGCAGCTTGCGGATGTTGGCCGCAACCTCGCCGACCTTCTGCTTGTCGATGCCCTCGACCGAGAAACGGGTCGGGGTCTCCACCTTGAAGGTGATGCCCTCGGGGGCCTCGACGGTGATCGGGTGGCTGTAACCGAGCGCGAACTCGAGGTTCGAGCCCTTGGCGGTCACGCGGTAACCGACACCGCTGATCTCGAGCTTCTTGACGTATCCCTGGGTCACACCGGTGATCATGTTCGCCACCAGCGTGCGGGACAGGCCGTGCAGGGCCTTGCTCTGCCGCTCGTCGTTCGGGCGGGTCACCTGGAGGGTGCCGTCCTCGCCCTTAGCGATCTCGATCGGCGCGACGACGGTGTGGGTCAGTTCGCCCTTGGGGCCCTTGACCTTGACCGTACGGCCGTCGATGGTGACGTCCACGCCGGCGGGAACCGGGATGGGGAGCTTGCCGATACGCGACATTGCTGTCTCTCCTCCGTTCCCGAGTTACCAGACGTAGGCGAGGACTTCCCCACCCACGCCCTTCTTCTGCGCCTGCTTGTCGGTCAGCAGACCGTGGGACGTGGAGATGATCGCCACGCCCAGGCCGCCGAGGACCTTCGGCAGGTTGGTGGACTTCGCGTACACCCGGAGACCGGGCTTGGAGATCCGCTTGATGCCCGCGATGGAGCGCTCACGGTTGGGGCCGAACTTCAGCTCCAGGACGAGGTTCTTGCCGACCTCGGCGTCCTCGACGCGCCAGCCCGTGATGAAGCCCTCCTGCTGGAGGATCTCCGCGATGTGCGACTTGATCTTGGAGTGCGGCATCGACACGGAGTCGTGGTACGCCGCGTTCGCGTTCCGCAGACGCGTCAGCATGTCTGCGATCGGATCAGTCATGGTCATGAATTGGCCTTCGGCCTCTCTCGCCGGGGTTTCCTGGTGCGCCATCCCTCTCCCCGATCCGAGACGGGACGGGTGCGGCGCGGTGGACCTACGGCGTAGTAAGTCGTACGGCACGGCAGGTGCCCAACCCCACAAGCCTAAGCCATGGGGAGTGGGCGGCCTGCCGTCCCATTTGCCTACCGAGAGTCCTGGGAGTCCGGAACTACCGGATTACCAGGAGCTCTTGGTCACGCCCGGCAGCTCGCCGCGGTGAGCCATCTCACGGAGGCACACGCGGCACAGGCCGAACTTGCGGTACACGGAGTGCGGACGGCCGCAGCGCTGGCAGCGGGTGTACGCGCGCACGCCGAACTTGGGCTTGCGGGCAGCCTTCGCGATGAGAGCCTTCTTCGCCATCTCGCTCACGCCTCCTTGAACGGGAAGCCGAGGTGACGGAGAAGGGCACGGCCCTCTTCGTCGTTGGTCGCCGTGGTCACCACGGTGATGTCCATACCCCGGACGCGGTCGATCTTGTCCTGGTCGATCTCGTGGAACATGACCTGCTCCGTGAGACCGAACGTGTAGTTGCCACGGCCGTCGAACTGCTTGGGGGACAGGCCGCGGAAGTCGCGGATGCGCGGCAGCGCGAGCGACAGGGTGCGGTCCAGGAACTCCCACATGCGGTCGCCACGGAGCGTGACGTGGGCACCGATCGGCTGGCCCTCACGCAGCTTGAACTGCGCGATGGACTTGCGGGCCTTGGTGACGGCCGGCTTCTGGCCGGTGATCGTGGTGAGGTCGCGGATGGCGCCCTCGATCAGCTTGGAGTCGCGGGCGGCGTCGCCCACACCCATGTTGACCACGATCTTGACGAGGCCCGGAACCTGCATGACGTTCTCGTACTTGAACTCGTCACGCAGCTTCTGGACGATCTCGTCCCTGTACTTCTGCTTCAGACGCGGAGTCACGGTGGTGGTCGTCATCAGATGTCCTCACCCGTCCGCTTGGCAACGCGGATCTTGTTGCCGTCCTCGTCGAAGCGGTAGCCGACGCGGGTCGGAACCTTCTGGCCGTCCTTCTCCACGACCAGCATCACGTTGCTGACGTGGATGGGGGCCTCGGTGGTCACGATGCCGCCGGCCTGCGAGCCGCGGGCGGTCGGCCCGGCCTTCGTGTGCTTCTTGACCCGGTTGACACCCTCGACCAGGACACGCTCCTCGCGCGGGAAAGCGGCAATGACCTTGCCCTGCTTGCCCTTGTCCTTGCCGGTGATGACCTGGACCAGGTCACCCTTCTTGATCTTCATGCTCACAGCACCTCCGGCGCGAGGGAGATGATCTTCATGAACTTCTTCTCGCGCAGCTCACGGCCCACGGGGCCGAAGATACGGGTGCCGCGAGGGTCGCCGTCGTTCTTGAGGATGACGGCGGCGTTCTCGTCGAAGCGGATGTACGAGCCGTCCGGACGGCGGCGCTCCTTGACGGTGCGAACGATGACCGCCTTGACGACGTCACCCTTCTTCACGTTGCCACCGGGGATCGCGTCCTTGACGGTGGCGACGATGACGTCACCGATACCCGCGTAGCGGCGACCGGAGCCGCCGAGCACACGGATGCAGAGGATCTCCTTCGCACCCGTGTTGTCGGCGACACGCAGTCGCGACTCCTGCTGGATCACGTCTATCTCCTGATCGTCTGCCGGTTCCCCGGGGGCCGCTCGGCGAGCGGCCCCCGGAGCCTGGCGGAACTGACCTGCGGGGTCTGCCCGCAGGCGTATCTATTGGAATCCGCTTGCGCGAATTGCCTACTTGGCCTTCTCGAGGATCTCGACGACGCGCCAGCGCTTGGTCGCGGACAGCGGCCGGGTCTCCATCAGGAGGACGCGGTCGCCGACACCCGCGGCGTTCTGCTCGTCGTGCGCCTTGAGCTTGTTCGTACGGCGGATGACCTTGCCGTACAGCGCGTGCTTGACGCGGTCCTCGACGGCGACGACGACGGTCTTGTCCATCTTGTCGCTGACGACGTAGCCCTCACGGGTCTTACGGAAGCCGCGCGCTTCGGTGTTCTGCTCAGTCACGTTGTTCTCGCTCATCAGGCGTTCTCCACCTGCTCGATGCCGAGCTCACGCTCACGCATGAGGGTGTAGATCCGGGCGATGTCCTTGCGGACCGCCTTCAGACGGCCGTGGTTCTCGAGCTGGCCCGTCGCCGCCTGGAAGCGGAGGTTGAACAGCTCTTCCTTGGCCTCGCGGAGCTTGTTCAGCAGCTCCTCGTTGCCCAGCTCGCGCAGCTCGGACGCCTTGGTACCGGCCGACATCACGCTTCACCTGCCTCGCGCTTGACGATCCGGCACTTCATCGGCAGCTTGTGGGCCGCACGGGTCAGCGCCTCACGGGCGATCTTCTCGTTGGGGTACGACAGCTCGAACATGACGCGTCCGGGCTTGACGTTCGCGACCCACCACTCCGGCGAACCCTTACCGGAACCCATGCGGGTCTCGGCGGGCTTCTTGGTCAGCGGGCGGTCCGGGTAGATGTTGATCCAGACCTTGCCGCCACGCTTGATGTGACGGGTCATGGCGATACGAGCCGCCTCGATCTGGCGGTTCGTGACGTACGCCGGGGTCAGCGCCTGGATGCCGTACTCGCCGAACGCAACCTGCGTGCCACCCTTGGACATGCCGTTGCGCTTCGGGTGGTGCTGCTTGCGGTGCTTGACCCTACGGGGGATCAGCATGGTGGTCAGGCCTCCGTTCCGGTGCTCTCAGCCGGAGCGGCGGCTGCGGGGGCCTCGGCCTTGGGGGCCTCGGCAGCAGCCTGCTGCGGCTTGCGACCGCGCCGCTCGCCACCGCGGCCACCACGGGCCGGGCGGTCGGCGCCACCGCGGGCCGGGCGGTTGCCGGCACGGGCGGCGGCGTTCTCGGCGCGGACCTCGGCGATGTTCTTGACGTCGCCCTTGTAGATCCAGACCTTCACGCCGATGCGGCCGAAGGTCGTCTTGGCCTCGAAGAAGCCGTAGTCCACGTTCGCGCGGAGCGTGTGCAGGGGCACGCGGCCCTCGCGGTAGAACTCCGAGCGGGACATCTCGGCGCCGCCGAGGCGGCCACCGCACTGGATCTTGATGCCCTTGGCGCCGGCCTTCATCGCCGACTGCATGCTCTTGCGCATGGCGCGGCGGAAGGAGACGCGGGAGGACAGCTGCTCGGCGACGGCCTGGGCCACCAGCTGAGCGTCCGTCTCCGGGTTCTTGACCTCGAGGATGTTCAGCTGGACCTGCTTGCCGGTCAGCTTCTCCAGGTCGCCGCGGATGCGGTCGGCCTCGGCGCCGCGGCGGCCGATGACGATGCCCGGACGCGCGGTGTGGATGTCGACGCGGACGCGGTCACGGGTGCGCTCGATCTCGACCTTGGAGATGCCGGCGCGCTCCATGCCGGACGTCATCATCCGACGGATGGCGACGTCTTCCTTGACGTAGTCCTTGTAGAGCTTGTCGGCGTACCAGCGCGACTTGAAGTCGGTGGTGACACCGAGCCGGAACCCGTGCGGGTTTACCTTCTGGCCCATTACCGGGTTCCTTCCTTGCTGCTGACGACCACGGTGATGTGGCTGGTCCGCTTGCGGATCCGGTAGGCGCGGCCCTGGGCGCGCGGCCGGAACCGCTTCAGGGTCGGGCCCTCGTCGACGTACGCCTCGGAGACGTACAAGCTGTCGACGTCGGTGTGGTCGTAGTTGTGCGCGGCGTTGGCGATGGCGCTGTCGAGCACCTTGCCGACCGGCACGGAGGCTGCCTGCGGAGCGAATCGCAGGACGGCCTGGGCCTCCGTGGCGTCCATGCCACGGATGAGGTCCACCACGCGGCGGGCCTTCATGGGCGTGACGCGGATGTACCGCGCCTGGGCCCTGGCTTCCATGGTTGTCCCTTCAGTTACTTGCGTGTCTGAATGCGATCCGCTTAGCGGCGCTTCGACTTCCGGTCTTCCTTGACGTGGCCCCGGAAGGTGCGGGTCGGCGAGAACTCGCCGAGCTTGTGGCCGACCATCGACTCGGTGACGAACACCGGGATGTGGGTCTTGCCGTTGTGCACCGCGATCGTGTGGCCGAGCATGGCCGGGACGATCATCGAGCGACGGGACCAGGTCTTGATGACGTTCTTGGTGCCGGCTTCGTTCTGGGCGTCCACCTTCTTGATCAGGTGGTCGTCGACGAAGGGCCCCTTCTTCAAGCTACGAGGCATCTCAACCCGTCCTTAGCGCTTCTTGTTCGTCTTGCGGCGGCGGACGATGTACTTGTTCGACGCCTTCTTGGGCGAACGAGTACGGCCTTCCTTCTTGCCCCACGGGGAGACCGGGTGGCGGCCACCGGAGGTCCGGCCCTCACCACCACCGTGCGGGTGGTCGACCGGGTTCATGACCACACCACGGACGGTCGGGCGAACGCCCAGCCACCGCTTGCGGCCCGCCTTGCCCCAGTTGATGTTCGACTGCTCGGCGTTGCCGACCTCGCCGACGGTGGCGCGGCAGCGGACGTCGACCAGGCGGATCTCACCGGACGGCATGCGCAGGTGGGCGTAGGCGCCCTCCTTCGCGAGCAGCTGCACGGAGGCGCCGGCGGAGCGGGCGAACTTGGCGCCGCCGCCCGGGCGGAGCTCGATCGCGTGGATCGTGGTACCGACCGGGATGTTGCGCAGGGCCAGGTTGTTGCCCGGCTTGATGTCGGCCCCGGGACCGTTCTCGACGCGGTCGCCCTGGCTCAGGCCACGCGGCGCGAGGATGTAGCGCTTCTCGCCGTCCGCGTAGTGCAGGAGCGCGATGCGCGCGGTGCGGTTGGGGTCGTACTCGATGTGCGCGACCTTCGCCGGCACGCCGTCCTTGTCATGACGACGGAAGTCGATCACGCGGTAGGCGCGCTTGTGGCCGCCGCCCTGGTGGCGGACGGTCACACGACCGGAATTGTTACGGCCGCCCTTGCTGTGCAGCGGGCGAACCAGCGACTTCTCCGGCGTGGACCGCGTGACCTCGACGAAGTCGGCGACGCTGGCGCCACGACGGCCAGGAGTCGTCGGCTTGTACTTGCGGATACCCATTTCTCAGTCCTCGTCCGATTCCGGACGATCCGGACCTCCGGTCAGGAGGTCGGACCGCCGAAGATGTCGATACGGTCGCCCTCGGCGAGGGTCACGATCGCGCGCTTGGTGGACGCGCGCTGGCCGAAGCCGGTGCGGGTCCGCTTGCGCTTGCCCTGGCGGTTGATCGTGTTGACCCCGGTGACCTTGACCTCGAAGACCGCCTGGACGGCCTCCTTGATCTGGGTCTTGTTGGCACGCGGGTCGACGATGAACGTGTACTTGTTCTCGTCGAGGAGCGCGTAGCTCTTCTCGGAGACGACCGGCTTGATCAGGACGTCACGGGGGTCCGTGTACGACTTGCTCAGCGGCGTCTCGACGGTGTTCTTGCCCTCGGTGGCGTGGCGACGCGCCTTCTTCAGACGCGCTTCCTTGGCCTTCTTGGCGGCCTTCGAGGCGATGGAGGGGTGACGTGCAGCCATCAGGCCTCGCTCCCTTCGGTGTCGTTGGCCTTCTGCGGGCCGGCGACGAAGGACTCGAAAGCGGCCTTGGTGAAGACCACGTCGTCCGAGACGAGAACGTCGTACGTGTTCAGCTGGCCCGGCTCCAGGATGTGGACCTGGGGCAGGTTGCGGGCGGACAGCCACGCGGCCTCGTCGGAGCGGTCGGCGACGAGCAGCAGGTTCTTGCGCTCGCTGAGCTTGCCGAACAGGCTCTTGGCGGCCTTCGTGGAGGGGGTCTCGCCCTCGACCACGCCGGTGACGACGTGGATGCGGTTGTGGCGGGCCCGGTCGGTGAGGGCGTGGCGCAGGGCCGCGGCCTTCATCTTCTTCGGGGTCCGCTGCGAGTAGTCGCGCGGCACGGGACCGTGCACGACGCCACCACCGGCGAACTGCGGCGCGCGGGTCGAGCCCTGGCGGGCGCGACCGGTGCCCTTCTGGCGGTACGGCTTCTTGCCGCCGCCGCGGACCTCGCCACGGGTCTTGGTCTTGTGGGTGCCCTGACGGGCAGCGGCCAGCTGCGCGACGACGACCTGGTGGATCAGCGGGACGCTGACCTTCTCAACGCCGAAGATCTCCGCGGGGAGCTCGACGGTACCGGCCTTCTCGCCCGCCGGCGAAAGGATGTCAACAGTGCTCATCGGTTACCTCAGGCCCCCTTGGCCGCGGTGCGGACCAGGACGAGGCCGCCGTTCGGACCGGGAACCGCGCCCTTGATGAGCAGCAGACCCTTCTCCGCGTCAACGGCGTGGACGGTCAGGTTCTGGGTGGTGACCCGCTCGTTGCCCATGCGACCCGCCATGCGGAGGCCCTTGAACACGCGGCCCGGGGTGGCGCAGCCACCGATGGAACCGGGCGAGCGGTGCTTGCGCTGGGTACCGTGTCCGGCGCCGAGGCCACCGAAGTTGTGGCGCTTCATGACACCGGCGAAGCCCTTGCCCTTGCTCTTGCCGGTGACGTCGACCTTCACGCCGGCCTCGAACACCTCGGCGGTGATCTCCTGGCCGAGCGTGTACTCGGAGGCGTCCGCGGTGCGGATCTCGACGAGGTGACGACGGGGGGTGACGTCGGCCTTGGCGAAGTGGCCCTTGAGGGGCTTGTTCACCTTGCGCGGGTCGATCTCGCCGAAGGCGATCTGGACGGACTCGTAGCCGTCGACGTCGTTGGTGCGGACCTGGGTGACGACGTTCGGGCCGGCCTTGACGACGGTCACCGGGACGACGCGGTTGTTCTCGTCCCAGACCTGAGTCATGCCGAGCTTCTCGCCCAGGATGCCCTTGATCTGCTTAGCCATCTCTTCAGATCACCGGCCTCAGAGCTTGATCTCGATGTCGACACCGGCCGGGAGGTCGAGTCGCATCAGAGAGTCAACGGTCTTGGGGGTCGGGTCGAGGATGTCGATCAGGCGCTTGTGCGTGCGCATCTCGAAGTGCTCGCGCGAGTCCTTGTACTTGTGCGGCGACTTGATGACGCAGTACACGTTCTTCTCAGTGGGCAGCGGCACCGGGCCCGCGACCGACGCACCAGTGCGGGTCACCGTCTCGACGATCTTCTTCGCCGAGGAGTCGATGACCTCGTGGTCGTAGGCCTTGAGCCGGATGCGGATCTTCTGTCCCGCCATGGCTACTTCGTAGTCCTGTCTCTTCTACAGCTCTGGAACCCGGCCGTCTCGTTCGTTCCTCCGACCCACGCGGTCGGGCGTGTCGCACTCTCGCTGACATGAATGTCCCTTGTCGGGACATCCCTGCGGGATTGCACACGGCCCTGCCGGAACCGCGAGCCGGGGGCGAAGGACCCACCGGGTGCCTGGCCGGCGCCGCGCCGACGCTTCCCGGAAGATTCCCGTACTTCCAACCCGCGCGGGGTTGACGAGTACTGTGGGACTCGCTTCCGGTCCTCCCGGCGGGAGGCGCGCAGCATCAACACTCGACCGAGCAACTCGGACAGTCTGCCATATGGGGCAGCGGGGACGCCAATCGGGGGCGTAGAGATTACCCCGGGAGCGGCATGGATCAAACCGGAGCGGCACGGCCTTCCGACGAGCCGCCCCACCCGGCGCCCCGCTCCGGGCCCGGCGGGCGCCCGCGCCTGGAGCGCCGGATCCGGCCCGAGTCCCTGCCCTCCCCCGCCCCGTGAGGCGGCCCATCGGATCGACCGGCCCGCGAGCCGACGCCGCCTGCAGCCGACCGTCCGGCGCGACCGGTGGTCAGCGGCCCCGCAGGCGGGAGAGGGCCAGGACTCCGGAGGCGGCCATGACGAGCAGGGTGGCGACCAGCAGGACGAGAGCCGGCTTGACGAAGGCCGCCCTCGGCGTGACCGGTCCGGACGCGGGCGCACGCTCGATGCGCGTGTTGCTCACGGAAGCGAGCAGTTCGATCCCGGGGTCCGCTCCGTCGACCAGCATCACGTAGGTCAGCGTCTGGCCGCTGTGCAGCGGAGTCCGCGTGTCGAGGGAAACCGTCCGGCCGGTGACGGTCGGCCTCAGCACCCGTTGCACGCCGGGGCTGGAGCCGTGCTGGAGCAGTTCGACGATCGGGACGGACGAGCGGATGTCCACCGGTGTGCCGTTGAAGTGAGCCGGCTCCAGGTCCTTGTTGCCGACGTTGCTCAGCTCGACCTCCACGATGTGCGGCTTGACGAGCTGGACCCCCTGGAAGACCACCGCCAGCCGGTTCGTGTGCGCGGCGTCGTGGCTCACCAACGGCCGGACACGCGCGGACCAGCGGAGCTTGCGACGCGGCCAGACGGCCCGGTAGGCCAGCAGCCCGAGGCCGATCGCCACCGGGATGGCGATCACGGCCGCCACCGCCTGCACGGCCGCCCAGATGTCGTCGGCCGACTCCGCGGCCGGCGCGAGTATCACCATGGCAGATTCTTATACCGCTTGCCGCCTGGTTGGCGACTGGCCGACGGCCCGGCCGATGAGCGGCGAGAGCGCGACCGCTCACCGCGCATGCGCACTGTTCACCTCGATCCCGGAAATGCCTTGCAGCCTCACTGGCACCAACATTTCCGAATTAGCCGATTGATCGCATCATCCATGGGTTAAGGGGGAAAGTTCGCCCGGAGGGGTGGTCCGAGGGCGTGCGGGACGTGCCGGACGCCCCTCCCGAGGGGGGAGCGGCATGTTTCAGGACGACTTTCCGCGGCTTCAGGAGCGGTACGAACTGACGGACCGAAAGCTGGGTCAAGGGGGTTACGGGACCGTCCTGCGCGCTTACGACCGCAGGACGGGCCAGGCGGTCGCGATCAAGGTCCTCAAGAACAGGCGCACGGGCATCGGGGCAGCGGTGCTGGCGGCGAAGCAGCAGGACAGGGCCTTGCTCCGGTTCAAGCGGGGAGGCGAGATCCAGCTGATGCTGTCCGGCGACGATCCCCGGCGTGTCGACCCCAACCTCGTGTTCGTCCACGCGTACGGGCTGGTGCGCCACAAGGGGGCGGAGGTCCCCGCCCTGGTCATGGACCTCTGCCCCGGGCCGACCCTGGAGGACCTTCTGAAGACGGGCACGCCGATTCCCCTGACCACAGTGGTCGACTGGGGCCGCCAGATCGCGTCCGTGCTCTTCCGGGCCGGAGCCAGGGACGTGGTCCACCGTGACCTGAAACCGTCGAACGTCATCGTCGTCGACGCTCCGCACGGAGGTCTCGTCAAAGTCCTTGATTTCGGCATCGCCCGCTTCATCAGGTCCCGGGGACCTTCGCGCATGTTCAGCACGACGATCGACGGACACTCACCGATGACCGGTCTCTATGCGTCACCGGAGCAGCGGCGGTTCCGGCCGCTGGACCACCGGAGCGACCTGTACTCGTTCGGCGTCATGCTGTCCGAGCTGCTCCACACGGGGCTGTACGGAACCATGTCGGAGTACGAGGAGGCCTTCCCCCAGGCCCTCCGGGAGCTGGTCGACCAGCTCCAGGCCTTCGACCCCGACGACCGGCCCCAGGACGCCCTGCAGGTGTACCAGGCGCTCACACGCATCCGTACGGCTCTCGAAGCGGAAACCGTCCGGGGCCGGCCGGCGGAGATCTCCGCGGGCCCGCCGGCCCCGGTCCGCCGCTCCGCCGAGCTGTCCCGCGAGTTCGCCGGGCTCGCGGTCGAACTCACGCAGCGGTTCTCCCCCATGCACCCGGACACCCTGGAGCAGCGCCAGGCGGAGTTGCGATTCGCCGCGCGGGCGGGAGAGGCCGTCGGCGCGGCCGAATGGAGCGTGCTGACCCAGGACTACGAGCGCGCGGTCGGGCGGAGCCCGGGCGCTCCCTCCGGGCGGTCCCTCCGCGGCGAAGCCGCCATGGCCGGCTGAGACCCGCGCCGGACGGCGGACGGGCTTCGGTCCCGGCCGGCGTACGACACGAAGACCCGAGGCCTTCGGCGCGAGCATGAGTCGGGGCCCCGGTGCGCCAGGGGCCCCGGGCGGGGACGGTGCCGGGGCCGTCGGACGCCCGGCGGAGCGCCCGGCCGCTGTGCCGGCCGCGAACCGCGGCGACCCGGTCCTGCCGTCCCGCCCGGAGCGGACCTCGCGGTGTGCCGGCATCGCCCGGAGCGTGCCGTTGCGCCCGGCGGGGCGCGTCGTGGCCGGACCGGCGGCGAACGCGGTCACGCGCGGCCGGGCCCCGGCCGCCCGGACCCGCCCCGCTCCCGCCCGGCACACCGCGAGGAGGCCGGGAAGGGCCCTGTCGCGCGGCTCCTTCCCGGCCTCCTTCGCCGGGTTGTGTCAGATGACGCCCTGCGCCAGCATCGCGTCCGCCACCCGCTCGAAGCCGGCGATGTTCGCGCCGGTCACGTAGTCGCCGGGGGCGCCGTAGCGCTCGGCGGTCTCGGCGCAGGTGGTGTGGATGTCGGTCATGATCCGGGCCAGCTCGTTCTCGACCTGGTCGGCCTTCCACGACGTGCGCGAGGCGTTCTGCGTCATCTCCAGGGCGCTGACCGCGACCCCGCCCGCGTTGGCCGCCTTGCCGGGGCCGAAGGCGACACCGGCCTCCTGCAGGAGCTGTACGGCCTCCGGCGTCGTGGGCATGTTGGCGCCCTCGGAGACCGCCTTCACGCCGTTGCGGATGAGGATCGCGGCGTCGGCGGCGTTCAGCTCGTTCTGGGTCGCGGACGGCAGCGCGACGTCGGCCGGGACCTCCCAGACCCGCCCGCCGGGCACGAACCGGGCGGAGGCGCCGCGGCGCTCCGCGTAGTCGCTCACCCGGCCGCGTTCGACCTCCTTGACCTGGCGCAGCAGCTCCACGTCGATGCCCTTCTCGTCGACGACGTAGCCGCTGGAGTCGGAGCAGGTCACCGGGTTGGCGCCGAGGGCCGCCAGCTTCTGGACGGTGTAGATCGCGACGTTGCCGGAGCCGGAGACGACCGCCGTCTGCCCCTCCAGGTCCTCGCCGCGGGCGCGCAGCATCGCCTCCGCGAACAGCACGTTGCCGTATCCGGTCGCCTCCGGGCGGATCAGCGAGCCGCCCCAGCCGGCGCTCTTGCCGGTCAGCACGCCGCCCTCCCAGCGGTTGGTGATCCGCCGGTACTGGCCGAACAGGTAGCCGATCTCGCGGGCGCCGACGCCGATGTCACCGGCCGGGATGTCGGTGTACTCGCCGATGTGCCGGTGCAGCTCGGTCATGAAGGACTGGCAGAAGCGCATGACCTCCGCGTCGCTGCGCCCCTGCGGGTCGAAGTCGCTGCCGCCCTTGCCGCCGCCGATGCCGAGCCCGGTCAGCGCGTTCTTGAAGATCTGCTCGAACCCGAGGAACTTGATGATCCCGAGGTTCACGGAGGGGTGGAAGCGCAGGCCGCCCTTGTACGGGCCGAGGGCGCTGTTGAACTCGATCCGGAAGCCGCGGTTGACGTGCACCCGGCCGGTGTCGTCCTGCCACGGCACCCGGAAGATGATCTGCCGCTCCGGCTCGACGAGCCGCTCGACGAGTCCGGGCTCCGCGTACTCGGGCCGCGCCGCGAGCACCGGCGCCAGCGTCTCCAGCACCTCGCGTGCGGCCTGGTGGAACTCCGGCTCCGCCGGGTTGCGGCGCTCGACCTCGGCGCGCAGCCGGTCGAGCATGGTCTTGGGGTCGGGTCGTGTGGCCACGGAATCCCTTTCTGGCGCGGGCGGACACCGGGAACGGTCCGGTGAGGGGCGCTCGGCGCCATTGCCGCGCGCAGGACAGCGGCCGCCGGGGGCGAGTGCCCGGAAGCGGCCGACTTTCCAGTGTTACCCCTGTGTAAACCGGAAAGGCAAGAGCTCACGCATCCGTCCGCCATACGAGACCCGGAGCACGGGACGCGGGACGGCGGACCGCGGGCCGACAGTCCCTGACGACGGGCGGGAAACCGGGTACGCCACGGGGGACGGGCCCGCCGTCCTGGCACGGGACGGCGGGGCCGCGCCAGGACGGGGTGCCCGCTCTCGTATACGACCGGGAGCGGGCGCGTGCCACTGGGCGGCCGCCTTCCTGAGCCGTACGCGGGAGAGCCGGCCCACGCGCTCCGGGCCGTTGCCGGCCGTCCGACCGCGTCCCGGAGCTCCGGGGTCCGGGGACGCGGCCGGAGCGGCGGACGCGGACGGGCCGGAGCGGGGCGGCGGACGCGGACGGGGCGGAGCGGGGCGGCGGACGCGGACGGGGCGGGGCGCGGTCTCGGCACAGGCGTCGCCCCGAGCCGTCGAGGACCGGGATTAAGGCCGCCTTAAACACGCATTAAGCGATCCGTCGATCAGCCCGTACCGCTCAAGTATCCGCAGCTCAAAGGCAGTTGAGGGATCAATGGGACAGTTGGCCGCGCGGTGAGCCGTCCGTAGCATCCCCCCACGGTCGACAGCCTCGGCCGCTCCCCGGCACCCCCAGGGGAACCCCCCACGACCAACCCCACAGACAAGGTGTGTTCAGCCATGGCTGCTCATCGCGCACGCCGGTGGTCGCTCGGCGGGCTCGTCCCGCTGCTCTGCGCCTCCGCCGCCGCGCTCGCCCTGACCACGGCGGGCCCGTCCGCCCACGAGGCCGACGCCGCGACCGCCGCCCCCACCGCAGTGACCTGGTCCGACGAATTCAACGGCGCCGCCGGCAGCGCGCCGGACCCGGCCAAGTGGACCGTGGAGACCGGCGGCTCCGGCAACGGCAACAACGAGCTGCAGTACTACACGAACAGCAGGGACAACGTCGCCCTCGACGGCAACGGCAACCTCGTCATCACCGCGCGCAAGAACACCGACCCCGGGCTCCAGTGCTGGTACGGCGCCTGCCAGTACACCTCCGCCCGGCTCAACACCGCCAGGACCTTCACGCAGGCCTACGGCCACTTCGAGGCCCGGATCAAGGTGCCGCGGGGCCAGGGCATGTGGCCCGCGTTCTGGATGCTCGGGAACGACCTGGGCAGCGTCGGATGGCCGAACAGCGGCGAGATCGACATCATGGAGAACGTCGGCTACGAGCCCGGCGTCGTCCACGGCACCCTGCACGGTCCCGGCTACTCCGGCAGCGGCGGCATAGGCGCGGCGTACACGCTCCCGGGCGGCCGGGCCTTCGCCGACGACTTCCACGTCTTCGCCGTGGACTGGAGCCCCGAGAAGATCACCTGGTCCGTCGACGGGCAGACCTACCAGACCCGCACCCCGGCCGACCTGGGCGGCAAGAAGTGGGTCTACGACCACCCGTTCTTCCTGATCCTCAACCTCGCCGTCGGCGGCAACTGGCCCGGCAGCCCGGACGCGAACACGCGGTTCCCGCAGACGATGACCGTGGACTACGTCCGCGTCTCGGCCTCCGACGGCTCCGGCGGCGGGGGCGCCTCGAGGACCGGCGCCATCAAGGGCATCGGCGGCATGTGCGTCGACGTCGCCGGCGCCTCGACGGCCGACGGCACGCCCATCCAGCTCCACGACTGCACCGGCGTCGACGCCCAGAAGTGGACCCTCGGCGGCGACGGCACCGTACGCGCCCTCGGCAAGTGCCTCGACGTGCGCGGCGGATCCACCGCCGACGGAGCCGCGGTCCAGCTCTACACCTGCAACGGCACCAAGGCCCAGCAGTGGGTGCACACGGCCGCGCGCGACCTCGTCAACGTCGGCGCGGACAAGTGCCTGGACGCCAAGGGCAATTCGGCGGCCGACGGCACCCCGCTCCAGATCTGGACGTGCACCGGCGGCGCCAACCAGAAGTGGACGGTCGGCTGACCCCCTGACCCTCACGCTCCACCCCCCACATCCCACCCCCCACACCGGCGCCCCCGGCTCCCCACGAGCCGGGGGCGTCGCCGTCTCCGCCCCTCGTCCCTCACCCCCGTCCCCCGCCCGGCCCTCGTCCCCGCCCGCAGCGGTACGGCCGCGCACCCGCCCGGGACACCCCGCACACCCCGCACCCCCCGCACCGACGGCGCCGACGGCGCCCGTACGAGCAACCCGCGCGGGCGCCGCACCCGGACCCCGCGCAGGCACCCGCGCCCCCACGCGTCCTCACTCCGGCACGCGGAGACACGAAAGGGCCCGTACGACCGGAGTCGTACGGGCCCTCTCAGGCCTGTGAGGTCAGGCGACCCTCAAAGCAAGCGGAACTTACTTCAGGATCTTGGTGACCTGGCCGGCGCCCACCGTGCGGCCACCCTCGCGGATGGCGAACTTCAGGCCCTCCTCCATGGCGACGGGCTGGATGAGCTCCACCTTCATCTCGGTGTTGTCACCCGGCATGACCATCTCGGTGCCCTCGGGGAGGGTCACGACGCCGGTCACGTCCGTCGTACGGAAGTAGAACTGCGGACGGTAGTTGTTGAAGAACGGCGTGTGGCGGCCACCCTCGTCCTTGGAGAGGATGTAGGCCTGCGCCTCGAACTCGGTGTGCGGGGTGACCGAGCCCGGCTTGATGATGACCTGGCCGCGCTCGACGTCCTCGCGCTTGATGCCGCGGAGGAGCAGACCGACGTTCTCACCGGCCTGGCCCTCGTCGAGGAGCTTCCGGAACATCTCGATGCCGGTGACCGTGGTCTTGGTCTTCTCCTGCTTGATGCCGATGATCTCGACTTCCTCGTTCACCTTGAGGACACCGCGCTCGATACGGCCGGTGACGACCGTACCGCGACCGGTGATGGTGAAGACGTCCTCGATCGGCATCAGGAACGGCTTGTCGACGTCGCGCTCCGGCTCCGGGATGGCGGTGTCGACGGCGTTCATGAGGTCCAGGACGGACTGCGTCCACTCCTTGTCGCCCTCGAGCGCCTTCAGAGCGGAGACCTTGACGACCGGGACGTCGTCGCCCGGGAACTCGTACTCGGTGAGGAGCTCACGGACCTCGAGCTCGACGAGCTCCAGGATCTCCTCGTCGTCCACCATGTCGGCCTTGTTCAGGGCGACCACGATGTACGGAACGCCGACCTGGCGGGCCAGGAGCACGTGCTCCTTGGTCTGCGGCATCGGGCCGTCGGTGGCGGCGACCACCAGGATCGCGCCGTCCATCTGGGCGGCACCGGTGATCATGTTCTTGATGTAGTCCGCGTGACCCGGGCAGTCGACGTGGGCGTAGTGACGCGCCTCGGTCTGGTACTCGACGTGCGCGATGGAGATGGTGATACCGCGCTGGCGCTCCTCGGGCGCCTTGTCGATGTTGTCGAACGGGGTGGCCTCGTTCAGGTCCGGGTACGCGTCGTGCAGCACCTTGGTAATGGCGGCCGTGAGGGTCGTCTTACCGTGGTCGATGTGACCGATGGTGCCGATGTTGACGTGCGGCTTAGTCCGCTCGAACTTCGCCTTCGCCACTGGGGTCCTCCTGTGGAGTGGTTCTGTACGCCTTACTTCATCGGCGCCAGGTGATCTTTGCTGGATGGCCCGGATCCCCGGGGCAAACCCCCACGATTGCGGGTGTTTGCCCCACGAGGCTCCGGAGTCAAGCCTACGGCGTTCGGACGGGGTCCGTTACTCGCCCTTGGCCTTCGCGATGATCTCCTCGGCGACGTTCCGCGGAACCTCGGCGTAGGAGTCGAACTGCATCGAGTAGCTTGCGCGACCCGACGTCTTGCTGCGGAGGTCTCCGACGTAGCCGAACATCTCCGACAGGGGCACGAGGCCCTTCACGACGCGGGCACCGGCCCGCTCCTCCATGGCCTGGATCTGGCCACGGCGGGAGTTGATGTCGCCGATGACGTCGCCCATGTAGTCCTCGGGCGTGGTGACCTCGACGGCCATCATCGGCTCCAGGAGAACGGGGCTGGCCTTGCGCGCGGCCTCCTTGAAGGCCTGCGAACCGGCGATCTTGAAGGCGAGCTCGGAGGAGTCGACCTCGTGGTAGGCACCGTCGAGCAGAGTGACCCGGACACCGGTCATCTCGTAGCCCGCGAGGATGCCGAACTGCATCGCCTCCTGGCAGCCGGCGTCGACCGAGGGGATGTACTCCTTCGGGATGCGACCACCGGTCACCTGGTTCACGAACTCGTACGAGGTGTCGCTGCCCTCGATCGGCTCGATCGAGATGATGACCCTACCGAACTGACCGGTACCACCGGTCTGCTTCTTGTGGGTGTACTCGACCTTCTCGACCGACTTGCGGATCGTCTCGCGGTACGCGACCTGCGGCTTGCCGACGTTGGCCTCGACCTTGAACTCACGGCGCATACGGTCGACCAGCACCTCGAGGTGCAGCTCGCCCATGCCGCCGATGATGGTCTGGCCGGTCTCCTCGTCGGAGTGGACCTGGAAGGACGGGTCCTCCTCGGCCAGGCGCTGGATCGCGACGCCCAGCTTCTCCTGGTCGCCCTTCGACTTCGGCTCGATGGCGACCTGGATGACCGGCGCCGGGAAGTCCATGGACTCCAGGATCACCGGGGCCTTGTCGTCGCAGAGCGTCTCGCCGGTGGTGGTCTGCTTCAGACCCATGACGGCGACGATGTCGCCGGCGCCCACCGAGTCGATCTCCTCACGCTTGTTGGCGTGCATGCGGTAGATCTTGCCGATGCGCTCCTTCTTGCCCTTGACGGAGTTCAGCACCGAGGTGCCGGACTCCAGGCGGCCGGAGTACACGCGGACGAAGGTGAGCTTGCCGAGGTGCGGGTCGCTCATGATCTTGAACGCCAGCGCGGCGAGCGGCTCCTCGTCGGACGGCTTGCGCGTGATGACCGTCTCCGGGTCCTTGACGTCGTGGCCCTCGATGGCCTCGATGTCGACCGGGGACGGCAGGTAGCGCACGACCGCGTCGAGCAGGGGCTGGACGCCCTTGTTCTTGAAGGCGGTGCCGCAGAAGACCGGGGTCACCGTGGTGCCCTGGCCCTTGCCGGAGGCGATGGTGATGCGGCGGATCGCCGCGTACAGCTGCTCCTCGGAGGGCTCCTCGCCCTCCAGGTACAGCTCCATCATCTCCTCGTCGTTCTCGGCGACGGCCTCGAGCAGCTTGCCGCGCCACTCCTCGGCGGCCTCGGTGTGCGTGGCCGGGATGTCGACGACGTCGTACATCTCGCCCTTGGTCGCTTCCGCGGACCAGACCAGGGCCTTCATGCGGACCAGGTCCACGACGCCCTTGAAGTCGGCCTCGGCACCGATCGGCAGCTGCATGACGAGCGGCTGCGCGCCCAGGCGGTCGCTGATCATGTCGACGCAGCGGTGGAACTCGGCACCGGTGCGGTCGAGCTTGTTGACGAAGCAGATGCGCGGAACGCCGTAGCGGTCCGCCTGACGCCACACCGTCTCGGACTGCGGCTCGACGCCGGCGACGCCGTCGAACACCGTCACGGCACCGTCGAGCACGCGCAGGGAGCGCTCCACCTCGACGGTGAAGTCGACGTGGCCCGGCGTGTCGATGATGTTGATGGTGTGGTCGACGTCGTCCAGCGACCAGTGGCAGGTGGTGGCAGCAGAGGTGATCGTGATGCCACGCTCCTGCTCCTGCTCCATCCAGTCCATGGTGGCAGCGCCGTCGTGGACCTCACCGATCTTGTAGGACACACCGGTGTAGAACAGGATCCGCTCGGTGGTGGTCGTCTTGCCCGCGTCGATGTGGGCCATGATGCCGATGTTCCGCACCCTGGCCAGGTCAAGCGAAGTGGTAGCCATAAGGCTTCAGTCTTCTCTCGGTTCTCGAAGGGGTTCCGACTACCAGCGGTAGTGCGCGAAGGCCTTGTTGGACTCGGCCATCTTGTGCGTGTCCTCGCGCTTCTTCACAGCGGCACCGAGGCCGTTGCTGGCGTCGAGGAGCTCGTTGAGCAGACGCTCGGTCATGGTCTTCTCACGACGAGCGCGGGCGTAACCGACGAGCCAGCGCAGCGCCAGGGTGTTGGCACGGCCGGGCTTGACCTCGACCGGAACCTGGTAGGTGGCGCCACCGACACGGCGGGACTTGACCTCGAGGGTCGGCTTGATGTTCTCCAGAGCGCGCTTGAGCGTGATGACCGGGTCGTTGCCGGTCTTGTCGCGCAGGCCCTCCATGGCGCCGTAGACGATGCGCTCGGCGGTGGAGCGCTTGCCGTTCAGCAGCACCTTGTTGATCAGGCTGGTCACCAGAGGAGAGCCGTAGACCGGGTCGATGATGACCGGGCGCTTCGGGGCGGGGCCCTTACGAGGCATTCTTACTTCTCCTTCTTGGCGCCGTAACGGCTGCGGGCCTGCTTGCGGTTCTTGACACCCTGGGTGTCGAGGGAGCCACGGATGATCTTGTAACGAACACCCGGCAGGTCCTTCACACGGCCGCCGCGCACGAGCACGATGGAGTGCTCCTGCAGGTTGTGTCCCTCACCCGGAATGTAGGCCGTGACCTCGATCCCGCTGGTCAGACGCACACGCGCGACCTTACGCAGGGCCGAGTTCGGCTTCTTCGGGGTGGTCGTGAACACACGCGTGCAGACGCCGCGACGCTGAGGGGAACCCTCGAGTGCGGGCGTCTTGTTCTTCTCGACCTTGTCCTGCCGGCCCTTGCGGACCAGCTGCTGGATCGTAGGCACTACTTCTCCGGTTTCTGTGTGCCGATGGGTACAGCTAACCTGGAACGTCGCCGACCCACGCGGTCGGGTGTGTCGAATCGTGCGGGCTCCCGCCGCATGGCGAAAAGGGCACGGATTACGGTGGCCGGTCACGGCTCCCTATGCGGTTGAAGGCACGCAGGAGAGCCAAGGCACACCCCAGGCACAAGGTCTGAGCGTACCTATCGCATACGCTGCGGTCAAAACAAATGGACACCGCCCACATCGCCCTGCGCGTCCTGTCAAGCCCCGGCCCCGTAAACGATCTTCGAATCGACGGCCGCCGCCCGTTTCGCACACTTTTCCGGCGATTCTGAGTGGACGTCAGCCGACCGCGACCGACATCACGGTCAGGAGCACCAGGACGAGTACCCAGCCCGCGGTGGACAACCACCCGAGGACGAGCCCCGTCAGGGCGAGCCCGTCCCCGCTCTCCCCCGAGTGCCGCATCTCGGAGCGCGCCACGTGCCCCAGGACGACCGCGGGCAGGCCCGTCAGCCCGAAGGTCGGCACGCACAGCAGCCCGCAGACCGCGGCCCCGACCGCCTTCCCGTTGACCGGCGACCGCGGCGCCGGCGGGAACGTCCGCGGCACGGCCGCGGCGGCCGCGGGCCCCGGCAGGGGTCCCTGGGGCAGATCGGCGACCAGCACCGCCAGCTCCCCCACCGTGCGGGCCGCGTACGCCCGGGCCACCCGCTCCTCGAACTCCCCGTGCTCGAGCCGCCCCTCCCCGTACCCGGCTCTGAGCACGTCCACGGCCCTCTCCCGGTCGGCGTGCGAGGCGAGCATCGGCGGAGCGCCGTGGCCGGCCCACGGCTGCCGGGCGCCGCCCTGCCCCTGCGGCCAGGGCTGCCACGACGGATACGGTGGCTGCGACACGGAGCACCTCCCGGAGCGCCGGAGTCCCTCCATGATGCGCCGAAACCGCGCGTGCGGCACCAGCGCCTCCCCGGGCGCCGGTCCGCCGATCCGGCGGCCATGACCACGACGGCTTCGGCACGTTGAACGATCACCGCGCGGTCGGCGGGGACGGGAGCTCCGTGGCCACGACAGGCTTGCCCGCGGAGGCGGGGCCCGACGACCGGCTGCCCTTGCCGGCGCACCCGGAGAAGCAGGACCGCGAGACCCTCCCCGGTCCCGGCCGCGAGCCGGGCTTCCGGCCCCGCGGCGTCCCGCCCGCCGGCACGAGCCGTCGTCGTACGTCCTCCTCGCCGCCCATGGCTGGGCGAGAGGACCGCGTCCGCGCCTCCCGCGAAAGGCGTCGTCCCCGGCCCCACCGGGGGCGCGCCCGGCTCCGGCGGCGGCCCCGCCGGCGGGGACCGGCACGGCGTGTCCGGCGCCCTCGCCCGCCTGCTCCCCAGCCGCCCCGGCCCCAGTGGGGCCGCGGACCCCGGAGCCGTACGTCCCGACCGGCCGCTGAACGGTTCCGGAAACGCCGGAGGGCGGTCACCCCGCGCGGGGTGACCGCCCTCCGGTCAGGCTGCTCGCTTACTGGTTGTACGGACCGTAGTCGTAGTCCTCCAGCGGCACGGCCTGCCCGGAGCCCGCGCCGAACGGCGAGTAGTCGATGTCGTCGTAGCCGACGGCCGAGTACATCGCGGCCTTGGCCTCCTCGGTCGGCTCGACCCGGATGTTGCGGTAGCGGGACAGGCCCGTACCGGCCGGGATGAGCTTACCGATGATGACGTTCTCCTTGAGGCCGATCAGGGAGTCGGACTTGGCGTTGATCGCCGCGTCCGTGAGGACCCTGGTCGTCTCCTGGAAGGACGCCGCCGACAGCCAGGACTCGGTCGCCAGCGAGGCCTTGGTGATACCCATGAGCTGCGGACGACCGGAGGCCGGGTGACCGCCCTCCTGGACCACACGACGGTTCTCCTGCTCGAACTTCGAGCGCTCGACCAGCTCGCCGGGCAGCAGCTCGGCGTCGCCGGACTCGATGATCGTCACGCGGCGCAGCATCTGCCGGATGATGATCTCGATGTGCTTGTCGTGGATCGACACACCCTGCGAGTTGTAGACCTTCTGCACCTCGCCGACCAGGTGGACCTGGACGGCGCGCTGACCCAGGATGCGCAGCACGTCGTGCGGGTTGGTGGCACCCACGGTGAGCTTCTGGCCCACCTCGACGTGCTCGCCCTCGCTGACCAGGAGCCGGGCGCGCTTCGAGATCGGGTAAGCCGTCTCGTCGCTGCCGTCGTCCGGGGTGATGACGATCTTCTTGGTCTTCTCCGTCTCCTCGATCCGCACGCGGCCGGAGGCCTCGGAGATCGGGGCGACACCCTTCGGGGTACGGGCCTCGAAGAGCTCGACGACACGCGGCAGACCCTGGGTGATGTCGTCACCGGCCACACCACCGGTGTGGAAGGTACGCATCGTCAGCTGGGTGCCGGGCTCACCGATGGACTGGGCGGCGATGATGCCGACCGCCTCGCCGATGTCGACCAGCTTGCCGGTGGCCAGCGAACGGCCGTAGCACATCGCGCAGGTGCCGACCGCGGACTCGCAGGTCAGGACCGAGCGGGTCTTGACCTCCTCGACGCCCTGGAGGATGAGCTCCTCGATGAGCACGTCGCCCAGGTCGGTGCCGGCCGGGGCCAGCACCTTGCCGTCGACCACGATGTCCTCGGCGAGGCAGCGCGCGTACACGGACGTCTCGACGTTCTCCGCCTTGCGCAGCACGCCGTCCGCGCCGCGCTCCGCGATCCGGAGCTTCAGGCCGCGGTCGGTGCCGCAGTCCTCCTCGCGGATGATGACGTCCTGGGAGACGTCGACCAGACGACGGGTGAGGTAACCCGAGTCGGCGGTACGCAGGGCGGTGTCGGCGAGACCCTTACGAGCACCGTGCGTGGAGATGAAGTACTCCAGCACGGACAGACCCTCGCGGAACGACGCCTTGATCGGCCGCGGGATGGTCTCGTTCTTCGCGTTCGACACCAGACCGCGCATACCGGCGATCTGACGCATCTGCATCATGTTTCCTCGGGCACCCGAGTTGACCATCATGAAGATCGGGTTGGTCTTCGGGAAGTTGCCCGTCATGGCCTCGGCCACGTCGTTGGTGGCCTTGGTCCAGATCGCGATGAGCTCCTGGGTCCGCTCGTCCTTGGTGATCAGACCGCGCTCGTACTGCTTCTGGACCTTCTCGTCCTGCGCCTCGTAGCCGCGGACGATCTCCTTCTTCGCCTCGGGGACGACGACGTCGGAGATGGCGACGGTGACGCCGGAGCGGGTGGCCCAGTAGAAGCCGGCCGCCTTCAGGTTGTCGAGCGTGGCCGCCACGATGACCTTCGGGTAGCGCTCGGCGAGGTCGTTGACGATCTCGGAGAGCTGCTTCTTGCCGACCTCGTAGTCGACGAACGGGTAGTCCTCGGGCAGCAGCTCGTTGAAGAGCGCGCGGCCCAGCGTGGTGCGCAGCCGGAAGCTGTCACCCTGCTGCCACTCGGGCTCGCCCTCCTCGCGGGCCGGCGGGGTCCAGCCGCGCGGCGGGATGGTGCCCACCGGGAAGCGGATGTCGACCGGCGCCTGGAGCGACAGCTCGCCGGCGTCGAACGCCATGATCGCCTCGGCGACGGACGCGAAGGAACGGCCCTCGCCCTTGACGTCGCGGCCCTCGTGGTCGGTGGTGAGGAAGTACAGACCGAGGACCATGTCCTGGGTCGGCATCGTCACCGGCCGGCCGTCGGCGGGCTTGAGGATGTTGTTCGAGGACAGCATCAGGATGCGGGCCTCGGCCTGCGCCTCCGCGGACAGCGGCAGGTGCACGGCCATCTGGTCGCCGTCGAAGTCCGCGTTGAACGCGGTGCACACGAGCGGGTGGATCTGGATGGCCTTGCCCTCGACCAGCTGCGGCTCGAAGGCCTGGATGCCGAGGCGGTGCAGCGTGGGCGCACGGTTCAGCAGGACCGGGTGCTCCGCGATGACCTCTTCCAGCACGTCGTACACGACCGTGCGGCCGCGCTCGACCATCCGCTTGGCGCTCTTGATGTTCTGCGCGTGGTTCAGGTCGACCAGGCGCTTCATCACGAACGGCTTGAACAGCTCCAGCGCCATCGCCTTCGGCAGACCGCACTGGTGCAGCTTCAGCTGCGGACCGACGACGATCACGGAACGCGCCGAGTAGTCGACACGCTTACCGAGCAGGTTCTGGCGGAAGCGGCCCTGCTTGCCCTTCAGCATGTCGCTGAGGGACTTCAGCGGGCGGTTGCCGGGGCCGGTCACCGGGCGGCCGCGACGGCCGTTGTCGAAGAGGGCGTCAACGGCCTCCTGAAGCATGCGCTTCTCGTTGTTGACGATGATCTCGGGCGCGCCGAGGTCGAGCAGCCTCTTCAGACGGTTGTTGCGGTTGATGACCCGGCGGTACAGGTCGTTCAGGTCGGAGGTCGCGAAGCGGCCACCGTCCAGCTGCACCATCGGACGCAGGTCCGGCGGGATGACCGGCACGCAGTCCAGCACCATGCCCTTGGGGCTGTTGCTGGTCTGCAGGAACGCGGAGACGACCTTGAGGCGCTTGAGCGCGCGGGTCTTCTTCTGGCCCTTGCCGGTACGGATGATCTCGCGGAGCTTCTCGGCCTCCTCCTCGAGGTCGAAGGACTCCAGGCGCTTCTGCAGCGCCGCGGCGCCCATCGAGCCGTCGAAGTACGTGCCGAAGCGGTCGCGCAGCTCGCGGTAGAGCAGCTCGTCGCCCTCCAGGTCCTGGACCTTGAGGTTCTTGAAGCGGTTCCACACCTCGTCGAGACGGTCGATCTCGCGCTGGGCGCGGTCGCGCAGCTGCTTCATCTCGCGCTCGGCGCCCTCGCGCACCTTGCGGCGCACGTCGGCCTTGGCGCCCTCGGCCTCCAGCTCGGCCAGGTCGGCCTCGAGCTTCTTGGCGCGGGCCTCCAGGTCGGCGTCGCGGCGCTGCTCGATCTGCTGGCGCTCGACGGAGACGTGGGCCTCCAGCGAGGGCAGGTCGCGCTGACGGCGCTCCTCGTCGACGTACGTGATCATGTACGCCGCGAAGTAGATGACCTTCTCCAGGTCCTTCGGCGCCAGGTCGAGCAGGTAGCCCAGACGCGACGGGACGCCCTTGAAGTACCAGATGTGCGTGACGGGGGCGGCCAGCTCGATGTGGCCCATCCGCTCACGGCGCACCTTGGCGCGGGTCACCTCGACGCCGCAGCGCTCACAGATGATGCCCTTGAAGCGGACACGCTTGTACTTGCCGCAGTAGCACTCCCAGTCCCGGGTCGGACCGAAGATCTTCTCGCAGAAGAGGCCGTCCTTCTCGGGCTTGAGGGTGCGGTAGTTGATGGTCTCGGGCTTCTTGACCTCGCCGTGGCTCCACTGACGGATGTCGTCAGCGGTGGCCAGGCCGATCCGGAGCTCGTCGAAGAAGTTGACGTCGAGCACTATGCGTCAATCCCTCTCAGGGTCGTAAGTCTTTCGGTCTGTACGGGGGTCACCGGGGGTGGCGGGCCTTGGTGGCAGGCCCGCCGGACTCCCGTCAGACCTCTTCGACGCTGCTCGGCTCGCGCCGGGACAGGTCGATGCCGAGCTCCTCCGCGGCGCGGAAGACGTCCTCGTCGGTGTCGCGCATCTCGATGGACATGCCGTCGCTGGACAGCACCTCCACGTTCAGGCACAGGGACTGCATCTCCTTGATGAGCACCTTGAAGGACTCGGGGATGCCGGGCTCGGGGATGTTCTCGCCCTTGACGATGGCCTCGTACACCTTCACGCGGCCGGTGACGTCGTCGGACTTGATGGTCAGCAGCTCCTGGAGGGCGTACGCGGCGCCGTAGGCCTCGAGTGCCCACACCTCCATCTCACCGAACCGCTGGCCACCGAACTGGGCCTTACCACCCAGCGGCTGCTGGGTGATCATCGAGTACGGGCCGGTCGAGCGGGCGTGCAGCTTGTCGTCGACCAGGTGGTGCAGCTTCAGGATGTACATGTAGCCGACCGAGATCGGGTCCGGGAACGGCTCACCCGAACGGCCGTCGAACAGCCGCGCCTTGCCGGACGGGAGGACCAGGCGGTCGCCGTCGCGGTTCGGCAGGGTGTGCTGCAGCAGACCCGCCAGCTCGTCCTCGCGGGCACCGTCGAAGACCGGCGTCGCCACGTTGGTCCGCGGCTCGACCTGGTCCGCGCCGATGGCCTGCAGCCGCTGCGCCCACTCCTCCGCCAGGCCGGAGACGTCCCAGCCCTGGCTGGCGAGCCAGCCGAGGTGGATCTCCAGCACCTGTCCCGGGTTCATCCGGGACGGCACGCCCAGCGGGTTGAGGATGATGTCGACCGGGGTGCCGTCCTCCAGGAACGGCATGTCCTCGATCGGCAGGATCTTCGAGATGACGCCCTTGTTGCCGTGGCGGCCGGCGAGCTTGTCACCGTCGGTGATCTTGCGCTTCTGCGCCACGTAGACGCGGACCAGCTGGTTCACGCCCGGCGGCAGCTCGTCGCCCTCCTCGCGGTCGAAGACGCGCACGCCGATGACCTTGCCGGTCTCGCCGTGCGGCACCTTCAGCGAGGTGTCGCGGACCTCACGGGCCTTCTCACCGAAGATCGCGCGCAGCAGGCGCTCCTCGGGGGTCAGCTCGGTCTCACCCTTCGGGGTCACCTTGCCGACGAGGATGTCACCGGCGATGACCTCGGCGCCGATGCGGATGATGCCGCGCTCGTCGAGGTCGGCGAGGACCTCCTCGGAGACGTTCGGGATGTCCCGGGTGATCTCCTCGGGGCCGAGCTTGGTGTCCCGGGCGTCGACCTCGTGCTCCTCGATGTGGATCGAGGAGAGGACGTCGTCCTGCACCAGGCGCTGGCTGAGGATGATCGCGTCCTCGTAGTTGTGGCCTTCCCAGGGCATGAAGGCGACCAGCAGGTTCTTGCCGAGCGCCATCTCGCCGTTCTGGGTGGCCGGGCCGTCGGCGAGGACCTGGCCCTCGACGACGCGGTCGCCCTCGTTGACGATGACCTTCTGGTTGACCGAGGTGCCCTGGTTGGAGCGGGCGAACTTGGCCAGGCGGTACGTGATGTACGTGCCGTCGTCGTTGGCGGTGGTGATGTAGTCCGCGGAGACCTCCTGGACCACACCGGCCTTCTCGGCCTTGACCACGTCGCCGGCGTCGACGGCGGAGCGGTACTCCATGCCGGTGCCGACGAGCGGGGCCTCCGCCTGGATCAGCGGGACGGCCTGGCGCATCATGTTCGCGCCCATGAGGGCACGGTTGGCGTCGTCGTGCTCCAGGAAGGGGATCATGGCGGTCGCGACCGACACCATCTGGCGCGGCGAGACGTCCATGTAGTCCACGTCCTCGGGGCCGACGTAGTCGACCTCGCCGCCCTTGCGGCGGACCAGCACGCGGTTCTCGGCGAAGCGGAGGTCGTCCGTCAGCGGCGCGTTGGCCTGCGCGATGACGAAGCGGTCCTCCTCGTCGGCGGTCAGGTAGTCGACCTCGTCGGTGACCTGGCCGTCGACGACCTTGCGGTACGGCGTCTCGATGAAGCCGAACGCGTTGACCCGGCCGTAGGAGGCCAGCGAGCCGATCAGACCGATGTTCGGGCCTTCCGGCGTCTCGATCGGGCACATGCGGCCGTAGTGCGACGGGTGGACGTCACGGACCTCGAAGCCGGCCCGCTCACGGGAGAGACCACCCGGGCCGAGGGCGTTCAGACGACGCTTGTGCGTCAGCCCCGACAGCGGGTTGTTCTGGTCCATGAACTGGGACAGCTGGCTGGTGCCGAAGAACTCCTTGATGGAGGCGACGACCGGCCGGATGTTGATCAGGGTCTGCGGCGTGATCGCCTCGACGTCCTGGGTGGTCATGCGCTCGCGCACGACGCGCTCCATACGGGCGAGACCCGTACGGACCTGGTTCTGGATCAGCTCGCCGACGCTGCGGATACGGCGGTTGCCGAAGTGGTCGATGTCGTCGGTCTCGACCATGATCGTGCGGCCGTTGTCGCCGACCGTCTCGGTCTCGCCGGCGTGCAGCTTCACCAGGTACTTGATCGTCGCGATGATGTCCTCGACGGTCAGGATCCCGGCGTCCAGCGGGGTGTCCGTACCCAGTTTCTTGTTGACCTTGTAGCGGCCGACCTTGGCGAGGTCGTAGCGCTTGGGGTTGAAGTAGAGGTTCTCGAGCAGCGTCTGCGCGGCCTCGCGCGTGGGGGGCTCGCCCGGGCGCAGCTTGCGGTAGATGTCGAGCAGCGCGTCGTCCTGGCCCTGGGTGTGGTCCTTCTCCAGGGTGGCGCGCATGGACTCGTACTCGCCGAACTCCTCGAGGATCTGCTCGGTGGTCCAGCCGAGCGCCTTGAGCAGGACGGTCACGGACTGCTTGCGCTTGCGGTCGATGCGGACACCGACCATGTCGCGCTTGTCGATCTCCATCTCCAGCCAGGCGCCCCGGGACGGGATGATCTTGGCGGAGAAGATGTCCTTGTCGGAGGTCTTGTCGATGGTGGAGTCGAAGTAGACACCCGGCGAACGGACCAGCTGCGACACGACGACACGCTCGGTGCCGTTGATGACGAAGGTGCCCTTGTTGGTCATGAGCGGGAAGTCGCCCATGAAGACCGTCTGGGACTTGATCTCGCCGGTCTCGTTGTTGGTGAACTCGGCCGTGACGAAGAGCGGGGCCGCGTACGTGAAGTCGCGCTCCTTGCACTCGTCGATCGAGTTCTTCGGCGGCTCGAAGCGGTGGTCGCGGAAGGTCAGCGACATCGACCCGCTGAAGTCCTCGATCGGGGAGATCTCCTCGAAGATCTCCTCGAGGCCGGACTTAGTGGGGACGTCCTGACCGTTCTCCAGGGCCTCCTCGACGCGAGCCTTCCATGCGTCGTTGCCGAGCAGCCAGTCGAAGCTCTCGGTCTGGAGCGCGAGAAGGTTCGGAACCTCGAGGGGCTCCTTGATCTTTGCAAAGGAGATGCGCAGCGGGGCGGTGCTGGCAGCGTTGTTCGTATTCGCGGTCGAGGCGTTGCGCGAGGCGGCCAAGAGGGGGTCCTTCCGAGGGCTCGGACTCACTACGCGCGTACCGGTCCCCCACCGTGCACGGAGACAGAAATCCCAGGTCGGGGATGATCCGGTCGTCGGTGCTGAGGCGAGGGCAGACCCCTGGTGACGGGCAGGGGACAGCTAACAGGCAGCGCAAAGGGTCAGTGTAGCCACTTGGCCCACTGATGTCCAGTGCGGGGTTTTCGCGACCCTTGTTGTTCTCAACGCCCTCGGCATGCTTGCCCTCAACGCACGTTGATACTGCCCTCTTCGTCGTCGATCCATGCCTCGGATTTCTGGATCCTTGTGACGACGCGTCCTGAGAATTGCGCGCTGCGTGCGGTTCGTCAAGGCCCTCCCCACCCCCGAGCGGGGCACCCGGAGGGACGACGAAGATCACCATACCTCCCGCGAACGGGGATGCAAGGCAACCGTGGCCGGACCCCGGGAACGCCGAGGAGCGACCACCCGGATGGATGATCGCTCCTCGGTGCGTTCGCGTTACAGCCCTACGAGGCTGTTCTCAGCGCCGCAGAGAGGTCGGAGAGTGTCCGAGCCCCGGAGAGGTCTTACTTGACCTCGACGGAGGCGCCGGCGCCCTCGAGGGCCTCCTTGGCCTTGTCGGCCTGCTCCTTGTTGACCTTCTCCAGAACCGGCTTCGGCGCACCGTCGACCAGGTCCTTGGCCTCCTTCAGGCCCAGGGAGGTCAGCTCGCGCACGACCTTGATGACCTGGATCTTCTTGTCGCCGGCACCGGTGAGGACGACGTCGAACTCGTCCTTCTCCGGCTCGGCCTCGGCGGCGGCGCCACCGGCGGCACCACCGGCGACGACGACCGGGGCGGCCGCGGCGGCGGTGACGTCGAACTTCTCCTCGAAGGCCTTCACGAACTCGGAGAGCTCGATGAGGGTCATCTCCTCGAACTGGGCAAGCAGCTCGTCCTGGGTGAGCTTCGCCATGATGGCGGTCCTTCCACTAAATCGGCAGGTGCCGGATGTACTGGGTGAGGCGGGCGTACGTCGGGCCCGCTGCGACCCGTGCCGCGCTCAGGCGGCGTGGGTCAGGAAGCGAGCCGAATTACTCGGCACCGCCCTGCTCGTCCTGCTTGGCGCGCAGCGCGTCCACGGTGCGGACGAGCTTCGACGGCAGCGCCTGGAAGACGGAGGCAGCCTGGGACTGCTTCGCCTTGAAGGCACCGGCCAGCTTGGACAGCAGAACCTCGCGGGACTCGAGGTCCGCAAGCTTCTTGATCTCGTCGGCGGACAGCGCCTTGCCGTCAAGGACACCGCCCTTGATGACGAGATTGGGGTTGTCCTTGGCGAAGTCACGAAGACCCTTCGCCGACTCCACCGGGTCACCGGTGACGAAGGCGACCGCCGTCGGACCGTTGAACAGGTCGTCCAGCGTCGTGATCCCGGCCTCGTTGGCCGCAATCTTGGTCAGCGTGTTCTTCACCACGGCGTACTGGGCGTTCTCACCGAGCGAACGGCGCAGCTGCTTGAGCTGGGCCACGGTGAGACCGCGGTACTCGGTCAGCACGGCGGCGTTCGAGTTGCGGAACTGGTCCGTCAACTCGGCAACCGCGGCAGCCTTGTCGGGCCTCGCCATAGAGCCTCGGCCTCCTTCCGGGTGATTCGGACCGCGCGGACCCGAAGGAGGACTGGGGAAAACGAAACGCCCCGGCGCAGGCGCACGGGGCGGACTCGACCGGCCGCACACGCGTGTGGACACGCATGCTCCGGGAGTTCTTCCACTGTCACCTGCGCGGGTCGTCCGCAGTTCAGCGGATCCTTCGGCCACCGACCCCGTTCGGGGCACGGCAACGACCAGCGGTCTTTGGCTTCTGTAGGAGAGTACGGGAACGAGACGCCGTCGAGCAAATCCGCCCGTACGGGACCCGGGAGGAGCCCGCGCGCACGGGCCCGAGCGGGGTCAGGGGGCGCCGTCGTCCAGGGCGGTCCCGTGCTCGCGCAGCAGTTCCTCGAAGTCCCCGGTGTCGTCGGCCGGGGGCTTCTCGACGGAGACCCGGACGCCGTAGTCGCTGTAGTACGCGGTCTGGGTCAGCTGCCCGATCGCCGTCCGGCTCTTCTCGACCTTCTTCACCAGCAGGTTCCGGTCGTTGATCCAGAGGTCGACGGTCTCGGTGGTGACGCCGGCCTCGGTGAGCTGCTTCCTCAGGTCGGCGAGCCGGCGCTCGCCGAGGCCGGAGTCGCGGGTGGCGAGGCCGGCGACGTCGACCGTGCCCGAGTAGTGCGTGGTGCGCTCGCCGCGCACCTCCTCCTCGCCGACCTCGCGGACGTCCCCGGAGGCCAGCAGGAGCTGCACCGACTGGTTCGGGGTGGTGCTGCGCATCCGGTCCCCGAGGTAGGCGCCGGAGCCGCCGGCGAGGTCCTCCAGGTCGTCGTACGCGTACCGGATCCAGTGCTTGCCGTCCGCCTGCTCGGCGAAGGCGTCGCCCATGCGGGCGTAGTAGGCGTCGGGGAGGTAGCGGGCCTCCATCGACGTGGTGCCGAGGCGGCGCATGGTGTCGGCCAGCGTGCCGCCGGTGCAGGTGAGGGTGAGGGTGCCGGTGAGGCCGTCGCCCCAGCGCAGGGTGCCGTCGGCGGTCATGGACATCAGCGTGCCCATCGTCGTGGTGGACTCGACGCGGGCGGAGTCGGCCCGGTCCGTGGACCGCTCGGCGGCGCGCAGGGCCGCCAGGCCGGCCCGGGTCGCGGCCCGGCCGGTCCCGGTGTCCTCGGCCGAGCCGTCGGAGGGGCCGGCGACGGTGCAGGCGCCCGTGCCCGTCAGGGCGGCCGCCAGCGCGATCACGAGACCCACCCGGCGTACGAACCCGCGCTTCACCCGTTCCACCCCTGAGGCCCCCCTGTGCGTGTCCCGTGCCTGCACGCTAACGCAGGCCGCCGACGGCTGTCCCGCAAAGGGAACGGGCCCGGCACCTCGAAAGGTGCCGGGCCCGTGACCGATCAGGTGAGCCACCGGGCTCAGACCGCGGCCGGGTCCTCCTCGACGAGGAGGTTGCGGGTGCGGTTCGGGTCGACCGGGACGCCGGGGCCCATCGTGGTGGTGATGGCGGCCTTCTTGATGTAGCGGCCCTTGGCGGCGGACGGCTTCAGACGGAGGATCTCCTCCAGCGCCGCGCCGTAGTTCTCCACCAGCTTGGTGTCGTCGAAGGACGTCTTGCCGATGATGAAGTGCAGGTTCGCGTGCTTGTCGACGCGGAACTCGATCTTGCCGCCCTTGATGTCGGTGACGGCCTTGGCGACGTCGGGGGTGACGGTGCCGGTCTTCGGGTTCGGCATCAGACCACGCGGACCGAGCACACGGCCGAGGCGGCCGACCTTGCCCATGAGGTCCGGGGTGGCGACGACGGCGTCGAAGTCCAGGCGGCCCTTCGACACCTCGTCGATCAGCTCGTCGGCGCCGACGATGTCGGCGCCCGCGGCACGCGCGGCCTCGGCACGGTCACCGGTCGCGAAGACCAGGACCCGGGCGGTCTTGCCGGTGCCGTGCGGGAGGTTCACGGTGCCACGGACCATCTGGTCGGCCTTGCGCGGGTCGACGCCCAGACGCAGGGCGACCTCGACGGTGCCGTCGAACTTGGTCGTGGAGGTCTCCTTGGCGAGACGGACGGCCTCGAGGGGAGCGTAGAGCTTCTCCCGGTCGATCTTGGCGTCCGCAGCGCGAAGGGACTTGCTGCGCTTGCTCACTTAAAGCTCCTGTGGATTCCTAGGAGTCGTGGTCCGGGCCGAGCAGGCCCTGCCACACTTCCGCTTGGTACGGGGGTTGAGGTCAGCCCTCGACCGTGACGCCCATGGAACGGGCGGTGCCGGCGATGATCTTCTCGGCGGCGTCCAGGTCGTTGGCGTTGAGGTCGGGCATCTTGGTCTGGGCGATCTCGCGGACCTGGTCGCGGGTGATCTTGGCGACCTTGGTCTTGTGCGGCTCGCCGGAGCCCTTCTCAATGCCCGCGGCCTTGAGGATCATCTTGGCGGCCGGCGGGGTCTTGGTGACGAAGGTGAAGGAACGGTCCTCGTAGACCGTGATCTCCACCGGGATGACCCAACCGCGCTGCGACTCGGTCGCGGCGTTGTAGGCCTTGCAGAACTCCATGATGTTCACGCCGTGCTGACCCAGCGCGGGGCCGACCGGCGGGGCCGGGTTGGCGGCACCGGCCTGGATCTGGAGCTTGATGAGCCCCGTGACCTTCTTCTTCTTGGGAGGCATGTGCTCTCTCCGGGTCCTTAGTGAGAGTTTTCCACCGTCCGATCCGGATCGTCCGGATGGAGGCATACCGCACAACGATAACGGGTATCCATGTGCGGCCAAAAACCGAGCAGGTCAGACCGGCTCGGAGCCCGTCTGACCTGTTCGGGAGCTGGCGGTCCGGAAGCGGCTAGTTCTTCTGGATCTGGTCGAAGGAGAGCTCGACCGGCGTCTCCCGGCCGAAGATCTCCACCAGGCCCTTGACCTTCTTGGAGTCGGCGTTGATCTCGTTGATGGTGGCCTGCAGCGTGGCGAACGGGCCGTCGGTGACGGTGACCGAGTCGCCGACCTCGAAGTCCAGCACCTGGACCTCGACCTTGCGCTGCGGAGCCGGCTTGCCCTCGGCCTCGGCGGCCTCGCGGGCGGCCTTCTCCTCGGCCTCCGGGGCGAGCATCTTGACGATCTCGTCCAGGGTCAGCGGGTACGGGTCGTAGGCGTTGCCCACGAAGCCGGTGACGCCGGGGGTGTTGCGGACGACGCCCCAGGACTCGTTGGTCAGGTCCATGCGGACCAGGACGTAGCCGGGGAGCTTGTTCTGCTTGACCGTCTTCCGCTCGCCGTTCTTGATCTGGACGATCTCTTCCTCGGGCACCTCGGCCTGGTAGATGAAGTCCTCGACGTTCAGCGAGACGGCGCGCTGCTCCAGGTTGGCCTTCACGCGCTTCTCGTAGCCGGCGTAGGTGTGGATGACGTACCACTCGCCGGGCAGGCCGCGCAGTTCCTGGCGGAGCTTCTCGACCGGGTCGAGCTCGGGCTCGGCTTCGGTCTCCTCTTCCCGGGCCTCGGTCCCGCCGTCCGTCTCCTCGGCCTCGGCGGCGTCGGCAGCCTCGACCTCGGCGGAGGTCTCGGTGTCCTCGTTGTCCGCGCCCTCGACGGTGTCGAGCTCGTCCTCGACGGACTCGACCGGCTCGATGGCGTCGTTCACGTTCGGGTCAGACACGGTGGCTGCTTCTTCCTGGATACATAGGGGTGGAACATGCGAAAAGGAGCGCCGGGTACCTCGGCGCTCTTCGCTCGCGGCTCAGCCGAAGACGTACTTGGCGGCGTTGCTGAGCCCATAGTCAATCACGGTGACCAGGCCGATCATGATGACGACGAAGATGATCACCACGGTGGTGTACGTCGTCAGCTGGTTGCGGGTCGGCCAGACGACCTTGCGGAGCTCCGCGATGATCTGGCGGTAGAAGAGCGCGAGGCGCTTCAGCGGGCCCTTCTTGGCTCGCTTGCCGCCCTTGCGGGTCTTCTTGGAGTCCGGCGCCTCGTCCTGGGCATCAGGCATGTCGATGGAGCCCACGGCGTCCGTCACTCGTCCTCACCTGATTCCGGGTCGTGGCCGTGCCGCGCCCGGTCTGAGCCGCACGGCAGTGCATTGCTGTACGTACATGCGCACACATCCTGGCGGTGTGTGTAGCAGGGCCGGAGGGACTTGAACCCCCAACCGCTGGTTTTGGAGACCAGTGCTCTACCAATTGAGCTACGACCCTTTGTGTGCCCCCCAACGTACCGCATCCACCCGGGTGCCGGGTGTGCACCCTGCGAGTGCGGCTGTTGAAGGCCAACGAGGTGAGAGTGTACGTGGTCCGGGGCCGGTCGTCGAACAGAAAAGGCCCGTGGTCGGCCTCGGGAGCGGAACTCTGGCTGAAGAGCGCCCGGTCCGCGGGGTGGATCCGCACGGGTGTCCACGGGTTTGCCCGGGGCTGTTCAGTACGTGAAACCCGCGTGCCGGGCGCGTTTCCGGTCTGGAACGATGGGTTTCATGAGCGCTGCAACCCCTCCCACCGAGCGCCGGGTCTCCGCCCGAGTCGGCGCGATCTCCGAGTCCGCCACCCTCGCCGTGGACGCCAAGGCCAAGGCCCTCAAGGCCGCCGGGCGTCCGGTGATCGGCTTCGGCGCCGGTGAACCCGACTTCCCGACCCCGGACTACATCGTCGAGGCCGCGGTCGAGGCCTGCCGCAACCCGAAGTACCACCGCTACACCCCGGCCGGCGGTCTGCCCGAGCTGAAGGCCGCGATCGCCGCGAAGACGCTGCGCGACTCGGGCTACGAGGTCGACCCCGCGCAGATCCTCGTCACCAACGGCGGCAAGCAGGCCATCTACGAGGCGTTCGCCGCGATCCTCGACCCGGGCGACGAGGTCATCGTCCCGGCGCCGTACTGGACGACGTACCCGGAGTCGATCCGGCTGGCCGGCGGTGTCCCGGTGGAGGTCGTCGCGGACGAGACGACCGGTTACCGGGTGAGCGTCGAGCAGCTGGAGGCGGCCCGGACGGAGCGGACGAAGGTCGTCCTGTTCGTGTCGCCGTCGAACCCGACCGGCGCCGTCTACAGCGCCGAGCAGGCCGAGGCGATCGGCCGGTGGGCCGTGGAGCACGGGCTGTGGGTCCTGACGGACGAGATCTACGAGCACCTGGTGTACGGGGACGCGGCGTTCACGTCCCTGCCCGCGCTCCTGCCGGAGCTGCGCGACAAGTGCATCGTCGTCAACGGCGTGGCGAAGACGTACGCCATGACGGGCTGGCGGGTCGGCTGGGTCATCGGCCCCAAGGACGTGGTGAAGGCCGCGACCAACCTCCAGTCGCACGCGACGTCGAACGTGTCCAACGTGGCGCAGGCGGCGGCGCTGGCCGCGGTGTCCGGCGATCTGAGCGCGGTCGAGAGGATGCGGGAGGCCTTCGACCGGCGCCGCAGGACCATCGTGCGGATGCTGAACGAGATCGACGGCGTGGTCTGCCCGGAGCCCGAGGGCGCGTTCTACGCCTACCCGTCGGTGAAGGCGCTGCTCGGCAAGGAGATCCGCGGCAGGCGTCCGCGGGACACCGTGGAGCTGGCCGCGCTGATCCTGGAGGAGGCCGAGGTCGCGGTGGTGCCCGGCGAGGCGTTCGGCACGCCGGGGTACCTGCGGCTGTCGTACGCGCTGGGCGACGAGGACCTCGTCGAGGGCGTGAGCCGGATCCAGAAGCTGCTGGCGGAGGCCAGGGACTGACGTCCGCCGGGAGGGCCCGTCCTGGGAACGTTCCTGGGACGGGCCCTCTGACGTGTGTGCGGGCAAGACCACGAACGGGGAAGGCGCTACCGGGACGCCGGGGACGTGCGGCAGGATCTGGGAATGGAGCGTGTACGTGATCTCTCTGAGCTGCCGAAGGCCCATCTGCACCTGCACTTCACCGGGTCGATGCGGCCCGCCACCCTGCTGGAGCTGGCCGACAAGTACGGCGTGCGCCTGCCCGAGACGCTGGCCGAGGCGCTGACGAGCGGGGAACCGCCGCGGCTGCGGGCGACGGACGAGCGGGGCTGGTTCCGCTTCCAGCGGCTGTACGACGCGGCACGCTCGTGCCTGCGGGAGCCGGAGGACATCCGGCGGCTGGTGCGCGAGGCCGCGGAGGAGGACATCAAGGACGGCTCGGGCTGGCTGGAGATCCAGGTCGATCCGACCTCGTACGCCCCCCGCCTGGGCGGGCTGATCCCGGCGCTGGAGATCATCCTGGACGCGGTGGAGACCGCGACGCGGGAGACCGGGCTCGGGATGCGGGTGCTGGTGGCGGCGAACCGGATGAGGCACCCGCTGGACGCGCGCACGCTGGCCCGGCTGGCGGTGCGGTACGCGGACCGGGGCGTGGTCGGCTTCGGGCTGTCGAACGACGAACGGCGCGGGATGGCCCGGGACTTCGACCGGGCGTTCGCGATCGCGCGGGAGGGCGGGCTGCTGTCGGCGCCGCACGGGGGCGAGCTGACCGGCCCGGCGTCGGTGCGGGACTGCCTGGACGACCTGGAGGCGGACCGGATCGGGCACGGGGTGCGCGCGGCGGAGGACCCGCGGCTGCTGAAGCGGCTCGCGGACCGGCAGGTGACCTGCGAGGTGTGCCCGGCGTCGAACGTGGCGCTCGGCGTGTACGAGAAGCCGGAGGACGTGCCGCTGCGGACACTGTTCGAGGCGGGCGTGCCGATGGCGCTGGGCGCGGACGACCCGCTGCTGTTCGGCTCGCGGCTGGCGGCGCAGTACGAGATCGCGCGCCGGCATCACGGGTTCACGGACGCGGAACTGGCGGAACTGGCCCGGCAGTCGGTGCGGGCGTCGGTGGCCCCGGAGGACGTCAAGACGAAGCTGCTGGAGGGCGTCGACGCCTGGCTCGGCGCCCCGGTCGCCTGAGGCGGGCCACCGCCTGGGGCGGCGGCGTGCCGCGGCGCGGCCCCGGCCGCGTACGGGCGCCCCGCGCCGTGCGCCCGGCGGCCGTCACGTCCGGTCGTCGGCGGCGGAGATCCCGCTCAGCAGCGTGCGGACGAGGCGGCGGGCGAAGTCGTCCACCGGGGGGCGTCCGCCGGGCGCGGCGTCGTACGCGAAGGCCCGTTGCGCGCACGCCCCGATCAGCAGCGAGGCCGCCGCGAAGGGGTCGGCGTCGGCGCTGACCCGTCCCGCGGCCTGTTCCGCCCGCAGGTACGCGGCGAGCCCCTCGATGGGCAGGTGCGGCCCCTTGCCCACCTCCCGCATCGCGTCGTCGTGCCGCCGTCTGAGCTGGGTCTCGGCGTACAGCGAGGCCGCGATCGGGAAGCTCTGCTCGTAGAAGAGGGCGGCCTGGCGGGCGATCTCGGTGAGGTTCTCCGCGAGCGTGTGCCGCCCCGGCTCGGCGGCCAGGCCGTGCAGCAGCGGCGCCAGTTGCGGCAGGCGTTCGGCCAGGACGCTGATGAACAGCTCCTCCTTGCTCGCGAAGTGCTTGTAGAGCGCGGCCTCGGAGCAGCCGGCCTCCCGGGCGATCTCCTTGGTGGTGGTGCGGGCGAGTCCGACGGTGCTCATCAGGTGGTGGGCGGCGTCCAGGACGCGCTCCCGGGCCGGCTTGAGGGCCGGTGACCGCATGGCTGCTCCAACCGGGCTTGACGGTGAGTGAGTGCTTACTCACTATAGGGGACACCGGAGTGAGTAAGCACTCACCCACCCGAGCGGACAGGGGAACGTCATGCGGCTCACGGTGTTCGGCGCCACGGGAGGCATCGGTCAGGAGATCGTCCGGCAGGCGCTCGGCGCCGGGCACGAGGTCACGGCGGTGGTACGGGATCCCGCGCGGCTCACGGTGACCGGCGCGGGCCTGGAGGTGTTCCGGGCCGAGCTGGACGACCCGGCGGCGGTGCGCCCGGCGGTGGCCGGCCGGGACGCGGTGCTGTCCGGGCTCGGCGCCCGCAGCCGGAAGGACGCCGGGGTGGCGGCCCGGCTGACCCGGACGGTGCTGGACGCGATGGAGCCGGCGGGGGTACGGCGGCTGCTGGTGGTGAGCGCGGCGCCGGTGGGTCCCGCGCCGGCTCAGGACGGGCCGCTGGACCGCGCCGTGCGCTCCCTCGTCTCCGCGGTCCTGAAGGACGTCTACGCGGATCTGCGGCAGATGGAGGCCGACATCGCCCGCAGCGCCACGGACTGGACGGTCGTACGGCCGCCGCGGCTGCAGAACAAGCCGGTCAGCGGGGTGTACCGGACGGTCGTCGGCGGGTTCCCGCCCAAGGGGCGCTTCATCGGGCGCGCCGACGTGGCTCACGCCATGCTGGCGATGACCGACGACGCGGCGACGGTGCGGCAGGGCGTGGGAGTGGCGTACTGACGGGTCCTCCGACGGGCGCGCGGGGACCGGCTACAGGCTCACGCCGACCGTCACCGGCTCGTTGACCAGGGTGACGCCGAAGGCCTCGCGGACGCCGGCGACGACCTCGCGGGCCAGGGCGAGCAGGTCCTCCGTGGTCGCCCCGCCCCGGTTGGTCAGGGCGAGCGTGTGCTTGGTGGAGATGCGGGCGGGGCCGGTGCCGTAGCCCTTGGGGAAGCCGGCCTTGTCGATCAGCCAGGCCGCGGAGGTCTTGGTGCGCCCCTCCCCCGCCGGGTAGGCGGGCGGTTCCACGCCGTCGCCGAGCCGCTCCCGCACGCGCGCGCGGAAGACGGCGAACTCGGCGTCGGTGAGAATCGGGTTGGTGAAGAAGGACCCCGCCGACCAGGTGTCGTGGTCCTCCGGGTCCAGGACCATGCCCTTGCCGGCGCGCAGCTTCAGGACCGTGTCGCGGGCGTCGGCCAGCGGCACGCGGTCGCCGGGCCGGACGCCGAGGGCGCGGGCCGTCTCGGCGTACCGGAGGGGGGCCGAGAGCCCGCCGGCGTCCTCCAGCGCGAAGCGGACGCGCAGCACGACGTACCGCTCGGGGTCGGCCTTGAAGCGGCTGTGGCGGTAGGCGAAGGCGCAGTCGGCGTTGGCGAGGGCGACCGTCGCGCGGGCCTTGCGGTCGTAGGCGATCACCTCGGTGATCGTGGCGGAGACCTCCTGGCCGTACGCGCCGACGTTCTGGATGGGGGTGGCGCCCGCCGATCCGGGGATGCCGGCGAGGCATTCGACGCCGGCGAGTCCGGCCTCGACCGTGCGGGCGACGGCGTCGGTCCACACCTCGCCGGCGGCCAGTTCCAGCTCGGTGCCGTCGAGGGAGAAGCCCTTCGTCGCGATGACGAGTGCGGTGCCGTCGAAGCCCTTGTCGCCGATGACCAGGTTGGATCCGCCGCCGATGAGCAACAGGGGCGTGCCGCTGTCGTCGGCCTCGCGGACGGCGGCGATCACCTCGTCGTCGGTGGTGGCGGTGAGCAGCCGGGTCGCGGGGCCGCCCAGCCGGAAGGTGGTGAGCGGGGCGAGGGGGGCGTCGTGGAGTTCCTGCACGCGCCCAAGACTAGTTGCACGCGCGCGACGCCCTCGCACGCGCGCATCCGGCCGCCCGCTCAGGCCAGCCGCACGACCGCCCGTGCCATGCCCAGCACCTTCTGTCCGCCGCTGGTCGCCGTCAGGTCCACGCGGACGGTGTGGTCGTCGAGCTTGGCCGCGACCCTGCCGCCGACCTCGATGACGGCGCCCCGGTCGTCGTTGGGGACGACGACGGGCTTGGTGAAGCGGACGCCGTACTCGACGACCGCGCCGGGGTCGCCGGTCCAGTCGGTGACCACGCGGATCGCCTCGGCCATGGTGAACATGCCGTGCGCGATGACGTCCGGCAGGCCGACCTCCCTGGCGAACTTCTCGTTCCAGTGGATCGGGTTGAAGTCGCCGGAGGCGCCCGCGTACTTCACGAGAGTGGCGCGGGTCACGGGGAACGTCCGCGCGGGCAGTTCGGTGCCGACCTCGACGTCGGCGTACGCGATCTTCGCCGTCATGGTGTGTTCACGCCTCCTCGGCCGCACGGGCCACGAGCTTGGTCCAGGCGGTCACGACGTGCTCGCCGGCCTCGTCGTGGACCTCGCCGCGGATGTCCAGGATGTCGTTGCCGGCCATGGACCTGATCGTCTCGATGGTCGAGGTGACCGTGAGCCGGTCGCCGGCGCGCACCGGGCGCGTGTAGGCGAACCTCTGGTCGCCGTGCACGACCCGGCTGTAGTCCAGGCCGAGCTGCGGGTCCTCGACGACCTGTCCGGCGGCCCGGAAGGTGATGGAGAACACGAAGGTCGGGGGTGCGATCACATCGGGGTGGCCGAGCGCCTTGGCGGCCTCCACGTCCGTGTACGCCGGGTTGGTGTCCCCCACCGCCTCCGCGAACTCGCGGATCTTCTCCCGGCCCACCTCGTAGGGCGCGGTGGGCGGATAGGTCCGCCCCACGAAGGACTGGTCGAGCGCCATGGGCGCGGCACCTCCAAGTGTCGGCGGTCGTCGAGCGGCGCACGGACGACCTCTGTGACGAGCGGCCTCGGCAAGGAACGGGAAAGTCCCTCCCCGGTGATCCTCCACGGCGACCGCCGGTGCTCTCCAGCCGGATCCCGATAGAGACCGGTGGCGCACGCTGTAGGGGCCCGATAACGAAGCCCCTGAGGTCCTCGGCCGGCCGGTGGGCCGGAAACGACGCGAGGCCGCCCCCGGCTTGACGGGGACGGCCTCGCGTACGAGCCTGTTTTATCGCGTTTCGCGGTGCGCGGTGTGCGCGTTGCAACGCGGGCAGTGCTTCTTCATCTCAAGACGGTCCGGGTTGTTACGCCGGTTCTTCTTGGTGATGTAGTTCCGCTCCTTGCACTCCACGCAGGCCAGCGTGATCTTCGGGCGGACGTCGGTGGCAGCCACGTGAGTGCTCCTTGACGAACGGGTGGACTGATTTAACGCAAGAAGAGTAGCCGATCGAAGGACCGACCCCACAATCGGCTACTGTGAGTAGCGGTGACCGGACTTGAACCGGTGACACAGCGATTATGAGCCGCTTGCTCTACCGACTGAGCTACACCGCTTCGATGCGATCGGGCCCCGCCTCGCGGCGGGAACCTCTCACACCAGAGCCCCAAAACGGAATCGAACCGTTGACCTTCTCCTTACCATGGAGACGCTCTGCCGACTGAGCTATTGGGGCGAGCGATGAAGACATTACACGCTCCGCCGCCGTTCGCCCAAATCCGTTCCGCGGCGCCCGTCCGCTCCCCGCTCCGGAGGCTTTCCCGGACGCCCCGCAGCCCCCGCGCGGTCGCCCGCACGGCGGACCACACCGGTACGACTATTGCGCTCCTGCCCGCCGGGGACCGATCACCGTCCTAGGCTCGACCCGCTCTGCGTGATCTTGCGTCCCCCTGCGCAGCCCCGCACCCGAGGACCGCGATGCCCGACAGCCGGCCGCAGCCGCCACCCCCCTCGTCGCCCGTACCGGACCCGGCCGACCCGGCCCCGCTGCTGCTGTGCGGGGCACGGCTCACCGACGGCAGGACCGTGGACGTACGGCTGGGCGGCGGGCGCATCGAGGCGGTCGGCACGGCCGGCAGCCTGGCCGCGGCCGGCGCCTTCGCGGGCACGCGCGTGGACCTCACCGGCTACCTGCTCCTGCCGGCCCCGGCCGAACCGCACGCGCACGCCGACACCGCGCTGTCGGCCGACGCCGGCGGCCCGGTCCCGTGCGCCGCCGAGGACGTCCAGCGCCGGGCCACGGAGGCGGCGCTGCTGCAGCTCGGGCACGGGGCGACCGCGCTGCGGGCGCACGTGCGCGTGGGGGACGTCGAGGGGCTGGGCGCGCTGGCCGCCGTGCTGCGGGCGCGGCGGGCGCTGCGCGGGCTGACCGAGCTGTCGGCGGTGGCGGTGCCGCGGGTGCTGACCGGGGTGGCCGGCGCCGACGGGCTGGCGATGCTGCGGGAGGCGCTGCGGATGGGCGCCTGCGTGGTGGGCGGCTGCCCGGACCTGGATCCCGACCCGACCGGTCACGTGGAGGCCGTCCTGGAGGTCGCCGGCGAGCACGGCCGCCCGGTCGACCTGCACACGGACGCCGCCGATCCGGGGCGGCTGGCCCGGCTCGCGGCGATGGCGGGCGGGCTGCGTCCCGGGGTGGCGCTGGGTCCGTGCGGCGGCCTCGGCCGGCTGCCCGCGGAGGCGGCGTCCCGGGCCGCGGACCGGCTGGCGGCGGCCGGGGTGACGGTGGTGTGCCTGCCGCAGGGCGGCTGCGCGGGCGTCGACCGCCGCGGCACGGCACCGGTACGGCTGCTGCGGGCGGCCGGGGTGCGGGTCGCCGCGGGGAGCGGGGCGCTGCGGGACGCGGCGAACCCGGTGGGGCGCGGGGACCCGCTGGACACGGCGTACCTGCTGGCCTCGCGGCACGGGCTGCGGCCGGAGGACGCCTACGACACGGTGGGCGCGTCGGCGCGGGCGGTGCTGGGACTGCCCGAGGTGCGGGTGGAGGCGGGTTTCCCGGCCGAGTTGCTGGCGGTGCGCGCGGAACGGCTGGCGGGGGCGCTGTCGTCGGCGTACAGCCGGGTGGTGGTGCACCGGGGGCGCGTGGTGGCGCGGACGAGCGCGGTACGGGAGTTCTGCGACTCGCCGGTGACGGGGGAAGCCGGGTTGCCGCGGCAGGGGCGGGGGGAGGCGGAATGAGGCCGCCCGGCTCGCCGGCCGCTCGGCAGCCGTGGTGCCGCCTGCCGCTTCCCCGGGCCGGGTGGGACGCGGCCGGAGCCGTGCGGCGAACGCGGTCCCGCGGGCGTACGGTCGAAGACATGCGCATTGTCATCGCTGGTGGTCATGGTCAGATCGCGCTGCGGCTGGAGCGGCTGCTCGCCGCGCGCGGAGAAGCGGTCGAGGGACTCATCCGGAAACCCGAACAGGCCGACGACCTGCGGGAAGCCGGTGCCGAACCGGTCGTGCTCGACCTGGAGTCGGCCTCGGTCGAGGAAGTCGCCGAGCGGTTGCGGGGCGCGGACGCGGCGGTCTTCGCGGCGGGCGCCGGCCCCGGCAGCGGCGCGGCCCGCAAGGACACGGTGGACAAGGCCGCGGCGATCCTGTTCGCGGACGCGGCGGTCCGGGCGGGCGTGCGGCGCTTCGTGATCGTGTCGTCGATGGGCGCGGACCCGGCGCACCAGGGGGACGAGATCTTCGACGTCTACCTGCGCGCCAAGGGCGAGGCCGACGCGTACGTGCGTGCGCTGGACGCGCTGGACTGGACGATCCTGCGTCCCGGCCAGCTGACGGACGACGCGGGCACCGGCCTCGTACGCCTGGCGGCGCACACGGGCCGCGGCCCGGTCCCGCGGGACGACGTGGCCGCCGTGCTGGCGGAGTTGGTCGACACCCCGGCGACGGCCGGGCTGACGCTGGAGCTGATCAGCGGATCGACCCCGGTGTCGGTGGCGGTGAAGTCGGTGGCCGGGAACTGATCTCGGCCACCGGGAGCCACAGCGGCACGGGAGACGCCGCCGCGGCGGACGTACAGGGTCTTCCCGGCTGACGGGGGGCGCTTTCGTCCCCCGCCCGCCGGTACCGGACGCGGCCCGGCCGAACGTGCCGGACGGCGGCGTGGAGGGCTTGGCGGCCCGAGGGCGTCGGGGCCTTGGACGGGCCCCTGGGCGGAGCCCTGGTGGCGTTCTAGAACAGGGGGAGCTGGCCGGGGAAGTCGGGGACCACGTACCCGTCCAACGACGGCTGGGCCGCGCCGAGTCGAGCCGTCCGGCGGGAGCCCGGGCAGGAAATCAGCTCCCCGCTCCCCCGGGCGCCGGGCGGGTCGTGGCGCGCGAACCGCCCGGCCACGACGGCGATTTCACGGCGGCACTCGGGACACTGTCTGCGGCGGCTGGTCATGACGCCAGTGTGCCGCGCGCCCGCCGGGTGCCGCCGCGCCGCGGAAGGGCGGCCCGGGCCCGCTGAGCCGCCGGGGTTGCCGGGGCTGCCGGGGCTGCCGGGGCTGCCGGGGCTGCCGGGGCCGGGTGACGCCATCCGGCGGAAGGGCCGCGGCACGGGCGTTCCCCCGGGCGGCGGCGGACGCGGACCACCGGAACGCGGATCACCGGAACGCGGGACCTGGATCGCGGATCGCGGATCGCCGGGTCCGGACACGGCGACCAGGCCGCTCAGGGGCAGGACCTACGGGCGCGGCTCAGGGGCGGGACCCACGGGCGGGAAAGGGGACGGTCTGTGGAAGAACGCGCGCCCGAGACGCGACACGCCGGACCCGAGTGCCCTGTCCGGGGAAGTTCCGGGGGTGGGCGGCCGGCCGGAGGGTCGGCCCCGGCCGGGGTCGGGGTGGCCGCGCTCCTCGCCTCAGCCGCCGTGCGCGCCGTCGCCCATCAGCTCGGTCACGGCCCGCACCGACCAGTGGCCGGCCGCCCCGGGACACGCGGCGAGGTACGAAGCGACCGCCTCCAGGTCCCAGACGCCCGCGGACAGCAGGCCGGAGGCCAGGTAGCGCACGTACGCCGCCGACGGCGGGTTCCACGGCACGTCGGTCATGCGCCACGGCGCGGTGAAGGTGAGGACGGGCAGTTCCTCGATCCGCCCGGCACAGATCAGCGTCTCGTAACGCCCCTCGCCCAGCACCGCCCGGCCGTCCGTGATCACCTCGGCCAGGTCGAGGGACCTGCCAGGGGCCCGGTACATCTCCTGGGCGGCGATGTCGGAGAACTGAGCGGCGGAGACCGGATACCCCCGCGCCGGCACCCGCCCGTCCGCGTACGGATCGTAGAACGCCCGGCCGCCTCCCCACACCGGCGACTCCGTGGCGAAGTACACGGCACCGTTCAGCTCGATCGGGAGGCATCGTGAGGGCATCCGCGGGTCTCGGCAGCCCGGGTGCTCCCGCGTGGTTCCGGGCAGTCGGCCGCCCTTGACGTAGCAGGCCAGGCGGTCCGGGTGCGTGTTGGAACCGTAGGCCGTGTACCACACCCGCCGCGGGTTCCGGTCCGCCGGCCGGACCGGATCGACGCCGGTCAGCGCCTCGACGCCGGCCGGCTTCCGGAGACGTGCGGTACGCCCCGGAGACTTCGGGTCCGATGCCATGCCGGTCCCCCGGAAGAACGGTGGTCATCGCCCGTAGCGGGCGGTCGTCCCTGTCGTAACCCGTTCCCCCGGAAAACGCCATCAGTGCGGCAGGATCGGTTCCCCGATGCCGGGTCCCGGCACGTTCAGGCATGTGTACGGCGGTTTCCTCCCGGCGTTCCCGGCGCCGCGCCGCATCCGTCCGTCCTGCGCCGGCCGATCCGCTGGGGAGCCGTGCACACTCTCGGGACGTGTCCGGGACGTCTCGCGCCACCCGCGGGCGGGCGCCCCGTCCCCCTCCGGCGCCCTCCCGGCGGATCGTCGCCCTGCCCGCCGCGCCTGTGCTGCCCCTCCCGCGTTTTCCAGCCGACGCCTGCCGCCGCGTCGAGGTCACCGGTGTCCCGGCCGCGGTCGTCGCCCCCACCGGCGACAGTCGGGCGGGCGGTCACCGTGCCGGTACCTGTTGCCGGTCGATGTCGCCTTGCCGGTCGATGTGGCCGCGGTGTGGCCGTCGCTGTCGGCGTCGCTGTCGCTGTCGCTGAGATCGTCGGCGCTGCCGGACCATTCGCCGTGAGCGGGATCACTTCCGGGCTCCCCTCTCCGGAGGCCCCTGACCGCGCCTTCGCTCTTCGCTCGAATCAGCGCACGCGAACACGAAGAAACCCCCTCCGCTCTGCGTCTCCGCAGTTCGGAGGGGGTCTTCCCCAGTGTGGCGGCGCTAGGATTCGAACCTAGGAAGGCTGAGCCGGCAGATTTACAGTCTGCTCCCTTTGGCCGCTCGGGCACACCGCCGGGGTTGCTGCCCTTCGAACCGCCTTTCGGCGGTGCTCCGTGGCAACGACGTAAACAATACCCGATGGGGAGGGGTGCTCCGCCACCTGATTGATCGGCGCCCGGAGGGCAGGGGGTGGCTAGGCTTGTCCGGATGCGGCCCGGGACCGTTGCCGGGATCGGCGGCCGCCGACGAACGCCGGTGCGTACCCGGTACGCACCCCGATACGCACCCCGATACAAGGAGCCACAGGACATGGCCGACTCCAGTTTCGACATCGTCTCGAAGGTCGAGCGGCAGGAGGTCGACAACGCCCTCAACCAGGCCGCCAAGGAGATCTCGCAGCGCTACGACTTCAAGGGCGTGGGTGCCTCGATCTCATGGTCCGGCGAGAAGATCCTCATGGAGGCGAACTCCGAGGACCGGGTGAAGGCTGTCCTCGACGTCTTCCAGTCCAAGCTGATCAAGCGCGGCATCTCGCTGAAGGCTCTGGACGCGGGCGAGCCCCAGCTCTCCGGCAAGGAGTACAAGATCTTCGCGTCGATCAAGGAGGGCATCTCCCAGGAGAACGCGAAGAAGGTGGCGAAGATCATCCGTGACGAGGGCCCGAAGGGCGTGAAGGCCCAGGTGCAGGGGGAGGAACTGCGGGTCAGCTCCAAGAGCCGCGACGACCTGCAGGCCGTGATCGCCCTGCTGAAGGGCAAGGACTTCGACTTCGCGATGCAGTTCGTGAACTACCGGTGAGGCGCTGATCGGCGACCGGTGACGTGCTGATCCGGCGTCCGGTGCGACGTCGTGTGGAGGGGGCGGGCGCCTGGTGGTGCCCGCCTCTTCCGCTTGCCGGCCGCGGTCCGGGAGCGGCCCGGGGGTGCTCAGTCGCGTGAGTTGCCGAACAGGATCCGGTAGACGATCAGCAGGACGAGGGAGCCGCCGATCGCCGCGGCCCACGTGGCGCCGTCGTAGAAATCCTCGGTGATCGGGCGGTCCATCCAGCGGGCCGATATCCAGCCCCCGACGAACGCGCCCGCGATGCCGATCAGGGTCGTACCGATGAGCCCGCCCGGGTCGCGGCCCGGCAGCAGGAACTTGGCGATGGCTCCGGCCAGCAGTCCGAGGACGATCCAGCTGATGATGGTCATGCCGTCACCCTGCCCTTTCCTGTCGTGCTCGCGCTGTCCCGGCGCTGTGGTCCCGCCCGGGCAGGCTGTGCTCGTGCGGTGTGCGGTGTGCGGTGGACCGGTCACGTGTTCATGCTGTCGTGGTGGTGAGGACGTTCGGGGCACACCCGGTGGTTGCGCCGGTCGGTAGGGTGCGGCCCATGGCGCTTTCCGACTCCGGACTGCGGCGCACCCTGGGGGTGGGTGACGCCGTGGTGATCGGCCTGGGCTCGATGGTGGGGGCCGGGGTCTTCGTCGCCCTCGCGCCGGCGGCGCACGCGGCCGGGTCCGGGCTGCTGCTCGGGCTCGCGGTCGCCGCGGTGGTCGCCTATTGCAACGCCACCTCGTCGGCGCGGCTGGCCGCCCTGTATCCGGTCTCGGGCGGTACGTACGTGTACGGGCGTGAGCGGCTCGGGGAGTTCTGGGGGTATCTCGCGGGCTGGTCGTTCGTGGTCGGGAAGACGGCCTCCTGTGCGGCGATGGCGCTGGCCGTGGGCGCATACGTCTGGCCGGACCGGGCGCACGTGGTGGCGGTCGCGGCCGTGGTGGTGCTGACCGCGGTGAACTACGGCGGCGTCCAGAAGTCCGCCTGGCTGACGCGGGCGATCGTGGCGGTGGTCCTGGCTGTCCTCGCTTCCGTGGTGGTGGTGTGCCTGGGGTCCGGCCGGTCCGCTGCCGGGCGCCTGGACATCGGGGCCTCGGGAGGCGTCGGCGGAGTGCTGCAGGCGGCGGGTCTGCTGTTCTTCGCGTTCGCCGGGTACGCGCGGATCGCGACCCTCGGCGAGGAGGTGCGGGATCCCGCGCGCACCATCCCCCGCGCGATCCCGCTGGCCCTGGGTGTCGCGCTCGCCGTGTACGCGGGCGTGGCCGTGGCCGTCCTTTCCGTGCTGGGGTCGGACGGTCTCGGGGATGCCGCCGCTCCGCTGGCCGACGCCGTGCGTGCGGCGGGGGTGCCGGGGCTGGCGCCGGTGGTGCGGGCGGGTGCCGCCGTGGCCGCGCTCGGCTCGCTCCTGGCCCTGATCCTGGGTGTGTCGCGGACGGCACTGGCGATGGCGCGTGACGGTCATCTGCCCGGCGCGCTGGCCGCGGTGCATCCCCGCTTCCAGGTGCCGCACCGTGCGGAGCTGGCCGTGGGCGCGGTGGTCGCGGTCCTGGCCGCCACGGTGGACGTGCGGGACGCCATCGGGTTCTCCTCCTTCGGTGTGCTGGTCTACTACGCGGTGGCCAACGCGTCGGCCTGGACGCTGTCCCCGGCTGCGGCGGCCCGTCTCGTGCCGGCGATGGGGCTGGTCGGGAGTGTGGTGATGGCGGTTTCCCTTCCGGTGGTGTCGGTGGCCGTGGGCGCGGGTGTGCTGGCGGTGGGCGTGGGCGCGTACGGGGCGCGGCGGTGGGCGGCGTCGCGGTAGTTCCGCCCGGCGCGTGGGCCTCGGGCGGTCGGCTGTGCACCGCTGCCGGGGATCAGTGATCGCCCATCGGCCCACCGGGTATGGGATGTCGGCCGGGTGGCACCGGCCGCCGGCCGGTGGCCTCGTGTGTGCAGCGGGGGGACTGTGGCCGGGCTGCTGTCCCGGGTCCGCTGTTCCTCGGCTCTCAGGTGGTCTCGGGGCGCCGGCGGGCGTCTGGTGCGGTCGGTGGTTTTGCGCGTATGAGGAAGTCGGTCCAGAGCGCCATCTCCGCGTCCTCGTTCGTCTCCTCGTACCAGCCCGTGCCGTCCACCCACGCACGCAGCCAGTCCTCCAGGCCGGGCGCGTCGACGAACCAGGCGTGGCCGGGGTCACCCGGGTTGGGGTCGAAGAGCAGGACGGTGGCCTGCGGGGAGCGGCAGTCCACGCACGCGTACATCGCACAGCCCCAGTGGGATATCGGCAGTACGCCCTCGGGCCAGGGCCAGTCGGGGTCCTTGCGGCCACTCTCGCGGCGGGCGAGGTAGTGCGGGACGGCGGCGGGCTCACCGGAGGGAGGGCTGTCGAGGAGGGGCAGCAGGCCGTACTCCGGGCCGAATCCGCCGTCCCCTATCCGCAGGTAGAGCTCGGCGAGCAGTGGGGGCAGGGCGAAGCCCAGGGCGGCCTCGGCGCGGGCCAACGCGGCCGTGTCGACAGGCGCGGGAAGGGAAGTCCAGCCCCAGGGGCGGGTGTCGCGGGCCTTGGCCGCCACCCGTGCCAGCAATTGCTCGCTCTCGGTCATGGGTTCATCATGCAGGCCGCCGCTGACAGCCGGGCCCGCCTGTGGACAACCCCGGGCCTGTGGAGAACGGGCGGGCCGACCGGGCCGGTGGAGCGTCCGTGGCCACGCTGTGCCCGGGCGGGGAGGGACCGCCGGGGGAACCATCGGCGGCCCCGTACGGTCAGCGGGCCGCGAACGGCTGGTCAGTGCGGATGATCTCGCGGCCGAGCGGGAGCAGCGAGACCGGGATCAGCTTGAAGTTGGCGATGCCGAGAGGGATGCCGATGATCGTGACGCAGAGCGCGATGCCGGTGACGACGTGGCCGAGGGCCAGCCACCAGCCGGCGAGGAGGAGCCACAGGACGTTGCCGACGCACGAGGGCGCGCCCGCGTCACGGCGCTCGACCGTGGTGTACCCGAAGGGCCACAGGGCGTAGACGCCGATGCGGAAGGCGGCGAGGCCGAAGGGGATGCCGATGACGGTGAGGCACAGCAGCACGCCCGCGAACAGGTAGGCGAGGAACAGCCAGCAGCCGCTCAGGACGAGCCATATGACGTTCAGGATGGTCTTCACCGGTGGTGACCTGCCATTTTCTCGAGCCGGTCGATGCGGTCCGCCATCGGCGGGTGCGTGGCGAACATCTTCGACAGCCCCCGGTCCGGGCGGAACGGGTGCGCGATCATCATGTGGCTGGCGGTCTCGATGCGGGGCTCGGGCGGCAGCGGGAGCTGCCTGGTGCCGAGTTCGAGCTTGCGCAGGGCGCTGGCCAGGGCCAGCGGGTCGCCCGTGAGCCGGGCGCCGGAGGCGTCCGCCTCGTACTCCCGGGAGCGGCTGACGGCGAGCTGGATGAGGGTGGCGGCGAGCGGGCCCAGGATCATGATCAGCAACATGCCGAGGAGGCCGGGGCCGTCGTCGTCGTCGGAGCGGCCGATCGGGATCAGCCAGGCGAAGTTGACCAGGAACATGATCACGGAGGCGAGAGCTCCGGCGACCGACGAGATCAGGATGTCGCGGTTGTAGACATGGCTGAGCTCGTGGCCGATGACGCCGCGCAGCTCGCGCTCGTCCAGCATGCGCAGGATGCCGTCGGTGCAGCACACGGCGGCGTTGCGCGGGTTGCGGCCGGTGGCGAACGCGTTCGGCGCCTCCGTCGGGGAGATGTACAGGCGCGGCATGGGCTGGCGGGCCTGGGTGGAGAGCTCGCGGACCATCCGGTACAGCCCGGGGGCCTCGAACTCGCTCACCGGGCGGGCGCGCATCGCGCGTAGCGCCAGCTTGTCGCTGTTCCAGTACGCGTAGGCGTTCGTGCCGAGGGCGACCAGGACGGCGACGACGAGCCCCGCTCGGCCGAAGAAGCTGCCGATGACGACGATGAGTGCGGACAGTCCCCCGAGGAGTACTGCGGTCCTGAGCCCGTTGTGCCGGCGGTGCACGGTACGCCCTCCAAATGGTGCAGCGGGGGAACCCTTTGCTTGCCCGATGGTGCTTCCTGGTCTCCGATGCCACTGGTGCCGCGGTGTCACGTCCAGTGGTCCCTCCCGTACTGGTCAACGCGAGGCGGAGGCCACCAGTTCCCTCGTGCGTACGGCGGCGCGCGGGGGCCGTCCGGACGGGCGGGGGCGGATGCGGCACGCGCGCGAGGGAGGCCGGGTGTCCCCCGCGCGTGTGCCGGGAGCGGCCGCGGTGCGCAGGAGCCCGGTGCCGGTCGTTAGAAGAGCCCGGTGCCGGCGAACCGCAGCACCAGCTGGGGCGCCCCGGACAGGACGACGCCGAGGACCGCGGTCACGGTGAGCGCGGCGGTCAGGGGCGCCGGGACGTGGTGCTTCTCGGGCGTGCCCTGCGGGGCGCGGAACAGCAGGGCCGTCCACTGGAGGTAGTAGAACAGCGCGATGACGACGTTGACGGCCATGACCACGGCGAGCCAGCCGAGGCCCGCGTCGACGGCCGCGGAGAAGACGGTGACCTTCGCGAAGAGGCCGATGACGCCCGGCGGCAGCCCGGCGAGGCAGAGCAGGAAGAACGCCAGGAGCAGGGCGGTCAGCGGGTTGGTGGCGTACAGGCCGCGGTAGTCGGTGACGCGGTTGAGGGACTTCGTACGGCCGACGAGCGCGGCCACCGCGAAGGCGCCGAGGTTCACGGCGCCGTACATGAGGGCGTAGGCCACGGTGGAGCCGATCGGCCGCCGGACGTCGTCGGTGTACGCGGCGGCGGCGATCGGCACCAGGAGGTAGCCGGCCTGGCCGACGGACGACCAGGCCAGCAGCCGGACCGCGCTGTGCGCGCGCGTGCCCTGCTGCCGCAGCGCGCCGGCGTTGCCGACGGTCATGGTGAGGGCGGCCAGCACGGCGAGCGCCGGACCCCAGACGTCGGCGTACGACGGGAGGGCGACCACCGTGACGAGGATCAGGCCGGAGAAGCCGACCGCCTTGCCGATGACCGACAGGTAGGCGGCGATCGGCAGGGGCGCTCCCACATAGGTGTCCGGCACCCAGAAGTGGAACGGCACGGCGGCCGTCTTGAAGGCGAAGCCGACGAGGGTGAGGACGACGCCGGTCTGGGCGAGGGTGAGGAGCTGCCCGTCGACGTCCTGGATCCGGTCGGCGACCCGGGTGAGGTGGAGGGTGCCGGTGGAGGCGTACACGAAGCTGATGCCCATGAGGCTGACCGCGGTGGCGGTGACCGAGGACAGGAAGAACTTCAGGGCGGCCTCGGAGGAGCGCCGGTCGCCGTGGCGGAGGCCGACCAGGGCGAAGGCGGGCAGGGAGGCGACCTCCAGGGCGACGACGAGGGTCGCCAGGTCGCGGGAGGCGGGCAGCAGGGCGGCGCCGGCGGCGGAGGACAGCAGCAGGAACCAGAACTCCCCCTCGGGGAGGCCCGCGCGGGCGTCCTTCAGGGCGGTGACCGACAGGAGGGCTGCCAGGAGGGCGCCGCCGAGGACCAGGAGCTGGACGACCAGGGCGAAGTGGTCCGCCGTGTAGCTGCAGACACCGGTGTCGCCGGTCAGGCAGAAGGTGGCGTGGTCGCCGTCCAGGAGGGGCAGCAGCAGGAGCGTGGCGGCGGCGAGCCCGGCGACCGACACCCAGCCCAGCAGCGCCTTGCGGTGGTCGCCGACGAAGAGGTCGGCGACGAGGACGACGAGTGCGACGACCGCGGCGAGGGTGGGCGGCGCGATCGCGAGCCAGTCGACGGACTGGACCACGGACTGGGCCAGGGAGCTCATCGGGTGCCTCCTGCGAGGAGCTGCTGCACGGCCGGGTCGGTCAGGCCGAGGAGGACCTTGGGCCACAGCCCGGCGACGACGGTGAGGGCGACGAGCGGCGTCCAGGCCGCGAACTCGTAGCCGCGGACGTCGGGGAGTTTCGGCGCGTCGGGCGGGAGGGCGCCCATGCAGACGCGGCGGACCACGATCAGCAGGTACGCGGCCGTCAGCAGGGTGCCGAAGGCGGCGATCGCCATGAAGGCGAGGAAGGCGGGCCGGCTGAGGCCGTCGGCCGGATCGAACGCGCCGAACAGGGCCAGCATCTCGCCCCAGAACCCGCCCAGCCCCGGCAGGCCCAGGGAGGCGACCGCGCCGAAGGCGAGCAGGCCGCCGAGGCGCGGGGCCCTGCCGTACAGGGCGGCGCCCTCCTGGGGGCGGCCCGGCGCGGCGGATCCGCCCGCCGGGGGGCGGTGGCCGGGCGAGGGGAGGGCCAGGGTGTCGAGGTCGGTGGTGCCGGTGCGGTCCTTCACCCCGCCGACCAGGAAGAACAGCAGGCCGGTGATGAGGCCGTGGGCGATGTTGGCGAACAGGGCGCCGTTCACGCCGGTCGGGGTCATCGTGGCGATGCCGAGCAGGACGAAGCCCATGTGGCCGACGGAGGAGTAGGCGATGAGGCGCTTGAGGTCGCCCTTCGCGCCCCGCCGGGCGAGGGCCAGGCAGGCCAGGGACCCGTAGACGATCCCGACGACGGCGAGGGCGGCGAGGTAGGGCGCGAAGGTGCGGAATCCGTCCGGTGCGACGGGGAGGAGGATCCGGACGAATCCGTACGTGCCCATCTTCAGCAGGACGCCGGCCAGCAGGACCGAGCCGACCGTGGGCGCGGCGGTGTGGGCGTCGGGCAGCCAGCTGTGCAGCGGCCACATCGGCGTCTTGACCGCGAGCCCGATCCCGATCGCCAGGACGGCGACGACCTGCACGGACACGCTCAGTGACCGGCCGTTGTCGGTGGCGAGTGCCACCATGTCGAACGTGCCCGCCTCCAGCCCGATCAGGAGCAGGCCGAGCAGCATGACCACGGAGCCGAGCAGCGTGTAGAGGATGAACCGCCACGCGGCCCGGCTCCGGCCCGCACCGCCCCAGCGGGCGATGAGGAAGTACATCGGGATGAGCACCGTCTCGAACGCCAGGAAGAACAGCAGCAGGTCGAGGACGGCGAACGTGGCGAGCGTGCCGGACTCCAGGAGGAGCAGCAGCGGGACGAAGGCCTTCGGGCTGGGGCCCGCGGGCATCTTGAAGTACGCGTGGAGCGCGCTCAGGAAGGTCAGCAGCGCGGTCAGGACCAGAAGGGGGAGGGAGATGCCGTCGATGCCGAGGTGGATCCGCACGTCGAGTGCGGGGATCCAGCTGATGTCCGTGGTGGCCTGCATCTTCGACGGGTGGTCGTGGTCGAAGCCGAGCGCGAGGGCGAGCGCGGCGACGAGGACGGCGCCGGTGACGGTCACGCCGTGCCGCAGCACGGCCTGCTCGGGAGATTTCCCCTTCAGCCCGGGCGGTGCCGGCAGGAGAGCGGCGGCCGCGCCGAGGAGCGGGCCGACGACGACGAATGCCAGAAGGAACTGCATCACGGACTCGCTGATATCGATCACGCCTGCTCACGCTCCCGTGGCGACGAGGACGGCGGCGACCGCCAGGACGACGGTGCCGGCGAGCAGCGCGCTCACATAGGTCTGCACGTTGCCGGTCTGGGCGCGCCGTACGGCGGCCCCGAGCCAGCGGGGCAGCGCTCCCGCGCCGCGCACGTAGGTCTCGACGACCTCCCGGTCGAGGAACCTCACGAGGCTCGCGCCGGCCCGGACCGGGCGGACGAAGAGGGCCGTGTACACGGTGTCCAGGTGGAAGCCGGCGGCCGCGGGCCGGTGCAGCGGGCCGAGCAGGAGCCGGGCCGGGTCCGACGGGTCGGGCGCGGCGGCCACGGTGCCGTACGCGGGCTCGTGGCTCGCGATGGCCTCGGCCTCGACGCGGGCGGCGTCGCCCTCGGGGTGGGCCGCGACGGCGCCCAGGGGGACGCGGGCCGTGAGCGCGGTGGTGTGCCGCCAGGCCGCGTAGGTGACGATGCCGCCGGCCAGGGCCACGCCCGTGCCGAGGACGGAGGTGGTGAGGGTCGGGGTCAGGTCGCGGCCGTCGAACCAGTCGGGCAGCAGGCGGTAGGCGAGTCCGCCGAGGGCGAGGGACGGGACGGCGAGCACCCACAGCACGGTGTTCATGGCCACCGGCTGCCGGCCGTGGTCGGGGGCGTCGGCGCCCCGCCCGCGGAAGGCCAGCAGCCACAGGCGCATCGCGTACGCGGCGGTGAGCAGGGCCGTGAGCAGGCCGGCGACGAGGACGGTCCAGCCCGCGGCGCCGGGGGCGTGCTCGGTGTGGCCGGTGGCGGCGTGCTCGGCGGCGACCAGGACGGACTCCTTGGAGAAGAAGCCGCTGAACGGCGGGATCGCGGCGAGCGCGAGGAGCGCCACGGTCATCGTCCAGTAGGCGTCGGGGACGCGGTCGCGCAGGTTCCGCATGCGGGACATGGCGGCCAGCGAGTTGGTGCCGGCCGCATGGATGATCACACCGGCCGCGAGGAACAGCAGCGCCTTGAAGGCGCCGTGGGACAGGAGGTGGAAGACGGCGGCGCCGCGGTCGCCGACGGCGAGGGCGCCGCTCATGTAGCCGAGCTGGCCGATCGTCGAGTAGGCGAGGACGCGCTTGATGTCGTCCTGGGCGAGCGCGGCGAGCGCCGAGCCGGCCATCGTGACCGCGGCCATCACGGCGAGGACGACCAGCGCGGCCCGCGAGGCCTCGAAGACCGGAAGGAGCCGGGCGACGAAGTAGACGCCGGCGGCGACCATCGTCGCGGCGTGGATCAGCGCGGAGACGGGCGTGGGGCCCGCCATCGCGTCGGGCAGCCAGGTGTGCAGCGGGAACTGCGCGGACTTGCCCGCCACGCCGGCCAGGAGCAGCAGGGCGATCAGTGTGGGGTGGTCGAGTCCGCCGCTCGCGACCGCGCCGAGGACGCGGGTGATGCGGAACGACCCGGCCTCGGTGGCAAGGGCGAGCAGACCGATGAGGAAGGGGACGTCACCGAGCTTGGTGACCAGGAAGGCCTTGAGGGAGGCGGCGCGCGCCTCGGGGGTCTGCCAGTAGTGACCGACCAGGAAGTACGAGCAGATGCCCATGATCTCCCAGCCGACCAGCAGCACCATCAGGTCGCCGGAGTAGACGACGAGGAGCATCGCGGAGGTGAACAGGGAGACGAGGGCGGCGTAGGAGGGATAGCGCGGGTCGTCGCGGAGGTAGCCCGTCGAGTAGATCTGCACGCAGGTGGCGACGAGGCCGACCAGGACGGCGACGAGGGCGGCGAAGCCGTCGACGTGCAGGGCGAGCTCGACGGGGACCGAGCCGGTGGGCGCGAGTTCGGTGGCGGCGTCGACGGCCCGGCCGCCGCCCTGGCGCACGGCGACGAGCACGGCGAGCACCAGAGCGGCGAGCGTCGGCAGGACGGCGAGCGGGCGGACGAAGCCGGGGGCCGTGCGGCCCAGGAGCAGGCCGGCGGCGGCGCCCAGGAACGGAAGGAGGGGGACGAGGACGGCGAGGGTGGTCGTGGTCACGCGGTGGCCTCGGTCTTCTCGGTCTTCTCGGCCGTGCGGGCGTCGCGGTCGGGGCCGTCGCTCGCGCGGCCCTCGGCGGTGTCGCGGAGCTTGTCGATGTCCGAGGTGCCGCGGCTGCGGTGGACGGCGAGGACGATCGCCAGGCCGATGCCGATCTCGGCCGCGGCGATGGCGATGGTGAACAGGGTCAGGGCCTGGCCGGAGTGCAGGGTCTCCTCGGCGGTCCGGCTCAGCCAGACGTCGAAGGCGACCAGGTTGAGGTTGACGGCGTTGAGCATCAGCTCGACCGACATCAGCACGAGGATCGCGTTGCGGCGGGCCAGGACGCCGTACAGGCCGGTGCAGAACAGGAGGGCGGAGAGCACGGCGGGATAGGCGAGGTGCATCAGCGGGTCCCTTCCGCGCCGCGCCGGGTGTCCCGGGCGCCGGGGGCGCTCGTGTCCGGGGCGCCGGGGGCGGGGCCGGGGGGCGCCGCGTCGGCCTTCGCCTTGCGGGACAGGACGATCGCGCCGACCAGGGCGGCGAGGAGGAGGACGGACAGGGCCTCGAAGGGGAGGACCCAGTTCTGGAAGAGGCTCTCCCCGGTCACGCGGGTGGATCCGGCGGCCGGGCCGTCCAGGTCGATCCAGGTGGTGCGGAAGGCGTCGACGACGACCCAGACCAGGGTCGCCGCGGCGGCGACGGCCACGGTGAGGGCGGTCCACCGGTTGCCGGAGTCGGCGTCCGGGGAGCGGCCGATTGGGGCCTTGGTGAGCATCAGGCCGAACAGGAGGAGGACGACGACGGAACCGACGTAGATCAGGACCTGCACCCAGGCGATGAACTCGGCGGTGAGCAGGAGGTACTCGACGGCGAGGCCGCCCAGGGTCACCACCAGCCACAGGGCGGCGTGCACCAGTTGCCGGGTGGTGACGGTGACGAGCGCGGCGCCGAGGGTGACCAGGCCGACGAGGAGGAAGGCGATCTCGACGCCGGTCGGGGAGAGGAAGCCGTGGGCCCCGGCGGCCGCGGCGGTGTGCGGGGCCAGGCCGGCGGTCGCTGCGAGGGTCATTCCCGGCCCTCCCGCCCCGGCTCCGGCTGGTCCGTCTGCTGCCCCGGCTGGTCCGTCTGCTGCGGGGAGTCGCCCATCGGGCGGGTGGGGGATTCCGCCGCGCGGGCCTGCTCGTCGGCGTGGGATTCCGTGCCGGCCGAGGCGGCGGGCGCCGGCCGTGCGGTGGGGCCGGCGGCGGGCGCGGAGGGCCCGCCGGGCGCGGCCTGTTGCCGGGCGGCCAGCTTCTCGGCGGTCTTGCGGGCGGTGGCCAGTTCCTTCGGTTCCTCCGCGCCGGGATCGAGGGCGGGCGGGGCCGGAACGGTCCACATCCACTCGCGGAGCTTGTCGCGCTCGTGGGTCAGATCGCGGATGTCGGTCTCGGAGTACTCGAACTCCGGGGACCAGAACAGGGCGTCGAAAGGACAGACCTCGATGCAGATACCGCAGTACATGCACAGGGAGAAGTCGATGGCGAAGCGGTCCAGGACGTTGCGGCTGCGTTCGCGGCCCCCGGGGGCCGCCGCCGGGATCGTCTCCTTGTGCGAGTCGATGTAGATGCACCAGTCCGGGCACTCGCGGGCGCACAGCATGCAGACCGTGCAGTTCTCCTCGAAGAGGCCGATCACGCCGCGGGTGCGGGGCGGCAGGTCGGGCTGGACGTCCGGGTACTGCTCGGTGACGGTCTTCCTCGTCATCGTGCGCAGGGTGACGGCCAGGCCCTTCGCCAGACCGCTGCCGGGGATGCGGGGCCGGGAGGGCGGGAGCGGGGCGGCCATGGTTACGCGATCACCACCTTGACGACGCCGGTGAGGGCGATCTGGGCGAGGGAGAGGGGGACGAGGAGGGTCCAGGAGAGTTTCTGGAGCTGGTCCTCGCGCAGGCGGGGGTAGGTCACGCGCAGCCAGATCACGATGAAGGCGAGGACGGCCGTCTTCAGCAGGGTCCACACCCAGCCGAGGCCGTCGGCGCCCCAGGGACCGTGCCAGCCGCCCAGGAAGAGGACGGTGGTCAGACCGCACAGGACGACGATTCCGGCGTACTCGGCGAGGAGGAACAGGGCGAAGCGGAGGCCGGTGTACTCGGTGTAGGCGCCGAAGATGATCTCCGAGTCGGCGACGGGCATGTCGAAGGGCGGACGCTGGAGTTCGGCCAGCCCCGCCACGAAGAACACGATCGCGCCGACGATCTGCCAGGGCAGCCACCACCACTCGAAGGCGTCGAGGATGCCGGGGAGGGAGACCGTGCCGGCCGCCATGGCCACGGAGGCGGCGGCGAGCAGCATCGGAAGCTCGTAGGCGAGGAGCTGGGCCGCGGTGCGCAGGCCGCCGAGGAGGGAGAACTTGTTGGCGGAGGCCCAGCCGGCCATGAGGGAGCCGAGGACGCCGACGCCCATGACGGCCAGGACGAAGAAGACGCCCGCGTCGATCACCTGGCCGACCGCGCCCTCGCCGGGGGCGACGGGGACGGCGAGGAGGACCAGGAGGTACGGCAGGAGGGCCACGGCGGGGGCGAGCTGGAAGATACGGCGGTCCGCGCCCGCGGGGACCACGTCCTCCTTCTGCGCGAACTTCACGCCGTCGGCGACCAGCTGGGCCCAGCCGTGGAAGCCGCCGGCGTACATGGGGCCGAGGCGGCCCTGCATGTGGGCCATCACCTTGTGCTCGGTCTGGCCGACGAGCAGGGGGAGGGCGAGGAAGACGACGAAGACGATCAGGAGGCGCAGGGTGACGTCGAGCGCGTCGTTCACCGCGGACCTCCTGCGGGGTTCTCGGGGGATGGGGAAGCTTCGGGATCTCCGGGGGCTTCGGGAGCCCCGGAGGCCTCGGAGGGGTCGGGGTTCCCGGACTTCTCGGGGGGTGCACCGGCCTCGGACATCGTCCCGGCCTCGGACGTCGCCCCGGCCCCGGGCGCCGGCTCGGCACCGGTCACCGGCTCGGCACCGGTCACCGGTTCGGTCCCCTCACGCGACTCCGCCTCGGCGGCCGCCCCGGCCGCGGACTCCGACCCCGCCCCGGGCCTCGGCTCCGCCCCGGGCCTCGGCTCCGCCCCGGGCCTCGGCTCCGCCCCGGGCTTCGCCTCCTCCCCGGACTCGTCGAAGGCGGGGCGGGCGTGGTGCCAGGGGGCGTCCGGGCTGTGGGGGGCGACGGGCGGCTTCGGGGGCCGGCCCGCGGCGCCCGGGGACGTGGTGCGCCGGGCCGCGGCGCCCGCGCCCGTGCCGTCCGACGGCGTCCCCTCCCCGGGCGCGGACCGCCGGCTCGCGGTGCCCTCCGCGGCGCTGCGGGCCCGGCCCGGCCCGGCGGGCGCACCCGTGCCCGCACGCTGCGACGCCGAACCCTCGCTCGCGCTCCGCGCACGACGCGGTGCGGCCGGGGCACCCGGAGCCGCGGTCCCCGCACCGGAACCCGTCGCTCCCTGCCCGGCGGCCGCCTCCTCCGCCGCGGCGTCCACCGCTCCGGCCCGCTGGCTCGCCGAACCCCCGCTCGCGCTCCGCGCACGACGCGGTGCGGGCGGGGTGCCCGGAGCCTCGGCCGCCGTCCGGCCGGCCGGTCCCTCCGCCGCCGACCTGGTACGGCGTGCCGGCCGGTCCCCCGCCGCGCGGGCTCCCCGGGCCGGGGCGGGCGGGAGCTGGCCCTTCAGCGGGCCCCACTCGTTGGGGTCGGGGACGCCCGGGGGCAGCATCTGGCGGCGCTTGGGGCCGCCGTGCTCCGACTCCCCGGGCTCCTTCGCGCCCGGCCAGGCCTTGGCGACCCGGGCCGCCAGGACGAAGTCCTTGCGCAGCGGGTGGCCCTCGAAGTTCTCCGGCAGGAGCAGGTGGTCCAGGGCCGGGTGGCCCTCGAAGACGACGCCGAACATCTCGTGGGTCTCGCGCTCGTGCCAGGCGGCGCCCGCGTAGACGTCCACCGCCGAGGGCAGGGCCGGCGCCTCGTGCGGGACCGTGGTGCGCAGCAGCAGCCGCCGCACCGGCGCGAGGGCGGCGACGTGCGCGACGACGCGGAAGCCGGTGCCCGGTTCGTCGACCGCGCTCAGCCAGTCGAAGTACGTGCAGCCCAGCCGGTCGCGCGCGGTCTCCAGCGCGGGGATCCAGGCCGCGGGCGGGACGTCCACCGTCAGGACCTCGTACGACTCCTCGGCCGTGGCCTGCGCGCCGAAGAGTTCCTCGACGTCGGCGGGCAGCCAGCCGGCCGCGGTCATCGGTCCTCCCCCGCGGCCGGGGGCGGCGGCTGCACCAGGCCGCTCTGCAGGGCCGCCGCCGAGGGCCGGGGGGCCGGCCCGTACCGCTCCCCCAGCGACTCCCGGGCGATCTTCTCCTGGAGCTTCAGGATGCCCTGGAGCAGCGCCTCGGGCCGGGGCGGGCAGCCGGGGACGTAGACGTCGACCGGGATGATCTGGTCGACGCCCTTGGTGACGGAGTACGAGTCCCAGTACGGGCCGCCGCAGTTGCTGCACGCGCCGAAGGAGATGACGTACTTCGGCTCGGGCATCTGCTCGTACAGGCGCTTCACCGCCGGGGCCATCTTGTCCGTCACCGTGCCGGACACCACCATCAGGTCGGCCTGGCGCGGGCCCGGCGCGAACGGGATGACGCCGAGGCGGATGAAGTCGTGCCGGGCCATCGACGCGGCGATGAACTCGATCGCGCAGCAGGCGAGGCCGAAGTTGAACACCCAGAGCGAGTAGCGGCGGCCCCAGTTCAGGATCACCTTCATCGGCTCGGGGGCCAGGCGGGCGAGCGCGCCCAGCCGCTTGGGCTCGGGGAGCGGCACAGGGGTGGGGGTGGAGGCGGGGGTGGGGGTCACGTCCATGCCAGGACGCCCTTCTTGTACGCGTAGAGCAGGCCGACGGCCAGGAAGCCGAGGAAGACGAACATCTCCACGAGGGTCGTGGCGCCGTAGCCGGGGGCGGCGAAGACCGTCGCCCAGGGGAACAGGAAGATCGAGTCGACAGCGAAGACCACGTACAGGAACGCGTAGACGTAGTAGCGGACCTGGGTGTGCGCCCAGCCCTCGCCGACGGGGTCCACGCCGCACTCGTACGTCAGGAGTTTCTCGGGGGTGGGGACCACGGGGCGCAGCAGGCGGCCCGCGCCGAAGGCGACGGCGACGAAGAGCACGCCGATGACGGCGAGCAGTCCGACGACCGAGTAGGACTCGAAGTAGTCCGCCGCGACGACGGTCGTGTTGACGACGGTCGGTTCCGGCACGTCCGTCCCTCGCTCCCTGACCCTGACCCTTTGACCTGCGGCCCGTGACGTCCCGTCGGTGGCCCGTGACCCCGGGCACCCGGCCCGGAACCCGCGGCCCGAAACCTGGTGGACCCCGCTGTTCGACGATCCGTACGCACGGGAGTCTAGGGCCTGCTAAAGAGAGGGTAAGCAGCCCGTCACGTCGTGGGACACGGCGGTGGGGTTTTCCCCAGCGGGATCGCGGCGGTCCGCCTCATGGCGCGGCGTCGCGGCGCACGGCACGCTGACCCGTATGACCGAACGCCTCATGTCACCGCCGCGCGCCGGACACCTGAGTGAAACCGGACACCCGGGCGAAACCGGACACCCGGGTGAAGCGGACAGCGACCGCCTGCCGCCGGCCCGTCTCGCCTACGACCGGCACACCTGGAAGGAGATCGCCCACCTGCTGGCGAACCTCCCGGCGGCGCTGCTCGGGTTCACCTACGTCATGACGGTGCTGTTCACCGGTCTCGGGCTGACGATCACGGTGATCGGGTTCCCGTTGCTGGCGGCCGGGCTGGCGGGCGCGCGGCTGCTGGGCCGGCTGGAGCGGGCGCGGGCCCGGGCGCTGCTCGGGGTGCGGGTGGACGAGCCGAGCCGGCTGTCCCTGCGCGGCGCCGGCGGGTTCCTCCCGCGGCTGTGGATGACGCTGAGGGACCCGGTGGGCTGGCGTACGGTCCTGTACGGGTTCATCCGGCTGCCCTGGGGCATCCTCACCTTCACGATCGCGCTGACCTCGCTGTTCGTGCTGTGGCCGGTGCTGCCGTTCATCGCGCGGGGCCTGGCCAACGCCGACCGGGCGATGGTGCGGGCCCTGCTGTCGCCCTCGGACGAGCTGGAGCGGCGCATCGCGGAGCTGGAGTCGGACCGGGGTGTCGTCGTCGACACGGCCGCCGCCGACCTGCGGCGCATCGAGCGCGACCTGCACGACGGGGCGCAGGCCCGCCTGGTCAACCTCGCCATGGGGCTGGGCCTGGCGAAGGAGAAGCTGCTGGAGGGGCAGGCCGACGAGCACGTCGCGGCGATGGTCGAGGAGGCGCACGGCGAGGTGAAGCTCGCGCTGCAGGAGCTGCGCGACCTGGCCCGCGGCATCCATCCCGCCGTGCTGACCGACCGCGGCCTGGACGCGGCGCTGTCCTCGGTCGCCTCGCGCTGCACCGTGCCGGTGAAGGTGACGGTCGACCTGGCGGAGCGGCCCGCGCCGGCGATCGAGGGCATCGCCTACTTCACCGTCTCGGAGCTGCTGCAGAACGTCAGCAAGCACAGCGCGGCCCGGTCGGCGTCGGTCGACGTGTGGCGCCAGGACGACCGGCTGCTCATCCAGGTGCGGGACGACGGCCGCGGGGGCGCGCGCGTGGACGGCGGTACGGGCATGCGGGGTCTCGCCGACCGGCTGGGCGCGGTCGACGGCCTGTTCGTCGTCGATTCGCCGCAGGGCGGTCCGACGACCGTCACGGCGGAGCTGCCGTGGCGGAACCGCACGGCCGCCGCCGGCCCGCGGTAGGGAAAACCCCCCGTCCGGGACGCCGACGGACTCCATGGTCCGCCGGGCCGCGGCCGCGCAGGGTGGAGGCAGGACAGGACAGCCGCAGAACGAGGGGAAGGACGACGCCGATGACCACGGAGTACGGACAGGCCTACGGGCTCGACAGCGTTCCCGGCCGGGCCGGTGGGCGGCGTCCCCGGCTGCCGGCGGGGCTGCGGGCGCCGTTCGAGGCGCGCAGCCGGCGCGAGCTCGGCTACGTGCTGCTGGGTCTTCCGGTCGGCACCCTGCTGTTCAGCTACGCGGTCACGATGGTGTCGCTGGGCGCGGGCCTGCTGGTGACGTTCCTCGGGATCCCGGTGCTGGCGGCGGCGCTCGCCGGGTGCCGGGGGTTCGGGGCGATGGAGCGGGCACGGGCGCGCGGGCTGCTGGGCCTGGACGTGGCCGACCCGGAGCCGCTGCGGCCGGCGAAGCCGGGCGTGCCGGCCTGGACGGGGGCGGTCCTGCGCAGCGGCGCGTCGTGGCGGGCGCTGCTGTACGCGCTGGTGCAGTTCCCGTGGGCGGTCTTCTCCTTCGGCGTCGCCGTGACCGTCTGGACGTGGGGCTGGGCGATGCTGACCTACCCGCTGTGGTTCTGGGTCTTCCCGATGTACGTCGGCCAGGACGGGCTCCAGGTGTACGGCGACGGGACCCACCGGATCCATCTGGACAACCCCTTCGAGATCACCGTGACCGCGCTGGTGGGTCTGCTGTTCGCGCTGGCCGCGCCGTGGATCGTGCGGGCGCTGACGACGGTGGACCGGATGCTGGTGCACGGGCTGCTCGGGCCGTCGCGGCTGTCGGCGCGGGTGGTGGAGCTGGAGTCGGACCGGGGTGTCGTCGTCGACGCGGCCGCCGCCGACCTGCGGCGCATCGAGCGCGACCTGCACGACGGGGCGCAGGCCCGCCTGGTCGGCCTCGCCATGGACCTCGGGCTGGCGAAGGAGAAGCTGAAGGAGGACCCGCGGGCGGCGGCGCGCATGGTGGACGAGGCGCACGGCGAGGTGAAGACGGCGCTGCAGGAGCTGCGCGACCTCGCCCGCGGCATCCACCCGGCCGTGCTGACCGACCGCGGCCTGGACGCGGCGCTGTCGGCGGTGGCGTCGCGGTGCCCGGTGCCGGTGCGGGTGGAGGTCGACCTGGCGGAGCGGCCGGCGCCGGCGATCGAGGGCATCGCCTACTTCACGGTGTCGGAGCTGCTGCAGAACGTCGGCAAGCACTCCCGGGCCGCCGCCGCGGCCGTGGAGGTGTGGCGGGTGGAGGACCGGCTGCTGCTCCAGGTCGTGGACGACGGCGTGGGCGGGGCCGACGCCTCGGCCGGCTCGGGGCTCGCGGGGCTGGCGGAGCGGCTCGACGCGGTGGACGGGATCCTGGTCGTGGACTCGCCGCCCGGCGGTCCCACCCGGGTGACCGCGGAGCTGCCGTGGCGGACGGACCGGGTGCGCTGAGCCGCCCGGGTGACGCCGGGGCCCGGCCGGTCCCGCGGTCCGTCCGCGGAGCGGCCGGGTCCCGGCCGGGTCCGGGGTGCGCCCCTCGGATCGCGTGGCCCGTGCGCAGGGATCCCCCCGATGCTGGGATGCTGGACGTGTTCGCAGCGACGGCGCGGAGCCGGCATGGGCCAGGGGGGCGGAAAACGTGGAGAACAGGGTGCGGGTGGTCATCGCCGAGGACTCGGTGCTGCTCAGGGAGGGCCTGACCCGGTTGCTGACCGACCGCGGGCACGAGGTGGTGGCCGGTGTCGGGGACGGCGAGGCGCTGATCAAGACGATCACGGAGCTGGGCGACCAGGGCGAGCTGCCGGACGTGGTGGTGGCGGACGTGCGGATGCCGCCGACGCACACCGACGAGGGCGTGCGGGCCGCCGTACAGCTGCGCAGGGCGCATCCGGAGCTCGGCGTGCTGGTGCTGTCGCAGTACGTGGAGGAGCGCTACGCCACCGAGCTGCTGGCCGGTTCCAGCCGTGGCGTCGGCTACCTGCTCAAGGACCGGGTGGCCGAGGTGCGGGAGTTCGTGGACGCGGTGGTGCGCGTGGCCGCGGGCGGCACGGCCCTCGACCCGGAGGTCGTCGCGCAGCTGCTCGGCCGCAGCCGCAAGCAGGACGTCCTCGCGGGGCTCACCCCCCGGGAGCGGGAGGTCCTGGGCCTGATGGCCGAGGGGCGGACGAACTCCGCGATCGCCAGGCAGCTGGTGGTGAGCGACGGCGCCGTCGAGAAGCACGTCAGCAACATCTTCCTGAAGCTGGGGCTGTCCCCGAGCGACGGCGACCACCGGCGGGTGCTCGCGGTGCTGACGTACCTCAACTCCTGACCGGCTCGCGACCGCGCCGGGCCCCGGCCGAGCAGGCGAATCCTTCCGAAGTCGTGTCCATCATGCGAATGGCTCAGGAAGGCGGCCCGCGCGGTCGTAGGGTTGATCCTGGGATGGTCTGCGGAAGGCCAGCCTCGGACAACCGCCTCGAGGGAGGTCCAGTTCAGTGACCAGCCAGGTCAGTAGTCCAGCGGAGCAGGCCGACGAAGCGGCCGTGGCGGAGCGGCGCACACCGGCGGGGGCGAAGGACGTCCGCCGGCTGGACCGGGTGATCATCAGGTTCGCGGGGGACTCCGGTGACGGGATGCAGCTCACCGGAGACCGCTTCACCTCGGAGACGGCGTCCTTCGGCAACGACCTGTCGACGCTGCCGAACTTCCCGGCCGAGATCCGCGCGCCCGCCGGCACCCTGCCGGGGGTGTCGTCGTTCCAGCTGCACTTCGCCGACCACGACATCCTCACCCCCGGTGACGCGCCGAACGTGCTGGTGGCGATGAACCCGGCCGCCCTGAAGGCGAACATCGGCGACCTGCCGCGCGGCGCGGAGGTGATCGTCAACACCGACGAGTTCACCCGGCGGGCGATGCAGAAGGTCGGCTACGCGACCAGTCCGCTGGAGGACGGCTCCCTCGACGGCTACCAGGTGCACCCGGTGCCGCTGACCACCCTGACGGTCGAGGCGCTCAAGGACTTCGACCTCACCCGCAAGGAGGCCGAGCGCAGCAAGAACATGTTCGCGCTCGGGCTGCTGAGCTGGATGTACCACCGGCCCACCGAGGGCACCGAGAAGTTCCTGCGGACGAAGTTCGCGAAGAAGCCCGACATCGCGGAGGCGAACATCGCCGCCTTCCGCGCGGGCTGGAACTTCGGCGAGACCACCGAGGACTTCGCCGTCTCCTACGAGGTGGCCCCGGCCGCCGCCGCGTTCCCGCCGGGCGTGTACCGCAACATCTCCGGCAACCTCGCCCTGGCGTACGGCCTGATCGCCGCCTCCCGCCAGGCCGACCTGCCGCTGTTCCTGGGCTCGTACCCGATCACCCCGGCCTCGGACATCCTGCACGAGCTGTCCAAGCACAAGAACTTCGGGGTGCGGACCTTCCAGGCCGAGGACGAGATCGCCGGGATCGGCGCGGCGCTGGGCGCGGCCTTCGGCGGCTCCCTCGCCGTGACCACCACCTCCGGCCCGGGCGTGGCGCTCAAGAGCGAGACGATCGGCCTGGCCGTCTCCCTGGAGCTGCCGCTGATCATCGTCGACATCCAGCGCGGCGGGCCGTCGACCGGCCTGCCCACCAAGACCGAGCAGGCGGACCTGCTGCAGGCGATGTACGGCCGCAACGGCGAGGCGCCGGTCCCGGTGATCGCCCCGCGCACCCCGGCCGACTGCTTCGACGCGGCGCTGGAGGCGGCCCGCATCGCGCTGGCCTACCGCACGCCGGTCTTCCTGCTGTCCGACGGCTACCTGGCCAACGGCTCCGAGCCGTGGCGCATCCCGGAGCCGGACGAGCTGCCGGACCTGCGGGTGCGGTTCGCGCAGGGCCCCAACCACACCCTGGACGACGGCACCGAGGTGTTCTGGCCCTACAAGCGCGACCCGCACACCCTCGCCCGGCCCTGGGCGATCCCGGGCACGCCCGGCCTGGAGCACCGCATCGGCGGCATCGAGAAGGAGGACGGCACCGGCAACATCTCCTACGCCCCGGCCAACCACGACCTCATGGTGCGCACCCGGCAGGCGAAGGTGGACGGCGTCGACGTCCCCGACATCGAGCCCGACGACCCGGACGGGGCGAAGGTGCTGGTGCTGGGCTGGGGATCGACGTACGGGCCGATCACCGCGGCGGTGCGGCGGCTGCGGGCGGCCGGCGCGTCGATCGCGCAGGCCCACCTGCGGCACGTCAACCCCTTCCCGGGGAATCTCGGCACCGTCCTGAAGCGTTACGACAAGGTGGTGATCCCCGAGATGAACCTCGGCCAGCTCGCCACCCTCGTCCGGGCGAAGTACCTGGTCGACGCCCGCTCGTACACCCAGGTCAACGGCATGCCGTTCAAGGCGGAGCAGCTCGCCGCGGCGCTCAAGGAGGCCATCGATGGCTGAGACGATCCCCCAGGCCACGGGCACGGTCGAGGCGCTCTCGCTCGTGCCGAAGGCCGAGGCCGCGCAGTCCATGAAGGACTTCAAGTCCGACCAGGAGGTGCGCTGGTGCCCCGGCTGCGGCGACTACGCGATCCTGGCCGCCGTGCAGGGCTTCATGCCCGAGCTGGGCCTGGCGCGGGAGAACATCGTCTTCGTCTCCGGCATCGGCTGCTCCTCCCGCTTCCCGTACTACATGAACACCTACGGGATGCACTCCATCCACGGCCGCGCCCCGGCGATCGCCACCGGTCTCGCCACCTCGCGCCGCGACCTGTCGGTGTGGGTCGTCACCGGTGACGGCGACGCGCTGTCCATCGGCGGCAACCACCTCATCCACGCCCTGCGCCGCAACGTCAACCTCAAGATCCTGCTGTTCAACAACCGGATCTACGGCCTGACCAAGGGCCAGTACTCCCCGACCTCCGAGGTCGGGAAGATCACCAAGTCGACTCCGATGGGTTCGCTGGACGCGCCCTTCAACCCGGTGTCGCTGGCGATCGGCGCGGAGGCGTCCTTCGTGGCGCGCACGGTGGACTCCGACCGCAGGCACCTGACCGAGGTGCTGCGGCAGGCCGCCGCCCACCCGGGGACCGCGCTGATCGAGATCTACCAGAACTGCAACATCTTCAACGACGGCGCCTTCGACGTGCTCAAGGACAAGCAGCGGGCCGAGGAGGCGGTGATCCGGCTGGAGCACGGCCGGCCGATCCGCTTCGGCCGCGACGGCTCCAAGGGCGTCGTGCGGGACCAGGCGACGGGCGACCTGAGGGTCGTCGCGGTGACGCCGGACAACGAGGACCGGATCCTGGTCCACGACGCGCACGCCGCGTCCCCGACGACCGCCTTCGCCCTGTCCCGCCTCGCCGATCCGGACACCCTGCACCACACCCCGATCGGCGTGTTCCGCTCCGTCGACCGCCCCGTCTACGACACGCAGATGGCCGACCAGCTCGACACGGCCGTCGAGCAGCGCGGCAAGGGCGACCTGGCCGCGCTGCTGGCCGGGGGCGACACCTGGACCGTCGTGGGCTGATCGCCCCCCTACGGCTCCCGGGGCCCGGACCGCCGCGTGGCGGTCCGGGCCCCGTCGTACGCCCGGCGGGCCGCCGCCACGTCGGCCATCCGTTCCTCGGTCCACAGCGCGAGCGCCCGCACCTGCTCCGCCGCCTCGCGCCCCAGTTCCGTCAGGGAGTAGTCGACGCGCGGCGGGATCACGGGCCGGGCGTCGCGGTGGACCAGGCCGTCCCGTTCCAGGGTCTGCAGCGTCTGCGTGAGCATCTTCTCGCTGACGCGGCCGATCGCCCGGCGCAGCTCGCTGAAGCGGTGCGGGCGCTGCAGGAGCCGGATCAGGACGAGGACGCCCCAGCGGCTGGTGACGTGCTCCAGGACCAGGCGGTGGGGGCACAGCTCCTCGCCGACGGCCCCCCGGTCACTTACTGTCATGCCAGTACCTTACTTTGAAGTGGGTACTTTCGCATGGTTAGCGCCTCTCTTAGGGTTAGTGTGAAAGCACCCTCGCAAGGAGTTCTGATCATGAGCATCGTCGTCACCGGAGCCACCGGGAAGCTCGGCCGGCACGTCGTGGAGCAGTTGCTGGAGAAGGTTCCGGCCGACCGGGTCACCGCCGTCGTCCGCAGCGCGGAGAAGGCCCGCGACCTCGCGGACCGCGGCGTGCGGATCGCCGTGGCCGACTACAACGCCCCCGAGTCCTTCGACGGGCTGTTCGCGGCGGGCGACAAGGTGCTGCTGATCTCCGGCAGCGAGGTCGACCGGGACCGCGTGCGGCAGCACACGGTGGTCGTCGACGCCGCGAAGGCGGCCGGCGTCGCCCTGCTCGCCTACACCAGCGCCCCCGGCACCCTGACCGCCGCCCTCGCCGACGACCACCGCGGCACCGAGCAGGTGCTGCTCGCCTCCGGCGTGCCGTACGTGCTGCTGCGCAACGGCTGGTACCACGAGAACTACACCGAGAACCTGGCCCCGGTGCTGGAGCACGGCGCGGTGGTGGCCGCCGCCGGCGGGGGCCGGGTCTCCTCCGCCTCCCGCGCCGACTACGCCGCGGCCGCCGTCGCCGTGCTGACCGGCGAGGGGCACGAGAACACGACGTACGAGCTGGGCGGCGACGAGGCCTGGAGCTTCGCCGAGTACGCGGCCGAGCTGAGCCGGCGGACCGGCAGGGAGATCACCTACAACGCGGTCACCCCGGAAGCGCTGACCGGCATCCTGACCGGCGCCGGCCTGCCCGAGCCGCTGGCCGCGGTCCTCGCGGGAGTGGACGCCTCCATCGCCAGGGGCGAGCTGGTGGTCTCCACCGGCGACCTGTCCCGCCTGATCGGCCGCCCGACCACCCTGATCGCCGAGGCCGTCGCCGCCGCGCTCCCGGCCTGACCACCCGGCCCTCCCCGCGTCTGTCATGACCGTATGCCGGTACGGGTATGACAGACGGGGGTGTCCGGCGTTACCTTCGTGGACGCGGGTTCGAGACACGAAGGAGGAGCCGGTGGCCGGGAAGTCGAGGGGCGAGCGGCACATAGGACTGCTGAACGGCTTCGCGGCGTACGGAATGTGGGGGCTCGTCCCCCTGTTCTGGCCCCTGCTGAAGCCGGCCGGGGCGGTGGAGATCCTGGCCCACCGGATGGTGTGGTCCCTCGTCCTCGTGGCCGTCGCCCTGCTGGCGCTGCGGCGCTGGAGCTGGGCCGGCGAGCTGCTGCGGCAGCCGCGCAAGCTGGGGCTGATCACGGTCGCCGCGGCCGTCATCACCATCAACTGGGGCGTCTACATCTGGGCCGTCAACAGCGGCCAGGTCGTCGAGGCCTCGCTCGGCTACTTCATCAACCCGCTGGTCACCATCGCGATGGGCGTGCTGCTGCTGAAGGAGCGGCTGCGGCCCGTGCAGTGGGCGGCGGTCGGCGTCGGCTTCGCGGCCGTCCTCGTCCTCACCGTCGGCTACGGCCGTCCGCCGTGGATCTCGCTGATCCTCGCCCTCTCCTTCGCCGTCTACGGACTGGTGAAGAAGAAGGTGAACCTCGGCGGCGTCGAGTCGCTGGCCGCGGAGACCGCGGTCCAGTTCCTGCCCGCACTCGCCTATCTGCTGTGGCTGAGCGGGCAGGGCGGCTCCACCTTCGCCACCGAGGGCCCCGGACACGCGGCCCTGCTCGCCGCCACCGGCGTGGTCACCGCGCTCCCCCTGGTCTGCTTCGGCGCCGCCGCGATCCGGGTGCCGCTGTCGACACTCGGGCTGCTGCAGTACCTGGCCCCGGTCTTCCAGTTCCTGCTCGGCATCCTCTACTTCCACGAGGCCATGCCGCCCGAGCGGTGGGCCGGTTTCGCGCTGGTGTGGCTGGCGCTGGCGCTGCTCACCTGGGACGCGCTGCGCACCGCGCGGCGGTCCGCCCGCGCGCTCAGGGCCGGGCTCGACAGGCCCGGGACCACCGGGCCGGCGGGCACCGGGAGCGCGGCGCGGAGCGCCGACGGCGTGGCCGCGGAGCCGTCGGCCTCGCCGGCCGCCAAGCCGTAGCCGGCGGTCGCCGCCGGATTCGCGAGCAGCGGGGGCCGCGCGGCCCCCGCTCGAGGCGGAAGGGCCGAAAAGGCCCGCCCGCGTACGGAACCGGCCCCGGCCCCCGGCCCCGGGATCTTTCGGCGATTCCGCTCCCCCCTCGCTCCCGCAGCCACTATGAGTGGTCGCATGACAGAGACGACCCCCGCACCCCTGCACTGGAAAATCGTCATCGACGCCGCCGACCCGCACGCCCAGGCCGACTTCTGGGCCGCCGCGCTGCACTACGAGGTCGAGGACAACAGCGCGCTCATCGAGAAGCTGCTCGGCCTGGGAGCCGTACCGGCCGAGCTGACCGTCGAGTTCCACGGCCGGCCCGCCTGGCGGGACCTGGCCGCCGTACGGCACCCGGACGATCCGTACGAGAAGGAGAGCGGGACGGGGCTGGGGCGGCGGCTGCTGTTCCAGCGCGTGCCGGAGGCGAAGACGGTCAAGAACCGGCTCCACCTCGACCTGCACCCCGGGCAGGGGCGCCGCGAGGACGAGGTACGGCGCCTGGAGCGGCTCGGCGCGAGCGTGCTGCGGCGGGTGGCGGAGCCGGGCGGGCAGTGGGTGACGATGGCGGACCCGGAGGGAAACGAGTTCTGCGTGCATTAGGGCGCCGGACCGGGACGCCGCGACCGGCTCACCGCCCGGGCGCCCGCCGGGCAGGTGAGCCGGTCGCGGTTCCGCCGCCCGGGCGCCCCGCCCGCGACACGACCGCCGGCGTCGGCGGCGGCACCGCCCCGGACCGGCGGCTCCCCCCCTCGGACACCGGGCCCGGTCAGCCGCCCTGGGCGCGGGCGCGTTCGGTGAGGCGGCCCATGCGGGCGCGGGCCGACTCCAGCTGCTCGATGTCGTCGGCGGCGGGGCCGCCCTCGGCCGCGAGCCCGGTCCACAGGCCGATCAGGTCCCGGCCCAGGTCCAGGCCCCGCACCGGGTCGCGTACGGCGCGCCAGGCGGTGGCCGCGCTCTGCACGTTGCCGTAGGCGGCCTCCGCGTCGCCCGCGCCGCGGTGGGCGCGGGCCAGGTCCAGGGAGAGGTGGAAGGCCCGGACCGGGTCACCCGAGAGGTAGGCGATGTAGGCGGCGAGTTCGCGCAGCCGGAGCGTCTCGGGGTGCTCCGGCCCCAGGGTGCCCGACGCCTGGGCGAGCGTCTGCTCCGCCAGGTGCGCCGCCGCCTCGAGGCGGCCCGCCTTGACGGCCTCGTTGATACGGGTCACCGGTTCGGCGAGATGGGCGGGGCCGGCGCCCGCCGGTCCGCCGCCGAGGACGGCCTCGGCGACGGCGTCGAAGCCGCGGGGCGGAGTGGGCCTGGGGTCCGGGTCGGACTCGGGCCCGGCCGAAGGCGCGGATCCCAGGACCGCGTCCATCGGCGGAGGCGGCCCGAACTCTCCCGTCGGGGGCGCGACCGTGCCGGGTGCGGCGCCCCCGGCCGGTTCCGGCACGGCCCCCGGCGGGACCGCCGGCGCGGACCCGCCGGGCGGCTGGGGGCGGGGCCGCGGGTCGGGTATCGCCCGCAGCGGGAACGTCGGGGCGGAGGCCTCCTCCGCGGGTCCGGGTGGCCGCCGCAGGACGTGGGCGGGCGTGTCGTGCCGCGGACGCTGCGGGTCCGGCACGCCCGCGGGGGGTGCCGTCGGCCGCGGAGGAACCGGCGGCCGGGCGGCGTCGGGCGGCGGGGCCGTCCGTACCGGTTCCGCCGTGAAGCGGCTGGAGCCGTCCGTGTCCACCTGGAGGGGGACGACGTAGCCGATGCGTTCGTCGTGGACCGTGGCGAGGACGGGGCGGCCGGCGGCGAGGGCGATGCGGTGCAGGCGGTCCAGGACGGCGTGGTGGATCTCCTGGCCGGGGGCCGCGGCGACCGGGACGCCGTCGATCGAGGCACCCGCCGGCGGGCCGCCCGGATCCGGCCCGGCGGCCGGGTTCGCGGCCGCGCCCGCACCCGGCCCGGTCGTCGGGCCGGCGGCCGGGCCGATGGCCGGGACGTGGACCTGGATCGGGGGGGCCGAGCGCCCGGCACGCTGTTGTTCCCGCTTGTCGTCGCGGCTGGGTCGAGACATCGGCTTCCGCTCCCGCACCGTTCAAGAGCCTGTCGTGATACCTGCTGTCGAGTCTCTCCGCTCGCTCACGGTTCTCACGTCACCGCGGTGTCACAGGCTCGTCCCAGAGCCCCGTCCCGCCGTGGCGGCAGAGAGTACCGTGCGGCTCCGCGGATGACGAGGGAGGGGAGCGTGCATGCGACAAGGACCGGGGATCTGGACACGCGGCCGGTGACCCCGCCGGAACCGGGGCGGGCCGCCGGGCCGCGGCGTTTCTCCCGGGTCGGCGCGCACGGCGGCGCCGGCCCATGGACATATGGATGCGCGCGCATATAATGTATGTGCATATTGTGGCGTGCGCCGACCACCCGGGAGATCCCATGAACCGCCGCTTCCTCTTCCTGCTGGGCAGCAGCCGCGCCGACGGCAACACGGAGCTGCTCGCCCGCCGGGCCGCCGAACAGCTGCCGGGCGACGTCGAGCAGGAGTGGATCAGCCTCACCGAACACCCGCTGCCCGAGTTCGAGGACCTGCGCCACGACAGCGACCACGTACGGCCCACGCAGGGCGCCGCGGCCCTGCTGCTCGACGCCACCCTCGCCGCGACGGACGTCGTCATCGCCTCGCCGCTGTACTGGTACTCCGTGTCCGCTCCCGTCAAGCGCTACCTGGACCACTGGGCCGGCTGGCTGCGCACCCCCGGCGTCGACTTCAAGGCGACCATGGCCGGGCGCACCCTGTGGGGCGTCACCGCGCTCGCGCACCAGGAGCTGGTGGTGGCCGACCCGCTGATCGGCACCCTGCGCAACTCGGCCGCGTACCTGGGCATGCGGTTCGGCGGGGTCCTGCTCGGCAACGGCAGCAAGCCCGGCGACGTCCTGAGGGACACCGAGGCGCTGGCGCACGCCAAGACGTTCTTCGCGCGGGAGGCGCCGCTCGCCCGCTTCCCGTACGACACCGAGTGAGCGGCTAGGCGGTGACGTCCCTCGTCGTGAACCGCGCCCAGGCCGCCGAGCCGAACACCGCCGCGTACAGGACCTGGAGGCCGAGATTGCGCACGATGTCGTCCCAGTGGACCGGATCGCGCATCAGGTCGGCGAAGGACAGCCAGTAGTGGGAGAACAAGTACGGCTGGACGGCGTGGAGCTGCGGTATCTGGTCGACGATCTGGACGGTGATCAGCAGGCCGACCGTGGTCGCCATCGCCGCGATGCCGCTGCCCGTCAGCGTCGAGACGAACAGGCCGAGGGCCGCGACGCCGGTCAGTGACGCGGCGACGACCAGGGCGATCAGAAGCGCCCTTCCCAGGCCCTCGGCGAGGCCGATGCGCGTGCCGGAGATGGTCGTCGGGTCGCCGAGCGGGAACAGCAGCGCGCCGACCGCGAGGGCGCAGACCGTGACCACGAGGGTGGCGACCAGGCAGAAGACGATGACGGAGGCGTACTTGGTGAGCAGCAGGCGGGTGCGGCCGGCGGGGGCGACCAGCAGGTAGCGGAGCGTGCCCGCGCCGGCCTCGCCCGCGATCGCGTCGCCCGCGACGACGCCGATCGCCATCGGCAGGAAGAACGGGAGGGTCGCGGCCAGCGCGGTGAAGACCAGGAACAGGCCATTGTTGGTGACCTGCGCGAGGAACGCCGGGCCCCCGCCGCCCGCCGGCGAGCCGTCGCCCGTCTCGATCCTGACGGCGACGCCGATCAGGACCGGCACGGCGGCCAGCACGCCCAGCAGGGCGAGGGTGCGCCAACGCCGGAACGTGGTGAGCAGTTCGCTGCGGAACAGGCCGAGCGTCCACGAGGGGCCGGGCCGGACGGCGGCTCCGGCCCGCGACGCCCCGGCCCGCGACGGCTCAGCCCGCGACATCGAACCCCTCCCCCGTCAGCGCCACGAACGCGTCCTCCAGCGAGACCCGTTCCGTCCCGAAGCCGCGCACCCGGACCCCGGCCGCCACCAGCGCGGCGTTCACCTCGGCGAGGTCGCGGTCCGGCGGTTCGCCGGTGACCCGGTCCTCGGCGACGACGACGTCCCCGGCCCCCTGCTCCTTCAGCACCCGGGCCGCCTCCCCCGTGTCCGGCGTGGTCACCACCAGCCGGCCGCGCGTCCCCGCCGCCAGGTCGGCGACCGCGCCCTGGGCGATCAGGCGGCCCTGCGCCATCACCGCGGCGTGTGTGCACACCTGCTCGATCTCGTCGAGGAGGTGGGAGGAGAGGAAGACGGTCGTGCCGTCCGAGGCCAACTCCCGGACCAGCGTGCGGATCTCGCGCATGCCCTGCGGGTCGAGACCGTTGGTCGGCTCGTCCAGCACCAGCAGGCGGCGGGGCCTCAGCAGCGCCGCGGCGAGGCCGAGGCGCTGCTTCATGCCGAGCGAGTAGGCCTTCGCCTTCTTGCCGGCGGCGGACGTGAGGCCCACCCGGTCCAGGGCGGCGGCGACCCGCGCGCGCCGGGTGCGCGGGTCGGCGGTCGGGTCGGCGGCGTCGTACCGCAGGAGGTTGTCGCGGCCGGAGAGGAAGCCGTACGGGGCCGGGCCCTCGATCAGGGCGCCGACCTGGGGCAGGACGGCGCGGGCGGCGCGCGGCATGGGCCGGCCCAGCACGCGGGCCGTGCCCGAGGTCGGCTCGATCAGGCCCATCAGCATGCGGATGGTGGTGGTCTTGCCGGAGCCGTTGGGGCCGAGGAAGCCGAAGACGCTGCCCGCCGGGACGGTCAGGTCGAGCCCGTCGACGGCGAGCTGTCCGCCGCGGTAGCGCTTGGTGAGCGCGCGGGTGGCGATGACGGCGTCATCCGCGCGCCGCCGGTCCGGCTCCGTGACGGACGGCTCGCCCATCGGCTCCCTCGTTCCCTGCGACTCGTCGGGGGCTCACTTCCCGGCGTCGGCGGCCTTCACCAGAGCGTCCGCGGTGACCGTGCCGACGTAGACCTTGCCGTCCTCGGTGATCAGGGCGTTGACCAGGCGGGTGGAGAGGACCGTGCCCGTGCCGAACTCTCCGGTCACCCGGTCGCCGAGCGAGTTCAGGAAGCCGTCGAGGTCGCCGCCGGCGCCGGCGGCGGGCAGGCCCCGGCCGCCCGTGTCGAAGACGGCCACCGAGTTCCAGCCCTCGCCGAGGACCTGGAGGCCGTCGAGTTCCTTCGCGAGGTCGGCCTCGGACTTCCGCCCGCTCCCGGACGTCCGCTCGCGCTCGGGCGCCTTCGCCGCCTCGTCCGCCTCGGTGACCTTCGCGCCCTCGGGCGGGGTGAAGTCGAAGGCCGACGCGGCGGGTGCGGCGAAGTCGACCCGGGTGAAGCCCGCGTCCACGACGGCGGCGCCGCCGTCGGCCGGGGTCAGCGTGAACTTCAGCGGCGTCCCGGTCTCGGCGTCCACGGCCACGCTGATCGCGCCGATCGTGGAGCCGGGCCGCTTCGGCTCGACGAGCAGCTTGTACGCGTCCCGGCCGGCGACCCGCACGGTGCCGTCCACGGTCACGGACGTGGTGGCGTCGACCGCCGCCAGGGCCTTCTCGGCGAAGTCCCGGGGCGTGGCGGGAACGCTCCTCTCCCGCTGCTCGCCCGCCCGGTCGGGCACGGTGCCGTGGTAGACCTCGTGGGAGGCGCTGTCGTAGGCCCAGACGTCGTCGCCGTTGTGGATCAGGCTGTACTCGGCGGCGTTCTCCAGCAGGGAGAGCCTCTGCCGGTCGGGGCCGTCGACGGCGACCCGCAGCGTGTGCGTGCCGGAGGCCAGCTCGGTGAGCCTGGCCGACGGGTCGGCGGAGGAGCCCTCGCCGTCCGCCCGCGGGGCGCCGGCGAGCAGTCCGCTCCCCAGTCCGCCGAGGTCCGGCAGCCCCAGGTCGGTGGTGATCTTCACGGTGCCGGACAGCTGCTCCACCTCCGACTCGGCCACCTTCTGGACGAGCTGCTCGGCGGTGATCTCCGGGAGGTCGGGGTCGCCGGAGTCGGCGATCGCGGGGACGAGCCCGATCGTCGCGGCCGCCACCCCCATCACCGCGACCGGTACCACGTACCGTGCGGCCCTGCGCCGGCCGGAACGCCCGTCCTCGGCCTCCCCGGCGGTCGTGCTGTCGTCGGATTCGTACGGTGCCATGTGTGCCCTCCGTCGTCGGCGGCGGCCGGACCACTCCCGTTCGTCCACCCGTGGCCGCCATTCTCACCCGAATCGGTGAGGAGTGGTGATGTCCGTGGTGTCCATCCGACCAAATCGGCCACGCGGAATCGTCAGACCCGGGAGTCAACTCCCCGTACGCCTGCGGTATGACACGGGAGGGCTCACGCCTCCCCCGACCCGTAGGGGTCGCGCGGGAGGACGCCGCCGGGCGGGGGCGGGTGCCGGGAGGTGTTCCGCGGGGCGGTTCAGCCCGCCCGGTGGACCACCGCGTCGCACAGTTCGGTCAGCGCCGTCTTCGCGTCGCACTCCGGCAGCGGCGCCAGCGCCGCGCGCGCCTCCTCGGCGTAGCGCACGGTGTCCCGGCGCGCCTGCTCCAGCGCCGGGTGGGCGCGCAGCAGCGTCAGGGCCTCGGCGTGCCGCGCGTCGTCGGTCAGGTCGGAGTCGAGCAGCTCGCACAGCGCGACGTCCTCGGCCCGCCCCAGCCGGGCCGCCCGCTCCCGCAGCCGCAGCACCGGCAGGGTGGGGATGCCCTCGCGCAGGTCCGTGCCCGGCGTCTTGCCCGACTCGTGCGAGTCGGAGGCGATGTCCAGTACGTCGTCCGCGAGCTGGAAGGCGACGCCGAGCCGCTCGCCGTACTGGGTGAGCACGTCCACGACCGTGTCGTCGGCGCCGGACATCATCGCGCCGAACCGGCAGGAGACCGCCACCAGCGATCCCGTCTTGCCGCCCAGCACGTCCAGGTAGTGCTCGACCGGGTCCCGTCCGTCCCGTGGTCCCGCCGTCTCCAGGATCTGCCCGGTCACCAGGCGCTCGAACGCCTCCGCCTGCACCCGCACCGCCTCCGGGCCGAGGTCGGCCAGGATGTGCGAGGCCCGGGCGAAGAGGAAGTCGCCGGTGAGGACCGCCACCGAGTTGCCCCAGCGGGTGTTCGCGCTGGGCACCCCGCGCCGCACCGCGGCCTCGTCCATCACGTCGTCGTGGTACAGCGTGGCGAGGTGGGTCAGCTCCACGACCACGGCCGACGGCACGACGCCGGGCGCGTACGGGTCCCCGAACTGCGCCGCGAGCATCACCAGCAGCGGCCGGAACCGCTTCCCGCCCGCCCGCACCAGATGCTGGGCGGCCTCGGTGATGAAGGGCACCGCGCTCTTGGTTGCCTCGAGCAACCCTTCCTCGACAGCCGCCAATCCGGCCTGGACATCGGCTTCCAGAGCCTGGTCCCGCACGCTCAGCCCGAACGGCCCGACGACGGTCACGAGGGGTCTCCTGTCTGCTGGTGTCTGCTGGCGATTACACGGTTTGTCGATAGGTCGCTGCCCTCACTCAAGTCAGCGTATCCGGTCACGTTTCGATCACCGATAGGGCCCACGGTTACAGCCCGGGCGATACGGGACCAGGACCGTCATGTTTTTGATCGGTTCATATGAGCGGACATGGAACGACATGGCGTGACCATCCTCACTCCGCGCGCGGCGAACGCGCCCGCCGCCGCCGGCGGCGCACCCGGTCCCCTCCCCGCGTCTCCGCGCCCGGCCCCACGACCGGCCCCTTACGGGCGAGTTGGCCATATTGCCCGTTTTGCCGGTCTTTTCGGTCTCCGTGAGTTGGCTCACGCCCCGGCGCGCCGCGCCGCCCGCCCCGCCTCCTCCCCACCTCCCCGGCCCCGCAAGCGAGTTGCCCCTCGGCGCCCGCGAAGGATCAAGCACCCAAAACACCCCAGAACAAGGTCAACAGGAGCGTTCCGCGAATCCCGCACTTGTTCCGGACATGTGCTCTCGCATACGTTCCCGGCCTGTCGGGCGGACGCCGAATCCTGCCGCCGTCCGCGCCACCCACGACGAACTCACTCGCACGGCAGGAGCGGGGGACCCAGGTAAGCCGCCGTACCGGACGCACCGGTGCGGCTCGGGGTGAAGCCGTGCCCACGGGGCACGACCGGGCACCTCCCGCCCGAACCCGACAGCTCACCTCGCAGGCGTAGGAGAGGAACCGACCATGCCTGCACGCGGCCACCGCCGTACCGCCCGCCTCGCCCGCACGCTCGCCCTCGCCGGCACGGGCGCCGCCGTACTCGCCCTTCCGCTCGTCGGCGCGGCCAGCGCGTCCGCGGCCACCACGGCCGCCACGACGACCGCCGCCACCACCACGGCCACGGCCTACCCGGACAACCTCGACGGCTGGATCCGGGAGGCGCTCGACATCATGGCGCAGAACGGGATCCCCGGCACGTACGACGGCATCCACCGCAACATCATGCGCGAGTCGTCCGGCAACCCGAACGCCGTCAACCTGTGGGACTCCAACGCCGCCGCGGGCACCCCGTCCAAGGGCCTGCTCCAGGTCATCGACCCGACCTTCCAGGCGTACCACGTGGCCGGCACGTCGTGGGACCCGTACGACCCGGTCGCGAACATCACCGCCGCCTGCAACTACGCGGCCCAGCGCTACGGCTCGATCGACAACGTCGCCGGGGCCTACTAGGCCCGCCGAGCCCTCCCTCTAGGCCGCGCCGAACAGCCGCTCGAGGACGACGGCGACGCCGTCGTCCTCGTTCGACCGTGTGATCTCGTCGGCCACCGCCTTGAGGGCGGGATGGGCGTTGGCCATCGCGACGCCGTGGGCCGCCCAGCCGAACATGGGGATGTCGTTGGGCATGTCCCCGAAGGCGATCGTCCGCCGCGGGCCGAGCCCCAGGTGCTCGGCGGCCAGCGCCAGGCCGGTCGCCTTGGTGACGCCGAGCGGCTGCAGCTCGACGGTCCCGGGCCCCGACATGGTGACCGTGGCGAGGGAGCCGACCACCGCGCGGGCCGTCGCCGCCAGTTCGTCGTCGGACAGCTCGGCATGGCGCAGCAGCACCTTGCTGATGGGCGCGCACCACAGGTCGTCGCGCCGTTCGACCCGCACCGCGGGCAGGGTCGGGTGCGGCATCCGGTAGCCGGGCTCGATCAGCGTGAGCCCGTCGACACCGTCCTGGTCGACCGCGGCGTACACCTGCCCCACCTCGGCCTCGATCTTGCCGAGCGCGGTCTCGGCCAGCTCCCGGTCCAGGGTGACCGACCACAGCAGACGGTGCGCGCCGGCGTCGTACACCTGCGCGCCCTGCCCGCACACCGCGAGCCCCCCGCAGCCGAGGTCGTCCAGGAGCGGCCGCACCCTCGGCGCCGGGCGTCCCGTCACCACGAGGTGCTGCGCACCGGCCCGCGCCACCCGCGCGAGCGCGGCGCGCGACCGGTCGGAGAACGTGTCGTCGGCGCGCAGCAGCGTTCCGTCCAGGTCGGTGGCGACGAGTGAGAATGCGGTGAAGGGGGCCATGATCAGAGAATACGGACCGGGCGCCCCGCCGACGCGTCCGGAGCCGGACCGCCCCACGGACCCCGGCGCCCGCGGGGCGTCGGAGACCGCCGGGGAACACGGCGCACACGTGTCCGGAAGTCACCGCCTTCATCCCCCTTCACCGCCTACAGGTGGTTGTGGGCCTCTGCACCGGTTGGCAGCAGCATGGCCCGGTACCTACCGCCGGGGCGGCCCCGGGGGTACCTTCCTTGTGTCCGGGGGGACTTGATCGGGGGGTCAGGTTGAGCAGTGGACGCATTCGCGTGCTGGGGCCGGAGGAGCTCGGCGAGGGGGAGAAGGAGCGCTGGCGGGAGCTGCGCGCCGCGTCGGGCGCGCCGCGCAACCCGTTCATGGAACCGGAGTTCACCGAGGCCGTGAGCCGGGTCCGCCCGCACGCGCGCGTGGCGGTGGTCTACGAGGGCGGCGAGGCGGCCGGTTTCCTGCCCCACGAGCGCGGGCCGCTGGGCCAGGGGCGGGCCGTCGGACTCGGGGTGTCGGACTGTCAGGGCGCGGTGCTGCGCCCGGGCCTCGGCCTGGACGGCCGCGCCCTGCTGCGGGCCTGCGGACTGTCCAGCTACGCCTTCGACAACCTGGAGGCGGAGCAGCGGCTGTTCGTGCCGTACGCCGCCGAGGAGTTCACCACCTACGTCATCGACGTGGGGAAGGGGTACGAGACCTACGAGAACGCCCTGCGCACCCGGTCGCCGAAGTTCCTGAAGACCACGCTCGCCAAGGAACGCCGGCTCGGCCGCCAGGTCGGCGACGTGCGGTTCGTGTTCGACGAGCGGGACCCGGCCGCGCTGCGGGCGCTCGTCGAGTGGAAGTCCGCGCAGTACCGCAGGACCGGGCGCCGGGACCGGTTCGCGCGGGAGTGGATCACCCGGCTCGTGGGGCGGCTCGCCGAGACGCGGACCCCGCAGTGCACGGGCACGCTGTCGGTGCTGTACGCCGCCGGACAACCGGTCGCCGCGCACTTCGGGCTGCGCTCGGCGACGGTCCTGGCCTGCTGGTTCCCGGCGTACGACCCGCGGTTCGCCAGGTTCTCGCCCGGGCTGGTGCTGCATCTGCGGATGGCCGAGGCCGCGGCCGCCGAGGGCATCGACACGCTCGATCTGGGGCGCGGCGCGGCCGAGTACAAGGACGCGCTGAAGACCGGCGAGCTGCCCGTGTACGAGGGGATGGCGACGCGCCCGGGGGTGGGCGCGGCGCTGCACCGGCTCGGCCGCGAACCGGCGCGCCGGGTCCACGGCTTCGTACGCGGCCGGCCACGACTGGCCGCGCTGGCGGCCCGGACGCTGAAGGGCGCGGCCCGGCTGCGCCGGTCCTGACATCACGGGTGACGAAGGGGGAGGACGTATGTCCCGTATCGCACGGACACGACGGATCGCACGGACGCAGGAGGAGATCCGGCGGTTCCAGAGCATCGCACCGGTGCAGGTCGCCGAACTGGACCTCGACGGGGAGGGCCGCATCGCCCTCACACCGGGGCCGGGCAGCCCGCCGGTGACGTCCGGCCCGGTGTTCGCCCTGGTCAGGCGGGAAGGGCGGCCGGTGGGGACGCTGCTCGGGCAGGTGCCGCGGGGCGCGGAGCCGAGGGAGGCGCTGGCCGGGCCCGCCCGGCGCCTCGCGCGCGGGGCACGGCCCGCGGCGGCGCCCGGCGTGCCGCCGCGGGCCAGCGTCGTCGTCGCCACCCGGGAGCGCGCCGACCGGCTCGCGCGCGCCCTCGACTCGCTCCTCGCGCAGGACCACCCCGACTTCGAGATCGTCGTCGTCGACAACGCGCCGGTGACGCACGAGACGCGGGACCTGGTCGAGCGCAAGTACGGCGAGCGCGTCCGGTACGTGTGCGAACCGGTGCCCGGGCTCGCCGTCGCCCACAACCGGGGCGTCGCCGTCGCCCGCACCGAGGTCGTCGCCTTCACCGACGACGACGTCGTCGCCGACCCGCGCTGGCTCACCGAGCTGACCGCGCCCTTCGCCGCCGACCCGCGTCTGGGCTGCGCCACCGGGCTGATCCTGCCGGCCCGGCTGCGCACCCCGGCACAGGTGCTGCTGGAGAGCCACGGCGGCTTCGCGAAGGGCTTCACGCCGCGCACGTACGACCCGAAGAGCCCGCCGCCCGACGAGCCGCTGTTCCCCTTCACCGCCGGACGCTTCGGCTCCGGCGCGAACATGGCCTTCCGCACGGCGGTGCTGCGCGCCGTCGGCGGTTTCGACCCGGCCACCGGCGCGGGCACGCCCGCGCGGGGCGGCGACGACCTGTACGGCTTCGTCCGGGTCCTCGCCGCGGGGCACCGGCTGCACTACACCCCGCAGGCGCTGGTGTGGCACCACCACCGGGAGACCTGGCGGGACCTGGAGACCCAGGCGTACGGCTACGGCGCGGGCCTGACCGCGTACCTCACGGCGATCCTGGTGAACCGCCCGGCGCTGCTGCCGGCGTTCCTCGCGAAGCTGCCGGGCGGCCTCGCCCACGCCCGGGCCCTGACGGCGGCGCGGGACACGGACGGGACCGGGGGCGAGGCCGCGGCGCCGGGCGAGCACGACGCCCGCACGCACCCCTGGCCACGGCGGCTGTCGCGGCTGCAGCGCCGGGGGATGCTGTACGGGCCCCTCGGCTACGTACGGGCGCGGCGCGCCCAGCGCGCGGTGACGCCGGAGCCGGGATGAGGCCGACGGAGCGGGGCGGGGGCGCGATGGGCGGCAACGGCAGAGAACCGGCCGCGGGGGGCGGACGGCGGACAGGCGGCGACTGGGGCGCGGAGCCGGGGCGGGGCGGAGCGGGGCCCCGGGGGGCGGACGGCGGACAGGCCGCGCACGGGGCGGCGGACGGCGGGCAGGCGGCGCACGGGGCGGCGGACGCCGCGGGGAGCCGAGGCGCCGCGGGGAGCCGTGCGGACGCCCGGGCCCGTACCGGCGGGGACCGCGGCGCCATCCCCGTCTTCCTCTACCACGCCGTCATGGACGACCCGCCCTCCTGGATCGCCGAATTCACCGTCGGCCCGAGGGAGTTCGCCGCGCACCTCGACGCGATCGTCGACAGCGGCCGTACGCCCGTCACCATCAGCGCGGTCGCCGACCACCTGGCCGGGCGGGCCCCGCTGCCGCCCCGGCCCGTGCTGCTCACCTTCGACGACGGGTTCGCCGACCTGCCCGGCCCCACCGCCGAGGCGCTGGCCGGGCGCGGGCTGACCGCGACCGCCTACCTCACCACCGGCGCCCTCGTCCCCGGCGGCCCCTGCCTGCTGCCGCCCGCCCCGATGATGAGCCTGGACCACGCGGCGGAGCTGGAACGTCACGGCGTGGAGATCGGCAGCCACACCGTCACCCACGCCCAGCTGGACACCCTGCCCGCCAAGGACGTGGCGTACGAACTGCGCACGTCCCGGGCCGTGCTGGAGGACGTCCTCGGCCACCCGGTGCGCCACCTCGCCTACCCGCACGGCTACAACAGCCCGAAGGTGCGCGCCCTGGCCGCCCGCGCCGGGTACGAGACCGCGACCGCCGTGCGGCACGCGCTCAGTTCGGACCGCGACGAGCGCTACCGCATCGCCCGGCTGATCGTCCGCCGCAGCCACACGGTCGCCGACGTCGAGGCGTGGCTGGCGGGTGCGGGCGCCCGGATCGCCCCCTACCGCGACGGGCCGAGGACGATCGCGTGGCGCTGGTACCGGCGGGCCCGCGCGGCCGTGCGCGGACCGGAGTTCGCGGGCTAACCGCCGGCCGGGTCACTTCGGCGGCTGGTTCAGATACGGGTCGGCGACCGCCTCGCGCAGGCTGTCCCAGGCCGCGTCGTTCGCCAGCGCCAGGTCGCAGTGCGGCCCCGGGTCGCGGTAGTTCCACTGGAGCGCGGCCTTGACGCCCTCCAGGCGCTTCAGCACCCGGGGCACCTCGGCGTACCACCGGGCCTGCCGCTCGGGCCGGGAGTCGTCGGCCGCGGTGCCGAACTCGGAGAGCATCAGCGGCTTGTCGTCGGAGATGTTCGCGCGGATCCAGGCGTGCGTGTCGGTCTGGGTCTGCGCGAAGGTCAGCCAGTCGGCGTCGTGGCAGCGGTAGTAGTTGTACTGGTTGTAGCCGATCCAGTCGACGTACTCGTCGCCCGGGTACATCCGCTCGATCACGTCCGCGTGGTCCAGGTACCCGGTGGTGATCCAGGTCCACACGACGTTGTCGACGCCCAGTTCGCGGAACCGGTCGTGGATGTGCCGGTACGCCGCGACGAACTCGGCCGGGGTGCCGTTGTCCGGGGTGCGGGTGTCCATCTCCAGGTCGAAGGAGAGGAACACCTTCTTCCCGGTGCGCTGCCCGTACTCCTTGACGCGCCGGGCCTGCACGTCGATCACCGTCTCGTCCAGGTCGCCGGCGGCTATCCGCCGCCAGGTGGGCTGCTGCCGCTTCGTACCGCCCCACCACTTGCTCTCCCAGGACAGCAGCAGCATGTGGTCCCGGCCCACGCGCTGCTCCTCCTCGGTGAGGAGCTGGCCCTCCAGGCGGGCGCCCTCGGCCACGGACATGTCGTGGTACGTGTACACGATGTCGAGCTTCCGGCCCACGCGCCGCTCGTAGGCGCGGACCTTCTCCCCGAGGTCCGTCCGCTCGTGCGGCACGAAGGCGCCGAACCAGGCGCCGCAGGGCGGTTCGAGGAGCGCGGTGGGGCGGCACCGGCCGTCCCCGGAGGCGTCCGGCGGGTCCGGGGCGGGCCCGGAGGCGTCGCGCAGGACCGGCACGGCCAGCAGGGCCGCGCAGGCGACCGCGGCGGAGGCGATCATCAGCAGACGGCGCCGCCCCCGCGCCGGGAGACCGGCCGGGCGGGCGCCCGGGGCCGTGGACGGCTCCGGTGCCCGGTGCTGCCCGGTGGGAGCGGCCGTACGACTCGTACGCCGGAAGCGGCGGGCGAACCTCACGAAGCGGAACCCTTTCCTGTTGTCGGCGTTGTCGGCGTTGTCGGCGTCTCCGGTGTTCCCGGCGTCTCCGGCGCTCCTCGCGTCTCCTTCGGCGCCGTGCGCGGCGCCCGGGCCGCCGAGGAGGCGCGCAGGCGCGGGCAGAGCGCGGCGAGCGTGGTCAGCAGCGTCAGCGCCAGCAGCACGCGCCGTCCGCTGAACGCGTGCGCGGCGATCAGCACGGTCGCCACGATCAGCGCGGCGCTCACGCTGAGCAGGACGGCCAGCATCAGCCGTTCCAGCAGGTCGGAGCGGTGTTCGAAGGCGGGGTCCCGGCGCTCGACGGGCCCCTCGGCGGGCCGCGCCCGCAGCGCGGGCCCGCAGAGCCCGACCAGCGCCGCGCCCGGCCCGGCCGCCAGGAAGGCCACGACGGCCGCGCCGCGCGGCACCGAGGCATCGGGCAGGGCGAGCGCGGCGAGCGCCAGCCAGCCCCCGAGGGGGGGCAGCGCCCGCACGACGAGCTGCTGCGGTGTCATCGGCTCGCGCCCCCTTCCCCGTCCGCCGGTACCAGGGCGTAGAGCACGCCCGCGTCGTTCCGCGCCACCCGCTCGAAGCGCGGCGAGGCGGCGACGGACCTGCGGATGCGGTCCAACTGGGCTTCGTCGAGCTGGCCGTTCATCTCCGAGTTGGCCAACTGCCCCTGGGTGAGCAGGAAGTAGGCCCGGGCCGGCGGTTCGACGCCCGCCATGTCGCGGGCGAGGGTGGCGGCCGGGTTCCGGAGGATCTCGTCGACGTGGCGCCGGTCGTCGTCGAGGAACCAGTAGTGGTCGATCGTCCCGTACGAGTCGTACGCGAGGGGGTAGTTGCGGTTGGCGGCGACGACGAGGGAGCCCTCCGGCGCCTGCTCGAAGAGCCGGTGGACGAGGGCGACCTCCTGCGGCGGGAAGTAGTTGATGCGGTCCTTGCCCGCGTAGCTCGGCACGAACGCCCACGTCACGGCGAGCAGGGCGGGCAACGGCGCCCAGGTGCCGTACCGCCCCGCGAGGAGCCGCCGCCGGCGCCGCCCGGTGACGGGCCGCGGCCGTGCCCGCGCCTCCCGGGCGGCGGCGTCGGCGGCCAGGGTGCGGACCTTCGGCAGCAGCGCCGCGGCGGCGAGGAAGGCGGCGCCGGGCAGCATGAACAGCAGCACCCGGAAGATCATCTCGCTGCCGTAGCTGCTCGCCGCGAACATCGGCAGCGGAGCCGCCGTCACCAGCACCAGCGGCAGCGCCCGGTGGCGCAGCACCCGCTGGCGCACCACGCCCACCAGCGCCAGCAGCAGGACCGAGCCGGACAGCAGCCGGGCCGCCCAGGAGGTGGCGATCGCCCCGGTGCCGGTGGGGGTGGCGCCGTACCCCGTCTCGACGTTGGCGCCGATGTCGCCGACCGAGCGGATCATGTCCGGCATCGCGGCCGACAGGAAGGGCAGCGCGGCCGTGAGGCACCAGGCCAGGAAGATGACGACGACGGTGACCGGCGGGACCCAGCCGCGGTAGCGGCGGGTGAGGCACAGCGCGAGCAGCGAGACGATCAGCATGCCGGGCGTCAGCTGGTGGGAGATGACGATGGCCGTGACCAGCACGGTGAGCAGCGCGGTCCACACCGCCGTCCGCCGCCCGCCGGCGCGGCCGTAGCGGCGCAGGACGACGGCGAGCACACCGAGGTGCAGGGCGTAGGCCACGGACTGCGGGGAGAAGTAGTCCTGGCCGATCCAGTTGGCGACGTGGAACAGCCACACCGCCGTCCAGATCAGCCGCCGGTCCTCGGTGAAGGTGCGGTAGATCAGCAGCAGCGGAAGCAGCAGCAGCAGGCTGGACACCAGCGGCCACCACGCCATGTACGTCGCGGCGGAGTCCACGCCCAGCAGCCGCACCAGCGCGGCCTGCGCGGCGAAGAAGCCCGGCCACTGGTCGTAGACGGCCATGTCGCCGATCTGCTCCGCGGTCTGGAGGCGGCCCGCGGTCAGCAGGTGGTCGATGACCGCGTCGTGCTTCCACGCCCAGGCGTACAGCGGGGTCGGGTAGAGGACGGCCTGCGTGGCCCGCTCCATCACCAGCAGGCCGAGGACGTACGCCAGCGACCAGCCCTGCGGCCGGCTCCGGACGCGGACCGTGCACCAGAAGCCGGTGGTGAGGACGGCGAGGCCGACCCAGAAGGCGGGGTGCAGCGCGGTGACGAGGCCGAAGTCGTCGAGGCGGGACACGTCGGTGTGCCGCACCGCGTACGCCCACAGGGCGAGCGCGGCCAGCAGCGGGAGGGCGGGCCAGGCCGCGAGGACGCGTCCCGGCCGGGCCGGGGGGAGGTCGGAGAGGTCCGTCACGGACCCGGCCGCGGGGCGGGGCGGCTTCCCGGCGGCCTTCCCGGCGTCCGGGCGGCCGCGGACGTCACGGGCGTCACGGGCGTCCGAGGTGTCGTGACCGTCGCGGCCGGCCGGGAGGCCATGGGCGTCGCGGGGCTCACGGGCGTCCGGGATGTCGTGGGCGTCCTGGATGTCGTGGGCGTCGTGGGTGTCATGGGCGTCCGGTGCGGGCGCGGGTGGCTCGGGCGCGGATCTCTCCCGTGGAGTCGCTGGCGGACGCACGACGGTTCCCCCCTGGTGGTTCGGCTCTGTGCGCGGTCGGTGCTCTGTGCGCGGTCGGTGCGCTGTGCTGGATCAGTCCCCGGGGCCGCCCCCGGACCGGCTGTGCGGTCCGGTGCGGGGCGGGGGTTGTGCCGTGGGTGACGGGCGGCGCGGCGCCAGGAGCAGCACGACGAGGGCGAGGACGAGCAGGAGCAGCAGGGGCGGCGCGAAGGGTGCGAGCGACCGCTGCCCCACCCAGCCGCCCACCGCGGCGAGGTACAGGATTCCCCAGCGTCCCGGCCACGGCAGCCGGCCGCCCGTGCGTGCGAGCAGCAGCCACAGCAGCACGAGACACCACAGCTGGCAGACGGGCGGCGCCCAGCGCAGCAGCGGCTCGGGCCCGTCGAGCCCCACCGCGTCCGCGAGGAAACCGGCCGTCGTGGCGTACAGCGTCCCCTCCACCGGCCGCGGTTCCCGGCCGAGGGCGACCGGCGCGGCGTACAGCGCGAGGACGGCGGAGCCCAGCGCGGCGCCGGGCAGCCACGGGTCCCGCCGGGTGGTCAGCGTCACCGAGGCGACGAACACCAGCAGCAGCACCACCCCCGCGGTGAGCGCCGGGGCGGGGAGCGCGTCCAGCATCTCCCGGCCGCCGGGCCCGGTCCCGGACGGTGCGCCGAGCCGGGGCAGGTCGCGCAGGGCGGCCCAGAAGACGGCGGTGGCGGCCGCGAGGAGGGTCCACAGGGCGTACGTCAGGCGCCGGTCGCCCCCGGCCCGCCCCTCGGCTCGTTCCCCGGCCCGCCCTTCGGCTTCGGCCGGCGCCTCCCTGCCGGGGTCCGCGCCGGCGTCGGGGCGCCGAGGCGGACCGGCGTCGGCGGGATGCCGCCGCACGATCACCGCGAGGGTGTCCGCCTCCAGGGCCTCGCGTTCGTAGCCGGGGCGTCCTATGAACAGGGTGACCGTGTCCTCGGCGTTCTCGGCGTCCCCGGCACTCCCGGCACTCCCGGGGTGCCCGGCGTTCCCGGTGGTCCGGCCGTGCTGGTACGCCGCCTGGCGCGCCCAGTTCGTGCCGTACCCGGCGGTGGCGTTCAGCCGGGCCCAGCGGGTGCCGTAGGCGGGGGTTTCGCCGGTCCGGTCCGCGCCGGCCCGCACGCCGCCGGTGCCGCCGATGCCGCGCAGCGCGGAGCGCAGGCCGGGCACGCAGACGACGGCGACCAGCGTCATGCCGAGCAGCACCGCCCAGCCGGCGCCCGCGATCCCGGCCGGTGAGAACAGCACGGCCGCGCTGCCCAGCACCAGGGCGCACATGGCGCCCTGCACGGCGGCGAGCACACCGGTGCGCCCCTGGACCCGCAGCACCCCGATGTACAGCTCCACGACGACCCTGGGCAGCGCGCCGAGGGCGAGCAGCCGCAGCACGGTGGAGCCGTGCTCGGCGTAGTCCTCGTGGAAGGGGAGGAGGATCTGCGGCGCGAAGACCACCAGGACGGCCACCACCGGCACGAGCAGCAGCGCCATGCGGCGCAGCGCCCCGCGGACGCCGTCGGCGAGTCGGCGCGGGTCGTGCGAGGCGTGGGCGGTGAGGGAGGAGGCCATGTTGATGGCCATGAACTCCATCGTGCCGCCGACGGTGTACGCCACGTAGAAGTAGCCGTTCTCCGCGGCGCTGAAGCGGACCGCGACCATCACCGGGAGCAGGTTGATCATCGCGAGGCTGAACAGCGCGCCGAGCGAGTCTCCGGCCAGGAAGCGGCGGATCTCCCCGAACGTGGGCGGCTGCAGGTCGCGGTCGGCGGCGGCCTGGCGCGGGATGAGCCGGCGGAAGATGAGCCAGCCCAGCGGCAGGGTGGAGAAGGCGATCGCCACGGCCCAGGACACGAAGATGCCGAGCACCGGCAGGGTGCCGGCGAAGACGGCCAGGAGGACGAGCTTCCCGACCGAGAACACCGCGTTCCCGGCCGGCACCCACTCGGCCTTGCGCAGCCCGGTCAGCACCCCGTCCTGCAGGGTGAGCAGCGCCCAGGCCACGCACGCCGCGACGAACAGCGCTCCGGCGGCGGGGGTGCCGAGCGGCGCGTACGACGCCCCCCACAGGTCGAGGGTGAGCAGGAAGACGACGGCGGCCACGGCGACGACGACCGAACTGGCCGCGTACGTACGCCACACCAGCGTGCCGGTCGCGCGGCCCGCGCGCGGGACGAAGCGGACGACGGCGCCGATCATCGTGGTCGCGGTGATGCTGGCCAGCAGCCGCATCGCGGCGATCGCGGCGGAGCCCTGGCCGACGGCGTCCTCGGAGTAGTAGCGGGCGGCCACGAGCCAGAAGCCCAGGCCGAGCACGGCGGACACGCCGGTGCTGAGCATCAGGAAGTAGGCGTTCTTGAACAGCGAGTCGGACTCCCGCCCGCTTCCGGACGCCTTCGGGCCGCCGTCGGCGGGCGCCGCGGCGGCCTCGTGCACCTGGGTCTCAGCCACGGGACGGATCCAGCCCTCCCGGTGCCGCCCCTGGCCGCGCCCGGTCCGCGGGCGCCGGGGCCGGGCGCGCGCCGGACGCCCTGAGCGCGCCGACGGCCTCCCGCGCCCGCAGCGGGTCCACGGGCAGCGCGTGCCGGGCGAACCAGCGGGCGGCCTCCGGGGCGGGCGAGGGGTCGGTGAAGTCCGCGCCCGCGTAGTCGTCCAGGGGCGGGTCGTAGAGGTAGCCGACGGTGATGCCCCGCCGCGCCAGCGCCCGCACCGCGGCGTCCCGGTCCGCGACGAACAGCGGTACCCGGAACAGGGGCCGGGGCTCGGCCGGCCCCGGCGCCGCCCACGGTGTCGACAGCAGCAGTTCGGTCCCGGCGCGGCAGGCCGCCAGGACGTCGTCCAGGCGGACGAGTCCGCGGGCGACGCGGGCGAGGCGCAGCCGGCCCGGCCGCCGGCGGTAGTCGTGCAGGTCGACGCGGACCCACGGGTCGTACGCCGTGAGGTCCGGGGCCGCGGCCGCCGCGCGGGCCAGCGCCCCGGGGCGCAGCGGCATCCGGATCTCCTCGCGCTCCGCCAGGCCGAGCAGCCGCAGCGCGGCCCGGGCGGGGCGGCGCAGCCGCAGCCCCCGCACGGCCGCCTCCGCGTGGGGGCGCAAGGCGTAGGCGAGTTCGGCCGTCGTCCGGTGCGGGGTGAGCAGCGCGTCGCGGGTCTGCCGCAGGGCCGCGCGCAGGTCCGGGTCGGCGACGGCGAGGAAGCCCCCGGTCCGGGCGCCGACGTGCTTGGACAGGCTGAAGACGGAGGCGTCGCCCCAGGCCCCGACGGGACGGCCGCCCACCGTGCTGCCGATGGCGTGCGCCGCGTCCTCCAGCAGCGGGATGCCCAGCGCGTCGCAGCGCGCCCGCAGCCGCGGCGCCGGGTCCGGGTTGCCGTACAGGTTGGTGGTGAGGACGGCGGACAGGGAGCCCCACACCTCGTCGGGCACGGCGTCGACGTCGATGGACGCGTCCCGCGGGTTCAGCGGCGCCTGCACGGGCCGCAGCCCCGCCGCGAGCACGACGAAGAAGATCACGTCGTCGTTGACCGGCGACATCAGCACCCGGCCGCCGGACGGGCACCAGTGGCGCAGCGCCAGGAACAGCCCGAGCCGGCAGGACGGCACGTAGACACACTCCCGGCCCAGCCGACCGCGCATGATCTCTTCCAGCCGTTCCGGCCGCGCATCCGGACGCGCCGGGTCAAGGCCGGCCTCCCCACTGGCCATCCGCCCCCCTGATGTGCCATCGGAACGCCCCCTCCCCGAGGCCTTCCGGCACCCGCCCAGACTCACCCCTTTCGCACCGCTCCGTCAAGATTGCATACCGGCCTGTGGACAACTTCCCGCGCACGAGTGGAAGCGGAGCGCCACCGAGGGGGCGGAAAGCCCGGGAGCGCGCCCGGCGCGCGCTCCGGCTGCCGCACGCCCTCCCCGGCCCCTCCCCCACCGCCCGGCGACACACCCCGCCCGTCCCCTCCCGCACCGCGCCCCCACCCGCCGTACGGCGTCCCCGTGCCCGGAACGCGCCCAGCACCGCCTGCTCGTCCTCTGCCCGGCAACGGCGCCGCACCCGTAACGTGTGGCCGGGCCACGGACAGGTGGCCGCACCCGGCGAGCACGAAAGCGAGGCAGCACCCGATGCCCCCCTTCGATGTCCCCGAGGGCGATCCCTTCGGACCGCACAACCTTCCCTACGGCGTGTTCTCCGTCCCCGGCACGCGGGAGCGGACGGTGGGCGTCCGCCTCGGCGACCACGTCCTGGACGCCGGCGCGGCGGCGCGCGCGCTCGGCTCGCCGTACGCCCCCCTGCTCGCGCGGCCCACCCTCAACCCGCTGCTGGCGGCCGGCCGCACCGCCTGGTCGGACGTGCGGCGCGCGCTGACCGCGTGGGTGACGGTCCCGTCCCACCGGGAGGTCGTCGCACCGCTGTTCCACCCGCTGCCATCGGTGACCCTGCACCTGCCCTTCGAGGTCGCGGACTACGTCGACTTCTACGCCTCGGAGAACCACGCCCGGAACGTCGGCCGGATCTTCCGCCCCGACGCGGCCGACCCCCTGACCCCCAACTGGAAGCACCTGCCCATCGGCTACCACGGCCGTTCCGGCACGGTCGTCGTGTCGGGCACGGACGTCGTGCGGCCCTCCGGGCAGCGCAAGGCGCCGGCCGACCCCGCCCCCGTGTTCGGGCCGTCGGTCCGCCTGGACATCGAGGCCGAGGTCGGTTTCGTGGTCGGGGTGCCGTCCGAGCCGGGCCGGCCGGTGCCGCTCGGCGACTTCCGCGAGCACGTCTTCGGCCTGTGCCTGCTGAACGACTGGTCCGCACGGGACATCCAGGCCTGGGAGTACGTCCCCCTCGGCCCGTTTCTCGGCAAGTCCTTCGCCACGTCGGTCTCGGCGTGGATCACACCGCTGGACGCGCTGGAGCAGGCGCGGGTGGCCCCGCCGCAGCGGACGCATCCGCTGCTGCCGTACCTGGACGACGGCGCGGAGGAGCCGGGCGGCTACGACCTGCGGATCTCCGTGGCGGTCAACGGGCACGTGGTGTCCGAGCCGCCGTTCTCCACCATGTACTGGACGGCCGCCCAGCAACTGGCCCACATGACCGTCAACGGCGCCCGTCTGCGCACCGGCGACCTGTACGGCTCGGGCACGGTGAGCGGCCCCGGGGAGCGGCAGCGCGGGTCCCTGCTGGAACTGACCTGGAACGGCCGCGACCCGCTGGAACTCCCCGACGGCAGACGGACGTTCCTGGAGGACGGTGACGTGGTGACGCTGTCGGCGTGGGCGCCGGGGCCGGACGGGGCCCGGGTGGGAATCGGGGAGGTGACGGGCCGGGTGGTGGCGGGATGACCGCTTTTCTCCGGCTTTTCCTCCGACTGCCTGTGGCTCCCCCCTGACTCGCGCCGCCCGTCGCCGTCATACTGGCGTCGGGCGGCGCGCACCCCGCCGCGCACACCGCGGCAGCACGCCGCCGCCTCCCCCCGCAGCACGACCGAAGCCGCCCCTTCTCGACCCATCGACCAGGATCCGGAACCCGTGGCATGACTGTCTGCCTGCTCCTGCTGAGCGTCGTCGCCGTGACCGCCGCCGTACCGGTGCCGCGTGCGCTGACCCGGGCCGCGTGGCCGGAGCGGGAACCGGTGGTCGCGCTGTGGGTGTGGCAGTGCCTGGTCGCCACCGTCCTGCTGTGCTGTCTGACGGCCCTGGCGCTGGGCGCCGCCGCCGTCTTCGGCACGGTGCGCGGCCAGCTCTTCGCGCCCGCGCCGCCGGCGGTGACCGCGGCCTACGACCTGTCCGCCGCCCCGCCCTGGGCGGCCGCCCTGACCCTGCTGCTGGCCTGCGGCGCCGCCTGGACGACGGCGATGCTCGCCCGCGAACTGGTCGAGGCGTACCGGCGCCGCGCCCAGGCCCGGGCGCATCTGCGGGAGCGCGCCCCCGAGCTCCCGGCCGGTCTGCCCGCCGCCCGCGGCCCCCTGCTGGTGCTGGAGGACGAGTACCCGGACGCCTGGTGGATGCCCGGCAGCCCGCCCCAGCTGATCGTCACCACCGGCGCCCTGCACCGCCTCACCGACCACCAGCTCGACGCCGTCCTCACCCACGAACGCGGCCACGCCCGCGCCCGCCACGACTGGCTGCTCCATCTGTCGACGGCGCTGGCCACCGGCTTCCCCCGCGTGCCGCTGTTCGCCCACTTCTGCGACCAGACCCACCGCCTGGTCGAACTGGCCGCCGACGACACGGCCTCCCGCCGCTGCGGCCACCTGACCACGGCCCTGGCCCTGATCGAGCTCAACCAGCACCGGGGGGTGCTGTCCTGCGCCTCCACCCATCGCCTCCTCGGCGAGCGCGTCGACCGCCTCCTTCAGCCCCCGCCCCGCCTGGACCGCCGCCACCGGGCCCTGACGACGGCGGTGGCGGCCCTGGTGCCGCTGGTGCCGCTGCTGATCACCTTCGCGCCGGGGCTGACGGCACTGTCGTAGCCGCACCACCACCACGCCTCCGGCGCCCTTCCGGCGCTGTGCCGCTCCCCCGTGCCGTCCCGTCCGGCTCCGCCCCGGGCCGGCCGTCCGGTCCTCCTACGCCCAGTCGTCCGGCTCCGGGTCGGCCTCGGGCCAGTCGTCCGGTTCGGATGCGGCGTCGCCCTCCGGTACGTCCGCCGGGACCGCGGGGCCGGACGCCGGGTCCGCCGCTTCGGACGGGCCGTCCAGCGACGCCAGTACCGCGAGCACGCCCTCCCCGTACGTCGCCAGCTTCTTCTCGCCGACGCCGTTGACCGTGCCGAGCTGCGCCACCGAGGTCGGCCAGGCCGTGACGATCTCCCGGAGCGTGGCGTCGTGGAAGATGACGTAGGCCGGGACGCCCTGTTCCCGGGCCTGCTCGGCCCGCCACGCGCGCAGCGCCTCGAAGGCGGGCAGCAGTTCCTCGGGCAGCTCGGCCGCGGCGGCCCGGGGCTTGCCGCGGCCGGACCCCGCCGAGCCGGTCCCGCCCGAGGACGCGGCCCGCGCGGCCGCCGGCCGCTTCGGCTCCTTGCGCAGCGGCACCTCCCGCTCCCGCCGCAGCACCGCGCCGCTGGCCTCGGTCAGCACCAGCGTGCCGTACTCGCCCTCGACCGCGACCAGGCCCTGCGCCAGCAACTGGCGCACCACGCCCCGCCATTCGCCCTCGGTCAGCTCCTGGCCGATGCCGAAGACGGACAGCTGGTCGTGGTCGAACTGGATGACCTTGCCGGTCCGCCTGCCCAGCAGGATGTCGATGATCTGCCCGGCGCCGAACTTCTGTCCCCGCTCCCGCTGCAGCCGCACCACCGTCGACAGCACCTTCTGCGCCGCGACGGTGCCGTCCCAGGTCTCGGGCGGGGTGAGGCAGGTGTCGCAGTTGCCGCAGCCCGCCGGGTCGGCTTCCTGCCCGAAGTAGGCGAGCAGCCGGCCGCGACGGCACTGCACGGTCTCGCACAGGGCGAGCATCGCGTCCAGGTGCTGGGCGGCCCGCCGCCGGAACGCCTCGTCGCCCTCACCGGACTGGATCAGCTTGCGCTGCTGTACGACGTCGTTGAGCCCGTACGCCATCCATGCCGTCGATGGCAGTCCGTCGCGTCCGGCGCGGCCCGTCTCCTGGTAGTAGCCCTCGACGGACTTGGGCAGGTCCAGGTGGGCGACGAAGCGGACGTCCGGCTTGTCGATGCCCATGCCGAAGGCGATGGTCGCCACGACCACCAGCCCGTCCTCCCGCAGGAACCGGGCCTGGTGCGCCGCGCGCGTGCCCGCGTCCAGGCCGGCGTGGTACGGCACCGCCTCGATGCCGTTGCGGGTGAGGAACTCGGCCGTCTTCTCGACGGAATTGCGCGACAGGCAGTACACGATGCCCGCGTCCCCGGCGTGCTCCTCGCGCAGGAAGGCGAGCAGCTGCTTCCTGGGGTCCGACTTCGGCACGATCCGGTACTGGATGTTGGGCCGGTCGAAGCTCGCCACGAAGTGACGGGCGTCCGGCATGTTCAGCCGCTCGGTGATCTCGCGGTGCGTCGCGTGCGTCGCCGTCGCCGTGAGCGCGATCCGCGGCACGTCCGGCCAGCGCTCGCCGAGCAGCGACAGCGCCAGGTAGTCCGGCCGGAAGTCGTGGCCCCACTGGGACACGCAGTGCGCCTCGTCGATCGCGAAGACCGAGATCTTGCCCCGGGAGAGCAGGTCGAGGGTGCCCTCCAGCCGCAGCCGCTCCGGTGCGAGGTACAGCAGGTCCAGCTCCCCGGCCAGGAACTCGGCCTCGACCACGCGCCGCTCGTCGAAGTCCTGCGTGGAGTTCATGAACCCGGCGCGCACCCCGAGCGCCCGCAGCGCGTCCACCTGGTCCTGCATCAGCGCGATCAGCGGGGAGACCACCACGCCCGTGCCCGGTCTGACCAGGGCCGGGATCTGGTAGCACAGCGACTTGCCGCCGCCGGTCGGCATGAGGACGACGGCGTCGCCGCCCGCCACCACATGCTCGACGACCGCTTCCTGCTCACCGCGGAAGGCCTCGTACCCGAAGACCCGGTGGAGCGTGGCCAGCGCCTCGTTCTCCGTCACTGCCATCTCGGCGATACCGCCCGTCCCGCCCATCGTCGTGTCCCCCGTACGTCGTCCCTCGACCACTGCGTCCACGATAGGGGGCGGCGCCGACAGCCCCCGGGGTTGTCCACAGGCCGGCCCGTCGTCCCGCGTCAAGGACGCGATCGTCGTTCACACGTTCGCGGCAGACCTGTCCGTTTCCGGCGGATAGTCTGAATGCACCGGCGAGACTCCGTCCCATGGGAGCACTGATGAGCGTCGCACCGAAGGCGTCCACGCCCGCCTGGCCGATCCCGCCGGAGGGCGGCTGGACCGCCGACGACCTGGACCGGCTTCCGGATCTTCCTCCGCACACGGAACTGATCGACGGGAGCCTCGTCTTCGTGAGTCCGCAGACCCTCTTCCACTCGCGTGCCGTCGACTTCTTCAACTGGCAGCTCCAGTCGCTGGCCCCGGCGGAGTTCGAGGTCGTCCGCGAGTTCACCATCGACATCGACCGCCAGAACCGGCCCGAGCCGGACGTGATCGTGGTGCGCGGGGACGTGGTGGAGGACCCGGAGCAGACCCGGTACCCGGCCGAGGCCGTCCTGCTGGCCGTCGAGGTCGTCTCGGCGGACTCCGTCTCCCGCGACCGGGAGACCAAGCCGCTGAAGTACGCCCGGGCCGGCATCCCCCACTACTGGCGCGTGGAGAGCGAGAAGGGGCTCGCCGCCGTGCACGCCTTCGAGCTGGAGCCCACCACCGGCGCCTACACCGGCGTCGGCATCTTCCGTGAGCGGATGAAGGTCAGCGCCCCGTTCCCGGTGGATCTGGACCTCACCGGCATCAAGCCGCGCCGCGGCGGCGCGTAGGCCCGGCCGCGGCGGACACGGGGCGGCCCGGCACCCTCTCGAGGAGTGCCGGGCCGCCCCGTACGAGCAAGCGCGGCGTCAGCGCACGAACACCCCCGCCTGGCCCGCGAGGTCCAGGAAGTACTGCGGGGCCACACCGAGCACCAGCGTGACCGCCACGCCGACCCCGATCGCCGTCATGGTCAGCGGCGACGGCACGGCCACCGTCGGGCCCTCCGGCCGCGGCTCGCTGAAGAACATCAGGACGACGACGCGGATGTAGAAGAACGCCGCGATGGCCGACGAGACCACGCCGACCACGACCAGCGGGGCCGCGCCGCCCTCCGCCGCCGCCTTGAACACGGCGAACTTGCCCGCGAAGCCGGAGGTCAGCGGAATGCCCGCGAAGGCCAGCAGGAACACCGCGAACACGGCCGCCACCAGCGGCGACCTGCGTCCCAGCCCGGCCCACTCGGACAGGTGGGTGGCCTCGCCGCCCGCGTCCCGCACCAGCGTGACCACCGCGAACGCGCCGATCGTCACGAACGAGTACGCGGCCAGGTAGAACAGCACCGACGACACGCCGTCCGGCGTGGTCGCGATGACGCCCGCGAGGATGAAACCGGCGTGCGCGATCGACGAGTACGCCAGCAGCCGCTTGATGTCGGTCTGCGTGATCGCGACGATCGCGCCGCCCAGCATGGTGACGATCGCGACGCCCCACATCACCGGCCGCCAGTCCCAGCGCAGGCCGGGCAGCACGACGTACAGGATCCTGAGCAGCGCGCCGAAGGCCGCCACCTTGGTCGCCGCCGCCATGAACCCGGTCACCGGCGTCGGCGCGCCCTGGTACACGTCCGGCGTCCACATGTGGAACGGCACCGCGCCCACCTTGAACAGCAGGCCCATCACGAGCAGCGCCGCACCGACGAGCAGCAGCGCGTCGTTGCCCATGGTGGCGGCGAGCGCGGGGGTGACGTCGGTGACCGTGCCGTCCACGACCGACGCGATGGTCGCGTACGACATCGAGCCCGCGTAGCCGTACAGCAGCGCGATCCCGAACAGCGTGAACGCGGAGGCGAACGCGCCGAGCAGGAAGTACTTGACCGCCGCCTCCTGCGACATCAGCCGCTTGCGGCGGGCGAGCGCGCACAGCAGGTACAGCGGGAGGGAGAAGACCTCCAGCGCCACGAAGAGCGTCAGCAGGTCGTTGGCCGCCGGGAAGACCAGCATGCCGGCGATCGCGAAGAGCAGCAGCGGGAACACCTCGGTGGTGGTGAACCCGGCCTTCACCGCGGCCTTCTCGCTCTCGCTGCCCGGCACGGACGCGGCCTGCGCGGCGAAGGAGTCGACGCGGTTGCCGTGCACCACCGGGTCGAGCCGCCGCTCGGCGAAGGTGAACAGGCCGACCAGGCCCGCCAGCAGGACGGTGCCCTGCAGGAAGAGCGCCGGTCCGTCGACGGCGATCGCGCCCATGGCGGCGATGCGCGCCCTGGTCGTGCCGTACCCGTCCGCCGCGAGCGCGACGACCGCGGCGAAGGCGGCGGCGAGCGCGACGACGGACACGAACATCTGGACGTGGTAGCGGGACCTGCGCGGCACGAACGCCTCGACCAGCACCCCGACGATCGCCGCGCCGACGACGATCAGCGTGGGCGCCATCTGCCCGTACTCGAACGTCGGCGCGTCGATCTTCGAAACCGGTTCGGCCGCGGTTGCCGCCGTTGTCCACAGGCTGTGGACGGCTGATGCGCTCACTTGGCCGCCTCCACCTCGGGCCGGGGGTCCTTCTTCTGTACGTCGGACATGGTCTGCTCGACCGCCGGATTGACGACGTCCGTCACGGGCTTCGGATAGACGCCCAGGAAGATCAGCAGTGCGACCAGCGGGGCGACCACCACGAGCTCCCGCACCCGCAGGTCCGGCATCGCGGCGACCTCCGGTTTCACCGGGCCGGTCATCGTCCGCTGGTAGAGGACGAGGGTGTACAGCGCGGCGAGCACGATGCCGAAGGTGGCGATGATGCCGATCACCGGGTAGCGCGTGAACGTGCCGACCAGGACGAGGAACTCGCTGACGAAGGGCGCGAGGCCCGGCAGCGACAGGGTCGCCAGGCCGCCGATCAGGAAGGTGCCGGCCAGCACCGGGGCGACCTTCTGCACCCCGCCGTAGTCGGCGATGAGCCGCGAACCGCGCCGGGAGATCAGGAAGCCGGCCACCAGCATCAGCGCGGCGGTCGAGATGCCGTGGTTGACCATGTAGAGCGTCGCCCCGGACTGGCCCTGGCTGGTCATCGCGAAGATGCCCATGATGATGAAGCCGAAGTGCGAGATCGACGCGTAGGCCACCAGCCGTTTGATGTCGCGCTGGCCGACCGCGAGCAGCGCCCCGTAGATGATGCTGACGAGCGCCAGGACCAGGACGACGGGCGTCGCCCACGTGCTGGCCTCCGGGAACAGCTGGAGGCAGAAGCGGAGCATCGCGAAGGTGCCCACCTTGTCGACGACCGCCGTGATCAGCACGGCGACCGGGGCGGTGGCCTCCCCCATGGCGTTGGGCAGCCAGGTGTGCAGCGGCCACAGCGGCGCCTTCACCGCGAAGGCGAGGAAGAAGCCGAGGAACAGCCAGCGTTCGGTGCTGGTCGCCATGTCGAGCGAGCCGTCGGCCCGGGCCGCGGCGATCTCCGTCAGCGAGAAGTTCCCGGCGACCACGTACAGGCCGATCACCGCGGCCAGCATGATCAGTCCGCCGGCCAGGTTGTAGAGGAGGAACTTCACCGCCGCGTACGATCGCTGCGTGGCGGCCGCCTGCTCGCCGTGCTCGTGGGCACGGTCCCCGAAGCCGCCGATGAGGAAGTACATCGGGATCAGCATGGCTTCGAAGAAGATGTAGAAGAGGAAGACGTCGGTGGCCTCGAAGGAGAGGATCACCATCGCCTCGACGGCCAGGATCAGGGCGAAGAAGCCCTGGGTGGGCCGCCACCTCCTGCTGCCGGTCTCCAGGGGGTCGGCGTCGTGCCAGCCGGCGAGGACGATGAACGGGATCAGCACGGCCGTGAGCGCGATCAGCGCGACCGCGATGCCGTCCACGCCCAGTTCGTACCGCACCCCGAAGTCCTCGATCCAGGCGTGGGACTCGGTGAGCTGGTAGCGGTCGCCGTCCGGGTCGAAGCGGACCAGGACGACGATCGCCAGGACGAGCGTGGCGAGCGAGAACAGCAGCGCCAGCCATTTGGCCGCCGTGCGCTTCGCGGCCGGTACGGCGGCCGTGGCGATCGCCCCGACGGCCGGGAGCGCCGCCGTCGCTGTCAGCAGAGGAAAGGACATCGGTATCAGACCGCCCTCATCAGCAGGGTCGCGGCGACGAGGACCGCCGCGCCGCCGAACATGGAGACCGCGTAACTGCGCGCGAAGCCGTTCTGCAACCTGCGCATCCGCCCGGACAGGCCGCCGACCGAGGCCGCCGTGCCGTTGACGACGCCGTCGACCAGGGTGTGGTCGACGTACACCAGGGAGCGCGTGAGGTGCTCGCCGCCGCGGACCAGCACGATGTGGTTGAAGTCGTCCTGGAGCAGGTCGCGGCGGGCGGCCCGGGTGAGCAGCGAGCCGCGCGGGGCGACGGCCGGGACCGGGCGGCGGCCGTACTGCGCGTAGGCGATCGCCACGCCGAGGACCATCACGGCCACCGTGGCCAGCGTGACCGTCAGGGCGCTGACCGGCGCGTGGCCGTGGTCGTGGCCGGTGACGGGCTCCAGCCAGTGCAGGAAGCGGTCGCCGAGGCTGAAGAACGCGCCGCCCGCCACCGATCCGACGGCCAGCACGATCATCGGTACCGTCATGATCTTCGGCGACTCGTGCGGGTGCGGCGGGGCGTACGCGCCGCGGGTCTCGGCGGCGGGCTCCACGTCGGGCCGGTCCGGGGACGGCGTCGGGGCGTGCCGCCAGCGCTCCTCGCCGAAGAACGTCATCAGCATCACGCGCGTCATGTAGTACGCCGTGACGGCCGCGCCCAGCAGGGCGCACGCGCCGAGGATCCAGCCCTCGGCGCCGCCCTTGGCGAACGCCGCCTCGATGATCTTGTCCTTGGAGAAGAAGCCGGACAGGCCGGGGAAGCCGATGATCGCCAGGTAGCCGAGGCCGAAGGTGACGAAGGTGACCGGCATGTGCTTGCGCAGGCCGCCGTAGCGGCGCATGTCGACCTCGTCGTTCATGCCGTGCATGACCGAACCGGCGCCGAGGAACAGCCCGGCCTTGAAGAAGCCGTGCGTCACCAGGTGCATGACCGCGAAGACGTAGCCGATCGGGCCGAGGCCCGCGGCCAGCACCATGTAGCCGATCTGCGACATGGTCGAGCCGGCCAGCGCCTTCTTGATGTCGTCCTTGGCGCACCCGACGATCGCACCGAACAGCAGTGTGACCGCGCCGACGACGGTGACGACCAGCTGCGCGTCCGGGGCGCCGTCGAAGACCGCGGCGGAGCGGACGATCAGGTACACGCCCGCCGTCACCATGGTCGCGGCGTGGATGAGGGCCGAGACCGGGGTCGGGCCCTCCATCGCGTCCCCGAGCCAGGACTGCAGCGGCACCTGGGCGGACTTGCCGCAGGCCGCGAGCAGCAGCATCAGGGCGATCGCGGTGAGCTTGCCCTCGCCGGCCGCGCCGGCGAGCCCGGCCTCCTCGTGGGTGCCGAGCACCGGCCCGAAGGCGAAGGTGCCGAACCACAGGAACATCAGCATGATCGCGATCGACAGGCCCATGTCGCCGACGCGGTTGACCAGGAAGGCCTTCTTGGCGGCCGTCGCGGCGCCGGGCTTGTGCTGCCAGAAGCCGATCAGCAGGTAGGAGGCGAGGCCGACGCCCTCCCAGCCGACGTACAGCAGCAGGTAGTTGTCGGCGAGGACGAGGATCAGCATCGCCGCGAGGAACAGGTTCAGGTAGCCGAAGAAGCGGCGGCGGCGCTCGTCGTGCTCCATGTACCCGACCGAGTACAGATGGATCAGCGAGCCGACGCCCGTGATCAGCAGCACGAACGTCATCGACAGCTGGTCGAGCCGGAAGGCGACGTCGGCCTGGAACCCCTCGACCGGGATCCAGCTGAACAGGTGCTGCGTCAGGGTGCGGTGGTCGGCGTCCCTGCCCAGCAGGTCGGTGAAGAGGACGAGGCCGAGCGCGAAGGACACGGCCGCCAGCAGCGTGCCGATCCAGTGGCCGACGGCGTCCAGTCTGCGGCCGCCGCACAGCAGGACCGCCGCTCCGAGCAGGGGCGCCGCCACCAGCAGCGCCATCAGGTTCTCTGTGTTCATTCGGTCCAGCGCCCCTTACAGCTTCATCAGGCTGGCGTCGTCGACCGAGGCCGAGTGGCGGGTACGGAACAGGGACACGATGATCGCGAGCCCGACGACGACCTCCGCGGCGGCGACGACCATCGTGAAGAACGCGATGATCTGGCCGTCGAGGTTGCCGTGCATCCGGGAGAAGGCGACGAACGCGAGGTTGCAGGCGTTGAGCATCAGCTCGACGCACATGAACACGACGATCGCGTTGCGCCGGATCAGCACGCCGGTGGCGCCGATCGTGAACAGCAGGGCCGCGAGGTAGAGGTAGTTGACCGGGTTCACTTCGACGCCTCCTCGGGCCGCTTGAAGGTCGCCGGCTCGACGGCCCTGCGCTCCAGGCGTTCCTCCGCGCGCTGTTCCAGGGCCCGCAGGTCGTTGAGCGCCTCCTGGGACACGTCCCGGATCTGGCCGCGTTCGCGCAGCGTCTTGTTGACGGTGAGCTCGGACGGGGTGCCGTCGGGCAGCAGGCCCGCGATGTCCACGGCGTTGTGCCGGGCGTACACGCCGGGCGCCGGCAGCGGCGGGAGGTGGGCGCCTTCCCGGACGCGCTGCTCAGCCAGCTCCCGCTGGGTCCTGGCGCGTTCGGTGCGCTCACGGTGGGTGAGCACCATGGCGCCGACCGCGGCCGTGATGAGCAGGGCGCCGGTGATCTCGAACGCGAAGACGTACCGGGTGAAGAGCAGGGCGGCGATGCCCTCCACGTTGCCGCCCGCGTTGGCCTGGCCGAGGCCGTCGAACTCCCTGAGGGAGGCGTTGCCGATGCCCCCGATCAGCAGGATGCCGAAGCCGAGCCCGCACAGCAGGGCCAGCCAGCGCTGGCCCCTGATGGTCTCCTTCAGGGAGTCCGCCGCGGTGACGCCGACGAGCATCACCACGAACAGGAACAGCATCATGATCGCGCCGGTGTAGACGACGATCTGCACGACGCCCAGGAAGTAGGCGCCGTTGGCGAGGTAGAACACCGCCAGGACGATCATGGTTCCGGCGAGGCAGAGCGCGCTGTGCACGGCCTTCTTCATGAGGACGGTGCACAGGGCGCCGATCACGGCGACCGTGCCGAGGACCCAGAACTGGACGGCCTCTCCGGTGGAGGTGGTGTAGGCGGCGAGCTGGGCGGTCATCGGCCGATCACCTTCTTCGAGGCCGGCTCGGTCCCGCCGAAGGTGGAGTCGGCCTCCTGGACGACCTCGCCCTGGGAGCGGGCGTCCTGGCGGACCGTGCCGGGCGCGGCCTCGGTGACCAGGCCCCGGTAGTAGTCCTGCTCGTCCGTGCCCGGGTACATCGCGTGCGGCGGCTCGACCATGCCCTCCTCCAGACCGGCGAGCAGCTGCTCCTTGGTGTAGATGAGGTCGGCGCGGCTGGAGTCCGCCAGCTCGAACTCGTTGGTCATCGTCAGCGCCCGGGTGGGGCACGCCTCGATGCACAGGCCGCACAGGATGCAGCGGGCGTAGTTGATCTGGTAGACGCGGCCGTACCGCTCGCCCGGGGAGTAGCGCTCCTCGTCGGTGTTGTCCGCGCCCTCGACGTAGATCGCGTCGGCGGGGCAGGCCCAGGCGCACAGCTCGCAGCCGACGCACTTCTCCAGACCGTCCGGATGGCGGTTGAGCTGGTGCCGTCCGTGGAAGCGCGGAGCGGTGGTCTTCTTCTGCTCCGGGTACTGCTCGGTGAGCCGCTTCTTGAACATGGCCTTGAAGGTCACGCCGAAGCCGGCCACGGGGTTCAGGAAACCGGGCTCGGTCTCCTTGGGCTCCTCAGCCATCGGACGCCTCCTTTCCCTCCGCGGATCCACCCAGGGGTCCGTCACGGTGAGTATCAGTCCCGCCACTGACGATCAGCTCCCGGTCCCGGCGCGGCCGGCGCCGGGGCACCGGCGGCAGTTCCTGTCCGGGCAGCGGCGGCACGGGGAATCCGCCCGCCATCGGGTCGAAGGCGGTGGGCGGCTGCTCCGCGGGCCGCTCGGCCCGCCCGGCCCGGTCGCGGAACATGTCGGCGACGAAGGAGAGCAGCAGCAGGGCGAGGACGGCGGCGGCGACGTAGAAGGCGATGTCGGCGAAGTCGTAGCCCTCGTTCCTGAGGGCCCGGATGCTCGCGACGAGCATCAGCCACACCAGGGAGACCGGGATGAGGACCTTCCAGCCGAGCTTCATCAGCTGGTCGTAGCGGACCCGCGGGAGCGTGCCGCGCAGCCAGACGAAGAAGAACAGCAGCAGCACGACCTTGGCGGTGAACCACAGCAGCGGCCACCAGCCGTGGTTCGCGCCCTCCCAGAACGTGCTGACCGGCCACGGGGCCCGCCAGCCGCCGAGGAAGAGGGTGGTCGCGACGGCCGAGACCGTCACCATGTTGATGTACTCGGCGAGCATGAACATCGCGAACTTGATCGACGAGTACTCGGTGTTGAAGCCGCCGACCAGGTCGCCCTCGGACTCCGGCATGTCGAAGGGGGCGCGGTTGGTCTCGCCCACCATCGTCACGATGTAGAGGAGGAAGGAGACCGGCAGCAGCAGGACGTACCAGCGGTCGGTCTGCTGCTCGACGATCGTCGACGTCGACATCGACCCGGAGTAGAGGAAGACGGAGGCGAACGCGGCGCCCATGGCGATCTCGTAGGAGATCATCTGCGCGCAGGAGCGCAGGCCGCCCAGCAGGGGGTACGTCGAGCCGGAGCTCCAGCCCGCCAGCACGATGCCGTAGATGCCGACCGAGGCGACCGCGAGGATGTACAGCATCGCGATCGGCAGGTCGGTGAGCTGCATCGTGGTGCGCTGGCCGAAGACCGAGATCTCGTTGCCGGCCGGGCCGAAGGGGATCACCGCGATCGCCATGAAGGCCGGGACGGCCGCCACGATCGGCGCGAGGACGTACACCACCTTGTCCGCGCGCCGGACGACGATGTCCTCCTTGAGCATCAGCTTCACGCCGTCGGCGAGCGACTGGAGCATGCCCCAGGGGCCGTGCCGGTTGGGTCCGACGCGCAGCTGCATCCAGGCGACGACCTTGCGCTCCATCACGATGGAGATCAGCACGGTCACCATCAGGAAGGCGAAGCAGAACACCGCCTTGACGACGACCAGCCACCAGGGGTCGCGGCCGAACATCGAGAGGTCTTCCGCGGCGAGGTACGGGCTCATGCCTCCACCTCCTGGGGGGCCTCGCCGGCCGGGGCCGCCGGGCCGATGCGGACGAGGGAGCCGGGCAGCGCCCCGGTGTCGGAGGCGACGCCCGAGCTGGCCGAGTTCAGCGGCAGCCAGACCACCCGGTCGGGCATCTCGGTGATCTCCAGCGGGAGTTCGGCGACCCCGGCGGGTCCGGTCACGGCGAGGACGTCGCCGTCCTGCACGCCCACCTCGGCGGCCGTGGCGGGCGACACGCGCGCGCGGGCGGCGTGCCGGGTGCCGGCGAGCGCCTCGTCGCCCTCCTGCAGGACGCCCTGGTCGAGCAGCAGCCGGTGCCCGGCGAGCACGGCCTCCCCGGCGGCCGGCCGCGGCAGCGTGCCCGCCGTCTCCCGGGGGGCCGCGGCCGGCGGCCCGCCCCAGGCGCCGAGCCGGTCGATCTCCGCGCGCGTGGTGCGCAGGTCCGGCAGGCCCAGGTGCACGTCCATGGCGTCGGCGAGCATCTGCAGCACCCGCCCGTCGGTGGGCGCCACGCGGCGGGTCGCCTGGTCGGGCTTGAGCGCGGCCTCGAAGAACCGCACCCGTCCCTCCCAGTTGAGGAAGGTGCCGGCCTTCTCGGCGACCGCGGCGACCGGCAGCACCACGTCGGCGCGGCGGGTGACCTCGCCGGGCCGCAGCTCCAGCGACACCAGGAAGCCGACCTCGTCGAGCGCCGCACGCGCGCGTGCCGGGTCGGGCAGGTCGGCGATCTCCACGCCGGCCACCAGCAGCGCCTGGAGCTCCCCGCGCGCGGCGGCCTCGATGATCTGGCCGGTGTCGCGGCCGTAGCGGTGCGGCAGGTCCGCGACGCCCCAGACGGCGGCGACCTCCTCCCGCGCGCGCGGGTCGGTGGCCGGGCGTCCGCCCGGCAGCAGCGACGGCAGCGCGCCGGCCTCGACGGCGCCGCGCTCACCGGCCCGGCGCGGGATCCACGCCAGCCGGGCGCCGGTCGCGGCGGCGGCCCGTACGGCGGCGGTCAGGCCGCCCGCCACCCCGGCCAGCCGCTCGCCGACGACGATCACCGCGCCCTCGGTGCGCAGCGCCTCGGCGGCCGCGGCGCCCTCGTCCGCCAGGCCGGTGCCGTTCACGAGCGCGTCCAGCCACTCGGTCTCGGTGCCCGGCGCGGCCGGCAGCAGCGTGCCGCCCGCCTTCTGCAGGCCCCGGGTGGCGTGCGTGGCCAGGGCGAACACCTTCTGCCCGTGCTTGCGCCAGGCCTTGCGCAGCCGCAGGAAGACGCCGGGCGCCTCCTCCTCGGCCTCGAACCCGACCAGCAGGACGGCCGGCGCCTTCTCCAGGGCGGTGTAGGTGACGCCCGTGCCGTCGAGGTCGCGGCCGCGTCCGGCGATCCGGGCGGCCAGGAAGTCGGCCTCCTCGCCGCTGTGCACGCGCGCGCGGAAGTCGATGTCGTTGGTGTCGAGCGCCACGCGCGCGAACTTGCTGTACGCGTACGCGTCCTCCACGGTGAGCCGGCCGCCGGTGAGGACGCCGGTCCGGCCGCGGCAGGCCAGCAGGCCCTGGGCGGCGATCTGCAGCGCCTCCGGCCAGGAGGCCGGCCGCAGCTCGCCCTCGGCGTCGCGGACGAGCGGTGTGTCGAGGCGGTCGCGCAGCTGCGCGTAGCGGAACGCGAACCGGCCCTTGTCGCAGAGCCACTCCTCGTTGACCTCGGGGTCGTGCGCGGCGAGCCGCCGCATCACCTTGCCGCGCCGGTGGTCCGTGCGGGTGGCGCAGCCGCCGGAGCAGTGCTCGCACACCGACGGCGAGGAGACGAGGTCGAAGGGGCGGGAGCGGAAGCGGTACGCCGCCGAGGTCAGCGCGCCCACCGGGCAGATCTGGATGGTGTTGCCGGAGAAGTACGACTCGAAGGGGTCGCCCTCGCCGGTGCCGACCTGCTGGAGCGCGCCGCGTTCCAGCAGTTCGATCATCGGGTCGCCCGCGACCTGGGTGGAGAACCGGGTGCAGCGGGCGCACAGCACGCACCGCTCGCGGTCCAGCAGGACCTGCGGGGAGATCGGCACGGGCTTGGCGTACGTCCGCTTCCTGCCCTCGAAGCGGGACTCGGCGTTGCCGTGCGACATCGCCTGGTTCTGCAGCGGGCACTCGCCGCCCTTGTCGCAGACCGGGCAGTCCAGCGGGTGGTTGATGAGCAGGAGCTCCATCACCCCCTTCTGGGCCTTCTCGGCGACGGGCGAGGTGAGGTGGGTCTTCACCACCATCCCGTCCGTGCAGGTGATGGTGCAGGAGGCCATGGGCTTGCGCTGGCCCTCGACCTCGACGATGCACTGGCGGCAGGCGCCGGCCGGGTCGAGGAGGGGGTGGTCGCAGAACCGGGGGATCTCGATGCCGAGCTGTTCGGCGGCCCGGATGACCAGGGTGCCCTTGGGCACGCTGATCTCGATGCCGTCGATCGTCAGCGTGACGAGGTCCTCCGGCGGGATGGCCGCCTGGCCGCCCCCGGAGGGAGCGCTCGTGGTCACCGTCATGCGTTCACCTCCGTTCGGTCGGCCCAGGCCGTCGACTTGGCCGGGTCGAAGGGACAGCCGCGGCCCGTGATGTGCTGCTCGTACTCCTCGCGGAAGTACTTGAGCGAGGAGAAGATCGGCGAGGCGGCGCCGTCGCCGAGGGCGCAGAAGGACTTGCCGTTGATGTTGTCGGCGATGTCGGCGAGCTTGTCGAGGTCGGACGTCCGTCCCTTGCCGGCCTCGATGTCGCGCAACAGCTGCACCAGCCAGTACGTGCCTTCGCGGCAGGGCGTGCACTTGCCGCAGGACTCGTGGGCGTAGAACTCGGTCCAGCGGGTGACGGCGCGGACGACGCAGGTCGTCTCGTCGAAGCACTGCAGGGCCTTGGTGCCGAGCATGGACCCGGCGGCGCCGACGCCCTCGTAGTCGAGGGGGACGTCGAGGTGCTCGTCGGTGAACATCGGCGTGGAGGAGCCGCCCGGCGTCCAGAACTTCAGCCGGTGGCCGGGCCGCATGCCGCCGCTCATGTCGAGCAGCTGGCGCAGCGTGATGCCGAGCGGGGCCTCGTACTGGCCGGGGTTGGCCACGTGGCCGCTGAGCGAGTAGAGCGTGAAGCCGGGGGACTTCTCGCTGCCCATCGACCTGAACCATTCCTTGCCGTTGCGCAGGATGGCGGGGACCGACGCGATCGACTCGACGTTGTTCACCACGGTCGGGCACGCGTACAGGCCCGCGACGGCGGGGAAGGGGGGACGCAGCCGCGGCTGGCCGCGACGGCCCTCGAGCGAGTCCAGCAGCGCGGTCTCCTCGCCGCAGATGTACGCGCCCGCGCCCGCGTGCACGGTGATGTCGAGGTCGAGTCCGCTGCCCAGGATGTTCCTGCCGAGGTAGCCCGCCGCGTACGCCTCGCGCACGGCCGAGTGCAGCCGCCGCAGGACGGGGACGACTTCGCCCCGCAGGTAGATGAAGGCGTGCGACGACCTGATGGCGTGGCACGCGATGACGATGCCCTCGACGAGGCTGTGCGGGTTCGCGAACAGGAGCGGGATGTCCTTGCAGGTGCCGGGCTCCGACTCGTCGGCGTTGACGACGAGGTAGTGCGGCTTGCCGTCTCCCTGGGGGATGAACTGCCACTTCATCCCGGTCGGGAAGCCGGCGCCGCCGCGGCCCCGCAGGCCGGAGTCCTTGACGTACGCGATCACGTCGTCCGGCTCCATGGCCAGCGCCTTGCGGAGTCCCTCGTATCCTCCGTGCCTTCGGTACACGTCCAGCGTCCAGGACCTGTCCTCGTCCCAGAAGGCCGACAGCACGGGTGCGAGCAGCTTCTCCGGGCTGGTGTCCTTGATCTCGGTTGCCGAGGTCATCGCTTCCCCTCCTCGGCGGCAGGACCCGCCCCGTCGGATGGGCGGGGCGGAGCCCCTCCGTCCGGGGTGGTGGGTGACGGGTGGGCGGGGTCGGAGGCCGAGGTGTCCTGGGGCGCGTCGTGCGAGCTGAGGTGTTCCGCCGGTGACGGCTGGTGCACCGCCCGGTCCTGCGGTTCGTCGTGCGGTCCGCCGTCCCGCGGGTGCACCACGCGCGCGGGTGCGCTCTCGCCCCGGGCCAGGCGCAGGCCCACCAGTGACGCGGGTCCCGCGCTGCCGCCGGCCTCCACGGCCCCTTCCCGCTCGTCGGGGAAGCCCGCCAGGATCCGGGCGGTCTCCTTGAAGGTGCACAGGGGCGCCCCGCGCGTCGGTGAGACCGGCCGGCCCGCGCGCAGGTCGTCGACGAGCCGCTTGGCGCTCGCCGGGGTCTGGTTGTCGAAGAACTCCCAGTTGACCATCACGACCGGCGCGTAGTCGCAGGCCGCGTTGCACTCGATGTGCTCCAGGGTGACCTTGCCGTCGTCGGTGGTCTCGCCGTTGCCGACGCCCAGGTGCTCCTGGAGGGTCTCGAAGATCGCGTCGCCGCCCAGCACCGCGCACAGCGTGTTGGTGCACACCCCCACCTGGTAGTCGCCGGAGGGCTTGCGCCGGTACATGGTGTAGAAGGTGGCGACCGCGGTGACCTCGGCCGTGGTCAGGCCGAGCGTCTCCGCGCAGAATCGCATTCCGGTGCGTGTGACGTGCCCCTCCTCCGACTGCACCAGGTGCAGCATCGGCAGGAGGGCGGACCGGGAGTCCGGGTAGCGGGCGATGATCTCGCGCGCGTCCGCCTCCAGCCGGGCCCGGACGTCGTCCGGGTAGTCGGGCGCGGGCAGTTCCGGCATGCCCAGGCTGACGCCCCGCTCCGAGGAACTGGTGGTCACCGGTCGACGCCTCCCATCACGGGGTCGATGGACGCGACGGCGACGATGACGTCGGCGACCTGGCCGCCCTCGCACATCGCCGCCATGGCCTGCAGGTTGGTGAAGGACGGGTCGCGGAAGTGGACCCGGTAGGGGCGGGTGCCGCCGTCGGACACGGCGTGCACCCCGAGTTCGCCCTTGGGCGACTCGACCGCCGCGTACGCCTGTCCCGGCGGTACGCGGAAACCCTCGGTGACCAGCTTGAAGTGGTGGATCAGGGCCTCCATGGAGGTGCCCATGATCTTCTTGATGTGGTCGAGGGAGTTGCCCAGTCCGTCCGGCCCCAGGGCGAGCTGGGCGGGCCAGGCGATCTTCTTGTCGGCGACCATGACCGGGCCGGGCTGGAGCCGGTCCAGGCACTGCTCGACGATCCTGAGCGACTGGCGCATCTCCTCCAGTCGGATCAGGAAGCGGCCGTAGGCGTCGCAGGTGTCGGCGGTCGGGACGTCGAAGTCGTACGTCTCGTAGCCGCAGTACGGCTGGGCCTTGCGCAGGTCGTGCGGCAGGCCGGTGGAGCGCAGGATCGGGCCGGTGACGCCGAGGGCCATGCAGCCGGCCAGGTCGAGGTAGCCGATGTCCTGCATGCGGGCCTTGAAGATGGGGTTCCCGGTGGCGAGCTTGTCGTACTCCGGGAGGTTCTTCTTCATCTTCTTCACGAACTCGCGGATCCGGTCCACCGCGCCGGGCGGCAGGTCCTGGGCGAGTCCGCCGGGGCGGATGTACGCGTGGTTCATCCGCAGGCCCGTGATGAGCTCGTAGATGTCGAGGATCAGCTCGCGGTCCCGGAAGCCGTAGATCATGATCGTGGTGGCGCCGAGCTCCATGCCGCCGGTGGCGATGCACACCAGGTGGGAGGAGAGCCGGTTCAGCTCCATCAGCAGCACGCGGATGACCGTGGCCCGGTCCGGGACCTGGTCCTCGATGCCGAGGAGCTTCTCGACCGCGAGGCAGTACGCCGTCTCGTTGAAGAACGGCGTCAGGTAGTCCATGCGCGTCACGAACGTGGTGCCCTGGGTCCACGTCCGGTACTCGAGGTTCTTCTCGATGCCGGTGTGCAGGTAGCCGATGCCGCAGCGGGCCTCGGTGACGGTCTCGCCCTCGATCTCCAGGATCAGGCGGAGCACGCCGTGCGTGGAGGGGTGCTGCGGGCCCATGTTGACGACGATGCGCTCGTCGTCGGCGCGGGCCGCGGACTCGACGACCTCGTCCCAGTCGCCGCCGGTGACCGTGTAGACGGTGCCCTCGGTGGTCTCGCGGGCGGAGGCCGAGGAAGGGGTGTGCGTGCTCATGAGTACGACCTCCGCTGGTCCGGAGCCGGGATCTGGGCGCCCTTGTACTCGACGGGGATGCCGCCGAGGGGGTAGTCCTTGCGCTGCGGGTGGCCCTGCCAGTCGTCCGGCATCATGATCCGCGTCAGGGCCGGGTGGCCGTCGAAGACGATGCCGAAGAAGTCGTACGTCTCGCGCTCGTGCCAGTCGTTGGTCGGGTAGACCGGGACCAGCGACGGGATGTGCGGGTCGCCGTCGGGGCAGCTCACCTCCAGGCGGATCAGCCGGTTGTGGGTGATCGACCGCAGGTGGTAGACGGCGTGCAGCTCGCGTCCCCTGTCGTTCGGGTAGTGGACGCCGCTGACGCCGGTGCACAGTTCGAAGCGCAGGGCCGGGTCGTCGCGCAGGGTCCTGGCGACGCGGACCAGGTGCTCGCGTTCGACGTGGAAGGTGAGCTCGCCGCGGTCGACGACCGTCTTCTCCAGGGCGTTCGCGGGCAGCAGGCCCTGCTCCTCCAGGGCGCCCTCCAGTTCGTCGGCGACCTCGTCGAACCAGCCGCCGTAGGGCCTGCTCGCCGGTCCCGGGAGCCGGACCGAGCGCACCAGTCCGCCGTAGCCGGAGGTGTCGCCGCCGTTGTTCGCGCCGAACATGCCGCGCTGGACGCGGATCTCCTCGCCGCCCTGGCCCCGTCGGCCCGGGAGGTTCTCGGCGGACAGCGCCTTCTCGGGGTTCACACCGTCCGTGTCCTTGTGGGCGTCGCTCACCGCAGCAGCCCCTTCATCTCGATCGTCGGCAGGGCCTTGAGCGCCGCCTCCTCCGCCTCGCGGGCCGCCTCCTCGGCGTTCACGCCGAGCTTGGAGTTCTGGATCTTGTGATGGAGCTTGAGAATGGCGTCCATCAGCATCTCCGGCCGTGGCGGGCAGCCGGGGAGGTAGATGTCGACCGGGACGATGTGGTCGACGCCCTGGACGATGGCGTAGTTGTTGAACATGCCGCCGGAGGAGGCGCAGACCCCCATGGAGATCACCCACTTGGGGTTCGGCATCTGGTCGTAGACCTGGCGCAGCACCGGCGCCATCTTCTGGCTCACCCGGCCCGCGACGATCATCAGGTCCGCCTGGCGCGGCGAGCCGCGGAAGACCTCCATGCCGAAGCGCGCCAGGTCGTAGCGGCCCGCGCCGGTGGTCATCATCTCGATGGCGCAGCAGGCGAGGCCGAACGTGGCGGGGAAGACGGACGCCTTGCGCACCCAGCCCGCGGCCTGCTCGACGGTGGTCAGCAGGAAACCGCTCGGCAGCTTTTCTTCGAGTCCCATGACGTAAAAAGCCCCTCAGTCCCATTCCAGGCCGCCGCGCCGCCACACGTACGCGTAGGCGACGAAGACGGTGAGCACGAAGAGCAGCATCTCCACGAGCCCGAAAAGCCCCAGGGCGTCGAAGCTGACGGCCCAGGGGTAGAGGAAGACGATCTCGATGTCGAAGACGATGAAGAGCATCGCCGTCAGGTAGTACTTGATGGGGAAACGCCCGCCGCCGGCCGGCGTGGGGGTCGGCTCGATACCGCACTCGTAGGCTTCGAGCTTGGCGCGGTTGTACCGCTTCGGACCGATCAGCGTGGCCATGACCACGGAGAAGATCGCAAAGCCTGCCCCGAGGGCTCCCAGTACGAGGATGGGCGCATACGCGTTCACCGCTCCTCGCTCCTCTCAGTCGGCACTGACTGCATGGAGTCCCCCCTGGTCGAGCGAAGCAGAGACCTTGGGGGAGGTCGCACCGGGCCCGCAACCGCCTCGGCAGTCCCACGAGCCCCGCTCGTCCCGGCGAAGATCGCGAACATGTGAAGCAGGTCACAAGCCCAACTGCCTCGCATCTTATGCCTGCCGCTCTGTGATCTGCGACACGGGGTATCGCACAAGCTTTGTGATCTCCACCACCTGACGAAGGATCATGAAGCCGGATGAGCGGTGATCTTCACACGATAAGCATCCGAGTGATCACCAGAGGTGACATTTTCCCTCGTCTTCGCTGGCCAGGAGGGGTGCGAAGGGGCGTCTCCATATCAAGATGCTTCCCTTGCATGCAAATTGGCAGCGGGCGGGATCTTCTGATAATGGGACGGATTCACGCACCGGAAGGAGGACCGCGGCGCGGCGTGGACGCGTGCGCGCGTTCACGAGCGGACCCGATCCGGAGCCGGGCCCCTGACGCGGCCGCGACGGCAACCGTTCCGTGACCTCTGTCACACGCGCCGGCGGCGTCCGGGAAGGAGGCTTGGCCAACTGCCTCAACCAGTGGTAAGCGGGGAGCAATTCGGACGAAATGATCAAAGTCCGAGATCACAGGTGGGTCGCACCGCGCCCGCAATGTCCGTTACGACGTCAGTGCGGAGGGCCGTACGCGGGGTTCGGGGCCCCGTCCGGACAACTGTGGCGCACCACACGTTCCTTGAAGATATGGAGGAGCCCCTGATACCGGTTGGTCCCATGTCCCACACCGCTCACATACGCAGCCACCGGAAGCCCCGCCGCAGCGCGCCCACCGCCGCGATGCGCGCCGGAGTTGCCGGTGGCGTCCTCAGCACCCTGGCAGTGGCCGGGGCGTCCGGTTCGGCGAACGCCGCCGAGCCGGTGACGCAGACCCTTGAACTGCCCACCCTGACGGCCGACCTGACCGCTCAGGTCGCCGAGTCCGCGCTCGCCACGGAGCAGGCGGCCGCGGACTACCAGCTGCAGGCCGAGCGTGACGCGGCGGCCGCCAAGGCCGCCAAGGAGGCCGAGGCGGACCTCGCCGAGGCGAAGAAGAAGGCGGAGGCCCGGAAGAAGGCCGCGGAGGAGGCCCGCAAGGCCGCCGCCGAGCGGGCCGCGCGTGACGCGGAGCGGGCCGCCCTCGGCGCCACCGCCACCGCCACCACGGCGGCGACCGTGTCCGCGCCGTCCGGCGGCAGCGTCGCGACCGTCGTGTCCTTCCTCAGGGCGCAGGTGGGCGACGCCTACGTCATGGGCGCCACCGGGCCGAACGCCTGGGACTGCTCCAGCCTGGTGCAGGCCGCGTTCAAGCAGGTCGGTGTGGACCTGCCGCGCGTCTCGCAGGACCAGTCGATGGTCGGCACCGAGGTCTCGATGTCCGACCTGCAGGTCGGCGACATCCTCTACTGGGGCGCCAAGGGCTCCGCCTACCACGTGGGCGTCTACATCGGCAACGGCCAGTACCTGGACGCGGCCAACCCGTCCAAGGGCGTCGTCGTCCAGGACCTGTCCGGCTACCCGGCCACGGGCGCGGTGCGCGTGCTCTGAGCCGGGACCGCCGCACGGAGTGAGGGGCCGCCGCCGCTCGGGGGCAGCGGCCCTTCCGTCGTGCCCGGGGCGAGCCGCGCCGGGCGGCGTCACGCCTTGGGCGCCACCTTGCTGAGCCCGTTGATGATGCGGTCCATCGCGTCGCCGCCGGTGGGATCCGTGAGGTTGGCGAGCAGCTTGAGGGTGAACTTCATCAAAAGCGGGTGCGTGAGTCCCCGCTGGGCCGCGATCTGCATGACCTTCGGGTTGCTGATGAGCTTCACGAAGGCGCGGCCGAGGGTGTAGTAGCCGCCGTAGGTGTCCTTCAGGACGCGCGGGTAGCGCTGCAGGGCCGTCTCGCGCTGGGCCGGCGTCGCGCGCGCGTGGGCCTGGACGATGACGTCGGCGGCGAGCTGCCCGGACTCCATGGCGTAGGCGATGCCCTCGCCGTTGAAGGGGTTCACCAGGCCGCCGGCGTCGCCGACCAGCAGCAGGCCGCGGGTGTAGTGGGGCTGGCGGTTGAAGGCCATGGGCAGGGCGGCGCCGCGGATCGGGCCCGTCATGTTCTCCGGCGTGTAGCCCCAGTCCTCGGGCATGGACGCGCACCAGGCCTTCAGCACCTCCCGCCAGTCCAGCTCCTTGAAGGAGGCCGAGGTGTTGAGGACGCCCAGGCCGACGTTGGACGTGCCGTCGCCCATGCCGAAGATCCAGCCGTAGCCGGGCAGCAGGCGGTCCTGCGGGCCGCGCCGGTCCCACAGCTCCAGCCAGGACTCCAGGTAGTCGTCGTCGTGGCGCGGCGAGGTGAAGTACGTCCGGACCGCGACGCCCATCGGGCGGTCCTCCCGGCGGTGCAGGCCCATCGCCAGGGACAGCCGGGTGGAGTTGCCGTCGGCGGCGACGACCAGCGGCGCGTGGAAGGTGACCTCGCGCTTGTCCTCGCCCAGCTTGGCGCGCACGCCGGTGATGCGTCCCGTCCGGTCGTCGACGACGGGCGCACCCACGTTGCAGCGCTCGTACAGCCGGGCGCCCGCCTTCTGCGCCTGGCGGGCGAGTTGCTCGTCGAAGTCGTCGCGCTTGCGGACCAGGCCGTAGTCGGGGAAGGAGGCGAGGTCGGGCCAGTCCAGCTGCAGGCGCACCCCGCCGCCGATGATGCGCAGGCCCTTGTTGCGCAGCCAGCCGGCCTCCTCGGAGACGTCGATGCCCATCGCCACGAGCTGCTTGACCGCGCGCGGGGTGAGCCCGTCGCCGCACACCTTCTCCCGCGGGAACTCGGTCTTCTCCAGCAGGAGGACGTCGAGCCCGGCCCGGGCGAGGTGGTACGCGGTCGTGGAGCCGGCTGGCCCCGCGCCGACGACGATCACGTCGGCGGTGGTCTCGGAGAGGGGCTCGGTCACGACGGTCACGGCGGGATCTCCCCAAGTTCGAATTCTGCGTGCCGACCGGCACTGGACAGGGGCAGTCTATTCAGCGGTACCGATCACCGGCTGAAGGGCTGCCCCCGTGAACCGAGCTCTCCCCGCCGTGCGGTTGCGCGTCCCCACCGACGAGGACGCCGTCGCCTGGCACCGGATCTTCGCCGACCCGGACGTCATGGAGTTCCACGGCGGCCGGCCGGCCGACCTGTCCGTCTACGAGGAGCTCACCGCCCGTCAGCGCCGGCACGACGCGCAGCTCGGGTTCTGCCTGTGGACCGTGCTCGACGAGTCCGGCGAGGTCGTCGGCTTCACGGGCGCCCAGCCGTGGGAGCGCGCCTGGGGCCCCGCCGGCGAGATCGAGATCGGCTGGCGGCTCGGGCGCGCGCACTGGGGCAAGGGGTACGTCACGGCGGCCGCGCACCGGACGCTGGAGCGGGTCCGCGCGGCGGACGTGCCGGGCGTGGTGGCGATGGTCGACGCCCGCAACGCCCGTTCGATCGCGGTGACCCGGCGGCTGGGCATGCGCCTCGCCGAGGTCTACCGGACGCCGACGGGGCGGGAGGGGCACTGCTACCGGCTCGACCTGTGACGGCCGGTGAGCGTCCGTCCCGGAAAGCCACGGGACGCTTCCGGCCGGTACGGCGCGGGGCTGCTCCGCCCGTACCGCTGGGGGTGACGTCCGTGCGTCCGACACCCGGGACACCCGAAGGGCGCGTGCCGCGCCCGCCCGGCCCGCCCGGGAGCGGGCTCCGGCGGGAATCGGCCGAACCGGGCCCGGGCCCGCACGCCGTCCTCGGCCCGCCCTGAGCCGCGCCGCCCGCGCGCCGGGCCGCCGCAAGCGGGTCGTCCGGTGCGGCCCGGTGCCGGTCCGGCTCAGGCCGCCTTGAACCCCCGGTGCAGGGCCACCACTCCGCCGGTCAGGTTCCGCCAGGCCACCCTCGACCAGCCGGCCCGGTGCAGCCGCTCGGCCAGGGCGGGCTGGTCGGGCCAGGCGCGGATGGACTCGGCGAGGTAGACGTACGCGTCGGGGTTGGACGACACGGCCCGCGCCACCGGCGGCAGGGCGCGCATCAGGTACTCGGTGTAGACGGTGCGGAACGGCGCCCAGACCGGATGCGAGAACTCGCAGATCACGATGCGCCCGCCGGGCCGCGTCACCCGGTGCATCTCGCGCAGGGCGGCGTCGGTGTCCTGCACGTTGCGCAGCCCGAAGGAGATGGTGACGGCGTCGAAGACGCCGTCCCGGAAGGGCAGCCGGGTCGCGTCGCCCGCGGTGAACGGCAGCCAGGCGTGCCGCTCCTTGCCGACCTGGAGCATCCCGAGGGAGAAGTCGCAGGGGACGACGTAGGCGCCGGTGCGGGCGAAGGGCAGCGAGGACGTGGCCGTGCCGGCGGCCAGGTCGAGGATCTTCTGCGCCGGGCGCGCGTCCACCGCCTTCGCGACCTCCCTGCGCCACAGCCGGGCCTGCCCCAGGGACAGCACGTCGTTGGTCAGGTCGTACCGTTCCGCCACGTCGTCGAACATCGAGGCGACTTCGTGCGGCTGCTTGTCCAGGGATGCGCGGGTCACGCGCTCATTCTTGCAGGACGGCCCCCGGCGGGCGCTCACGGGAGGAGCCGCGGCCGCTTCCGCGCCGCCACGTCCTCGACCCACCCGCACGCCAGGACGAACACCGCGATCAGCACCCAGCCGACGCCGAACAGGAACCACTGGCTGTCCAGCGGCAGATGCGCCTCGAACGCGGGCACCTGCCAGCACAGGTCGATCAGCGGCACGGCCAGGGCCAGCGCGATCTCGTGCCAGAGGTAGACGGTCACGGCCCGCGCGTTGAACACGGTCACGATCCGGTCCAGCCGCCGCAGGCGGGCCAGCCCGGCGAAGTCGATGCCGAGGCGGGCCTTGGCGTACATCAGCAGCGTCACGGACCCGGCCGACCAGAAGGCCTGCGCGAGCGGGATGTCGTCCAGGTCGTAGGTGCCGTACTCGGCCCGGTGGGCGAGGGCGTACCAGCCGCCGCAGGCGAGCGCGGCCAGCGACAACGCGGTGACGGCGGCGGGCTTCAGGCGCTGGAGCACGCCGTCGCGGTGGGCGAAGCCGAGCAGCCAGCAGAACAGGTAAGTCGCCAGGTCCAGCAGCGCGGTGCCGAAGCGGTCGTCCGGCGGCTGCCAGACGTACTGGAGGACCACGGCCGGTGCGAGGGAGAGCAGCAGCACCGGCACCGGCGCCAGCCGGAACACCCGCAGCAGCAGCGGCGAGAGCAGGACGAACCACAGGTAGGTCCGCAGATACCACAGGACCTCCCAGGCCTGCTCGCCCCAGGCGTTGCCCGGCGGGTCGCCGAGCGGCACGATCCAGTAGACGATCTGCCGGCCCGGCATCCAGCCGTGGACCAGCATCGCGACGACCACGAAGGCGCCCCAGAACCAGAAGGGCGGCAGCAGCCGGCGCAGCCGGCTCCTGATCACCTTCGGCGCCGGGCGCCGGAGCGACTTCGCCATCAGGGTCCCGGCCAGGCCGAACATGATCCCCATGGACGGGAAGACCATCCCGGCCCAGGCCCACCCGAAGGTGTGGTACGTGACGACCCGCACGAGGGCGACGGCGCGCAGGGTGTCGAAGTAGCGGTCCCGTCCGGCGGGCGCCGCCGTACCGGGCCCGGCGCCCGCCCCGGGCCCGGCATCCGCGGTGGGGTCGGGCTCCGGTGCGGGCGCCGACTCCACCGCGGGCAGCGGCGCGGTCGTCTCCACGGGCGCCGCCACCGCCGGTCCGCGGTCGGCGTACGGGTGCGACGCGTACGGCGGCTGCGCGTACTGCTGCGGTGGCGGGTACGGCTGTGACGGCGGGTACGGCTGCGGTGGTGGGTACGGCTGCGGCCGGCCGTACGCCCGGCCCTGCTCGCCGTGCCCGTGTCCGTGCCCGTGCCCGTGCCCGTGTCCGTGCCCGTGCCCCTCCTCGTCCCCGTGCCCCTGCTGACCGGCCCCCCGGCTCATCGGCTCGCCCCCGCCGGCGTGCCGACCTCGCCGGTGCGTTTCAGCTTCTGCCAGCGCAGGCGGCCGCCGGTGAGGGCGGTGACGCAGGAGTGGATGAGGACGAGGTACATCATCTGCCGGTAGGCGAGCTGCTGGAGCGGCAGCATCAGCAGGTAGCGGTACTTCTCGCGGTCCAGGCGGAAGGCGTAGGCCGCGCAGAACAGCTGCACGCCGAGCACCGCCAGCCAGGCCAGCAGGGACGCCTCGAAGTCGACGAAGATCATCGCGTAGGCGGTGAACACGTCGATGAGCGGGGCGAGGACCGGCGTGACGACCTGGAACAGCACCACCAGCGGCATGCCGACCCGGCCGAAGCGCCCCGAGGGCCCGCGGTCGGTGAGGGACCTGCGGTGCTTCCACAGCGCCTGCATGGTGCCGTACGACCACCGGTAGCGCTGCGACCACAGCTGCTTGAGCGATCCCGGCGCCTCGGTCCAGGCGCGCGCGTGCTCCTGGTAGACGACCCGCCAGCCCGCCCGGTGCAGGGCGATGGTGATGTCGGTGTCCTCGGCGAGGGTGTCCTCGCTCATGCCGCCGGCCTGGAGCACCGCCTCGCGGCGGAACGCGCCGATCGCGCCGGGGATCGTCGGCATGCAGCGCAGCAGGTCGTACATGCGCCGGTCGAGGTTGAAGCCCATCACGTACTCGATGTGCTGCCAGGCGCCGATGACCGTGTCGCGGTTGCCGACCTTGGCGTTGCCCGCGACCGCGCCGACCTCGGGGTCGGCGAACGGCTGCACCAGCTGCCGCACGGTGTCCGGTTCGAAGACGGTGTCGCCGTCCATCATCACGACGATGTCGTGGCCGGCGCTGCGGACACCGTTGTTCAGCGCGGCCGGCTTGCCCGCGTTCTCCTGGCGGATCACGCGCACGTTCGTCATGCCGAGGGACTCCGCGGCGCTGCGCGCGATCTCGGACGTGCCGTCCGTGGAGCCGTCGTCGACGACGAGGATCTCGATCGGGTGGGTGCTCCGCGCCAGCGACCGGAGGGTGTTGGCGATGCACTCCTTCTCGTTGTACGCCGGGACGATCACGCTCACCGGCCGGGTGACCGTCGGCCCCCAGCTGAAGCGGCGCTTGTTGCGCAGCCGGTGGTGGCGGCGGGCCAGCAGCAGCATCATGCCGAACCGCCCCATGACGGCCACGCCCACGACCATGAGCCCGGCCGACAGCGCCGGCACCGTCCACTCGGCGACGGCGACCGCCGCGACGAGGGCCTTGCCCTCGTAGAGGGTGGTGCCGGTGGCCACGCGGTGGGCGGCCTGGAGGGGGGAGACGCCGGATG
>NZ_BAAATK010000002.1:188401-308599 GCF_039533365.1 Streptomyces glaucus
GTAGAGGGTGGTGCCGGTGGCCACGCGGTGGGCGGCCTGGAGGGGGGAGACGCCGGTGGCGTCCCGGGCGGCGGCACCGGCGCCCGGGACGCCGGAGGGCTGCCCGGCGGCACCGGCCGGCGCGTCGGCGGCCGTCTGCCCGGTGCCCGCGCTCCGCTGCTCCATGACCCCGCTGATGGTGGTGAAGGTGTAGCCCTGCGCCCGCATCTTCTCGATGTACTTCGGCAGCGCCTCGATCGTCTGCGAGCGCTCGCCGCCGGCGTCGTGGAACAGGACCGACGCGCCCGCGCCGTCCTCCGGCGTGGCCCACTCGACGATCTTCGAGACGCCGGGCTGCTTCCAGTCGTCGCTGTCGGTGTCGACGAAGACGCTGGTGTAGCCCTGTTCGCCGAGGGTCTTGTAGACGGGCCAGCTGTAGTTGTCGATGGCGTCCGTCTTCGAGGAGTAGGGCGCGCGGAACAGCGTGGTCGTGATGCCGGCGGCGCCCGCCAGCGCGAGCTGGGTCTGCTCCATCTCGCGGGTGACGCGGGCGTCGCTCTGGTACGACAGGTCGACGTGCGTGAAGGTGTGGATGCCCACCTCGTTGCCCTGTTCGACCAGGTCCTCCACGATGTCCGGGTAGCGCGAGACCATCGAGCCGACCACGAAGAACGTGCCGGGGACGTCGTACTTCTCCAGGATCTCCAGCACCTGGGGCGTCCAGGTGGGGTCGGGGCCGTCGTCGAAGGTGAGCGCGATCGTCTTGTCCGGCACGGAGAGGGTCGTGGCCTGGCCGCCGCGGAAGGTGAGGATCGGCCCGCCGTCGAGGACCTCGTCGGGCACGGCGCTGGAGCTGGCCCCGGTGCGCACCCGCTGGTCGCCGCCGACCTCGGCGCGCAGGTAGCCGTCGAGGAGCATGACGCAGATCAGCGCGAGCAGGAGCAGCAGGGCGAGGACGACACGCGGTTTCTGCAGCGCGGCGGCCTTGCCGGCGGCCCGTCCGATACGGGTGGGGGCGCGGCGGCGGCCGCGTGAGGACGTCGTCGTGGTCATGGAAGTGGCTGCGTTCCCGGTCAGTTGGGGGTCGCGGAGGAGACCGCGGTCGGGGCGGAGCTGGGCACGGCGCCGGTGGGCGGGGCGCCGGTGGGCGCGATGCCGCCCTGCGGCTGCATGCCCCCGCCCGGGACCGCGCCGTCGCGGGCGCCGCCGAAGGGCAGCAGCGAGGACGGGTTCAGGGAGGTGCCGATGCCCATGAAGGCGAGGCCGAGGACGAGTGCGTAGCCCGCGCAGACGGCACCGACGAGGAGGCCGATCCGGCGCAGCAGCTTCGCCCGGCGTCCGGAGTTGTCAACGAACACGGGTCCTTCCGCGGACTCGTTGCCGCGTTTGCGACGGCGACCGCGCGCGGCGGCGCGGTTTTCGATGGCAGGCTCGGATTGCATTCCCCGGATATTAGAGAGCCTTTGTGTGCCAAAAACCTTGACTGCCTTGTGAACACCCCATGAGAAATTCCGGAATCTGTGTTTTCTCTGAGAGGTCGCCTCGCCGCCGGCCCGGCCCACCCCGGCCCCGGAAGGGAGGAATGACCCGGTTTGCCGCCCGGATCGCCCGATTCGCCCTCCCTGCCTGTTCCTGCGCTGCGCGGATTCCGTCCGTGCGACTCCCAGGCCCGTGTGAGACATTTCCCTTCTCCGGAAACGAACTCCGTTTCCATCCTGAGACAGAAATCACCGAGAGCGGGTGCATGCACGATGCGGAGTTTCCTCAAGTCGACGGCCGGGGCCGTCTGTCTGTTCGCCCTGGCCACGTCGGGGTGCTCCGCCGGCCCCGGCACGACGTCCGCGGCGTCCTCCCGCTCCCCCTCGCCCGCCGCGTCCGGCTCCGCCGCGCCGGTCACCGCCTATGCTCCCTACGTGAGCGCCACCACGGCCTCCGGGAACGACTCCGCGGGCTCCCCGGCGGCGTACAACCTGGCGTTCGTGATCTCCTCCGGCAGCGGCTGCACCCCGAAGTGGGGCGGCACCCGCGCCGTCGACGACGCGGCGGTGGCGTCCCGGATCGCCGGGCTCGAGGAGTCCGGCGCCACGGTCCGGGTCTCCTTCGGCGGGGCCTTCGGCAAGGAGCTGGCGGCGGCCTGCGACAGCGCCGGGGAACTGGCGGAGGCCTACGCCCAGGCGCTGGACGCGGCCGGTGCCACCCAGGCCGACTTCGACATCGAGGGCGAGGAGCTGGCCGACTCCGACTCCGTCGCCCTGCGCTCGGAGGCGATCGCGCTGCTCCAGCGGGACCGCGAGGACCTGGCGGTCTCCTTCACGCTCCCGGTCATGCCCTCCGGCCTCGACGCCGACGGCCTGGCGCTGCTGGAGTCCGCCAACGACCACGGCGTGCAGGTCTCCACCGTCAACATCATGACGATGAACTACGGCGAGTCCTACGACGGCGACATGGGCGACTACGCCCTCGCCTCGGCCGAGGCCGCCCACAGCCAGCTGAAGGAGGTCTTCGGCCTGTCCGACGCGGCGGCCTGGCGGGGCATGGCGCTCACCTCGATGATCGGCGTCAACGACGTGGACGGCGAGACGTTCACGCTCGCGGACGCGGTCCAGGTGCGGTCGTTCGCCGAGGAGAAGGGGATCGCCTGGGTGTCGATGTGGGCGGCCTTCCGGGACCGGGAGTGCGAGGCCGGCTCCGAGGACTCCGACGACGCCTCGACCGACTGCAGCGGCGTGGAGCAGGATCCGGGGGCGTTCGCGCGGGCCTTCGCGGGCTGACCGGCACGCCGGTGCCGGTCGACGCCGCCCTGCGCCGCCCGCACGGCCCGCGCTGTCGTCGCAGCCGGCACGGATCGGTACCGGCCGGCGCTGCCCGGCCCCGGCCCGCGTCAGCGGGCCCGGCCGACGCAGGATCGGTGCCGGTCCCGGTTCAGCGCCCCCGGTACACCAGGCGCCCCGCGACGACGGTCGCCACGCAGGTCCCGGCCCCCCGCTCGGCCAGTTCCGCCTCGTCCCGCACGTCGAACACCGCGAACCGGGCGGCCGAGCCCCGCTCGCGCGGCGGCGCGAACGTGAGCGGCAGCCCCGAGGCGCAGGGGTCGAGGTCGGGGGTGCCGCCCGGGGTTCCGATCCGGCCCACCACGGCGAGCCCGGACCTCCGCACCGCGTCCCGGACGGCCCCCGGACGCAGCTCGCCGGCCGCCGCGACCGTGCCGTGCGCCAGCATGCGCTGCACCCCGCGCCGGGCGCTCGCGCCCCAGCGGGCCTCGTCCATCGCGAGCGCGGCCAGCGCGTCCCCGGTCAGCGGCCGGGTGCCGAGGGCGTCGGCCTCCCGCGGGTCGGGGTGGTAGGCCTCCTGGAGCAGCTCGGGACCGTGCGGGTTGACCAGCCCGGGCGTGAGGACGCCGGGCCACCGCCGCACCCGCGCCCCCGGATGGGCGGCGAGCAGTTCCTCCAGGCTCCCGGCGGCCTCGATCCACGCGCCGCGGACTGCGAGCGCGCGACCGCCGGAGTCGGTGTGGATCGTCAGCACGCGCGGCTCAGCTGGACGCGAGCAGCTTCAGCTCGGGGTGGGCGGTGCCGCCCTCGATCGCCGTCGAGGAGATGTGGGAGACCACGCGGTCGTCGACGGGGTCGTTCGCCGGGTCGTCGTGCACGACCAGGTGCTCGTAGGTCGTCGACCGCTGGGCGGGGACCCGGTCCGCCTTGCGGATCAGGTCGATGATCTCCAGCCGGTTGGAGCGGTGCCGGGCGCCCGCCGAGGACACCACGTTCTCCTCCAGCATGATCGAGCCGAGGTCGTCGGCGCCGTAGTGCAGCGAGAGCTGGCCGATCTCCTTGCCGGTGGTCAGCCAGGAGCCCTGGATGTGGGCCACGTTGTCGAGGAACAGGCGGGCGATGGCGATCATCCGCAGGTACTCGAAGATCGTGGCCTGGGTGCGGCCCTTCAGGTGGTTGTTCTCGGGCTGGTAGGTGTACGGGATGAAGGCGCGGAAGCCGCCGGTGCGGTCCTGCACGTCGCGGATCATCCGCAGGTGCTCGATGCGCTCGGCGTTGGTCTCGCCGGTGCCCATCAGCATGGTGGTCGTCGACTCCACGCCCAGCCGGTGCGCGGTCTCCATGATCTCCAGCCAGCGCTCGCCGGACTCCTTCAGCGGCGCGATGGCCTTGCGGGGCCGCTCGGGCAGCAGTTCCGCGCCGGCCCCGGCGAAGGAGTCCAGTCCGGCGTCGCGGATGCGCGTGATGGCCTCCTCGACGCTCACGCCGGAGATCCGGGCCATGTGCTCGACCTCGCTCGCCCCCAGGCTGTGGATGACGAGTTGCGGGAACTCCTTCTTGATGGCGGCGAAGTGCTTCTCGTAGTACTCGACGCCGAAGTCCGGGTGGTGGCCGCCCTGGAACATGATCTGGGTGCCGCCGAGTTCGACGGTCTCCGCGCACCGGCGCAGGATGTCGTCCAGGTCGCGGGTCCAGCCCTTGTCGCTCTTGGGCGGGGCGTAGAAGGCGCAGAACTTGCACGCCGTGACGCACACGTTGGTGTAGTTGATGTTCCGTTCGATGATGTACGTCGCGATGTGCTCGGTGCCCGCGTACCTGCGGCGGCGTGCGGCGTCGGCGGCGGCGCCCAGCGCGTGCAGCGGGGCGTCGCGGTAGAGGGCGAGGGCCTCTTCGGGGGTGATCCGCCCACCGGCGGCTGCACGGTCGAGGATGGGCTGAAGGTCGGCCTTCTCGGTCACCGGGCGTCCCTTTCGTCAAGGGGTGTGGACTTCGTCAAGGGGTGTGGACGGACCCGCCCAGCGTACGCCAGCCGTTTTCCCGGGCCGACGTCAGGCCGCGTACGCGCCGGCTGGCGATGCGCGGAACGCGCCGCCGGCCGGCGACGGGGACGGCCCGACCGTGCGCTCCGGGAACGTCCTTCCGCGAGGAGCAGCGGCGGCGTTCGCATCCGAGCGGCGCGCGTCTTCGTCCGCGGGCCGGCGAAAGAGCTGTGCGCCGTGTCGTGACGGCCTCCGACGACGGGCGGAATTCGCCCTGCTCCGGCCCGGCGGCGGCAATTCCCGCGCGGGGACGGCGAATCCGCGCCGCGAGCCGCCCTGTGCGACGCCCGGGATGCCCCGCGGGACGTCTCCTTCTTCCGCGTCCCTTTTCCTCCGCGTTCCTCCGCGCCCTCACCGCGGCCCTGAAGGCGGGACCGGGAGTTCCCCGCGCCGGCCGCCGGCCGGCGCGGCGGGACAACGCGCCCGGGGTACGCCGAGGCCCCGGATCCGGGGGATCCGGGGCCCGTGGGACAGGTGCCGTCAGCAGACGTCGGCGTGCAGGTGCACGTCCGCCGAGACGCCCTCGGCCCGCACGCCGGCGCCGACGCCGGCGGCGACGCCCACGTTCCCGACCTCGACGTAGAGGCCGGCCGCGGCACCGGCGCCGACACCCGCGTGGCCGCCGGCGACGTTGTCCAGGTCGGCGTCGGAGAGTTCGGCCGTTTCGACCTGGGGGGCGATGTTCATGGCGCGCGTTTCCCTTCGTGTCAACCGATTCGCGGCGGAGTTCACCTCGTTCCCGGAAATCGGGAAAGAATTCGGCGAGCTGCGCCCGCAGATCAAAACACGCCGTGGAGAAGACGACCAGTCACGCGCCGCCGGTACGCCGTGTTCGCGGCCCGCCGATTTCATGAATGTGACAGCGCGCTCACCGGCCGGCCCGTTTTCTTTACACAATCCACTGCCGAACTGCGCAGCCGCCCGTTGCGGACCGGCGCGCCGGCCGGCGGATCCGGCTCCGTCCGGCTCCCGCGCGGTTTCCGTGCGGTCTCCCGGTGAACGGTGTGCAGGTCCGCGGGATGTTCCGGGACCGCCGGACACGGCCCGGCCGTGCCCCGCCCCGTCCCGCCGCGGGGCCCGCCGGTGCGCGCCGGCGGACGCGCCGGGCGGACGGCAGGGGGCGGCGGGTCCCCGGCCTTCGCGGGGCCCGCCTACTCCACCCTGGACAGCCGTGCCTCGGGCCTGCCCGACTCCGCGCTGTCCGACTCGTACCGCAGGTCGTCGCCGACCGGGGTGAGGCGCACGGTGGCGGTGGCCTGGTTGCAGCCGCCGTGGTTGGTCCCGGCGCCGACGGAGGTCGCGAGGAGCTGTTCGTCCGTGGCCTGTTCCAGCGTCAGCACGTCGACGCAGACGCCGCCGAGCTGGTCGGTCTGCCGGAGCGTGCCCAGTTCCTCGCCCACGTCCGCCTGCCGGAGGGTGACGCGGAAGGTGCCGGCGGGCAGCTTGCCGTCGAGGGCGGTGCCCTGCCCCTCCCAGGTGCCGAGGTAGCGGGCGGGGACGGCGGATCCCCCGCCCGCGGTGGCGCTCGCGCTCGCCGACGGGGGCGGGGGCGGGGAACCGGCGCCGGAGTCCGCGTCGTCCCGCGTCCACCCCGGCAGCAGGTGGAACACGAACGCCGACCCGACCGTCACGGCCGCCAGCGCTCCCGCCACCGCGAGCGCCACCGTGCAGCTCACCCGTCGCCCGCGCCCCTCGGTCCCCGGCCCCGAGGCCGCCGTCACGGAGAGGGCGACCTTGCCGGGGCGACGGCCGGCGGACGAGCCGGGGGAAGCGGGGTCCGAGGAGCCCCGCGCGGGCGGGACGGTGTCCTCCGGCCGCGGCTCGCGCGGCTCCGGCACGGCGGCCCGCGGCGTCCCCGCCGTCGCCTCCGGCACGGCCGGCGGAGGCGGTCCGAACGCCCCCGGCCCCTCTGCCGGGGACCGGCCCTCCGCCGGGGACCCGTCCCCCACCGAGACCCGGCTGAACTCCACGGGCCCGGACGCGGGTTCCGGCGCGGGCCCCGGCACCGCCGCCCCCTCCCCCGTGTCCAGGTTCAGCAGGCGTACGGCGCCACGGCTGACCTGTTCCACCACGGGGCCCGGCAGCCAGCCGTCCGCGACCAGGCGGGCCGCGCCGTCGGGGGCCAGGCGCCGGGCCAGCTCGCCGGGGGCCGGGCGGTCGCCCGGTTCCTTCGCCAGGCAGGCCCCGGCCAGTTCCCGCAGCTCGCCGTCGAGCGCGCCGAGCTGCGGCTCCTCGTGGACGACCTGGTAGAGCAGCGCGGCCGAGGAGTCCCCGCGGAACGGCGGTTCGCCGGTCGCCGCGAACACCAGCACCGCGCCGAGGGAGAAGACGTCGGCGGCGCCCGTGACGTCCTTGCCGAGGATCTGCTCGGGCGCCATGTAGCCGGGCGAGCCGACCGAGACGCCGGTCGACGTCAGGGACGCCGTGCCGTCCAGGGCGCGGGCGATGCCGAAGTCGATCAGCAGGGGGCCGTCCAGGGTGAGCAGGACGTTGGACGGCTTGACGTCCCGGTGCACCAGGCCCAGTCCGTGCACCGCCGCCAGCGCCTCGGCCAGCCCCGCTCCCAGGACCCGCACCGTGTGGGCGGGCAGCGGGCCGCCGCCGTCCGCGACCGCCGCCGCCAGGGACGGGCCGGCGGCGTACGCCGTGGCCACCCACGGGACCGGCGCCCCGGGGTCCGCGTCCAGGACGGGCGCGGTCCACGCCCCGCCCACCCGGCGCGCGGCCGCCACCTCGCGGCGGAAGCGGGCGCGGAACTCCTCGTCCAGGGCGAGGTGCGGGTGCACGATCTTCACCGCGACCGTGCGGCCGCCGGCGCTGCGCCCCAGGTAGACCCGCCCCATGCCGCCGGAGCCGAGCCGGCCGAGCAGCCGGTACGGCCCGACGGAGACGGGCTCGTCGGCTTCCAGCGGCCGCATGGCGCCACCCCTCCCCCGTACGCCGGACGAACTCCCAGCAGAGTAGTGCGCCGCCCCCGTACGGCTCAGGGCTCCAGCAGATCGACCTTCACGTCGGCGGGGAAGCCGGTCGTCGGCCCGACCCGCCGGGCGAACTCGGCCACCGCCTCCAGCTGCGGGCCGCCGAGGCGGAAGTCGAGGGTCGTGAAGTACCGGGCGAGGGTCTCCTCGTCGAACGCCTCCCAGCGGGCCGCGTGCTCGGCGACCTTGTCGACCTCCTCCAGGGAGAGGTTGCGGGAGGCGAGGAAGGCCTCGTGCACCTGACGGGTGATGACCGGCTCGCGCTCCAGGTAGTCGCGGCGCGCCGCCCACACCGCGAAGACGAACGGCAGGCCCGTCCACTCCTTCCACAGCTGCCCGAGGTCGTGCACGTCGAGGCCGTAGCGGGGGCCGTCGAGCATGTTGGCGCGCAGGGCCGCGTCGCCGATGAGGACGGCCGCCTCGGCCTCCTGCATCATCAGGCTCAGGTCGGGCGGGCAGGTGTAGTAGTCGGGTGTCACGCCGAAGCGTTCCGCCAGCAGCAGCTGGGCCAGGCGGACGGAGGTGCGCGAGGTCGAGCCGAGGGCGACCCGGGCGCCGTCCAGGCGCTCCAGCGGGACCTGCGAGACGATCACGCAGGACATCACCGGGCCGTCGCAGCCGACGGCGATGTCGGGGAAGGCGACGAGCTGGTCGGCGTGCTTGAGGAACTCGACCAGGGTGATCGGCCCGACGTCGAGGTCTCCGCGCACGAGCCGCTCGCTGAGCTTCTCCGGGGTGTCCTTCGTCAGCTCGAAGTCGACGAGCGTGCCGGTTCTCGCGAGCCCCCAGTACAGGGGCAGGCAGTTCAGGAACTGGATGTGGCCGACGCGCGGCCGGGTGCGAGAATTGTCCACATCGCGAGACTAGACCCTGCCCGGAGCAGGGCGTTCCCCGCCCCCGCCGGGGGTCGGGCCCCGGGGGGTTCAAACATTCGGGTGACGTGATCTTGCCCTCTATTGCTTTCCGGCGACTGCGTGCTAGGCTCTTTCGCAAGTTGCAGTTTGGTTTCCTTGCAGTACAGAGCCTGCGGAGCATGTGACCGCGGGCTCTCGTCGTTCTCAGGCGGATGCAGTTGTGCAGAACTCGTCTTCACACTTGCTGGTTCTGGAGCAGGGCAACCCTTTGAGCCCAAGGAGGGCTTATGGCTACCGGAACCGTTAAGTGGTTCAACGCCGAAAAGGGCTTTGGTTTCATCGCCCAGGAAGGCGGCGGCCCCGACGTCTTCGTCCACTACTCCGCGATCAACGCGTCCGGCTTCCGGTCGCTCGAGGAGAACCAGCAGGTGTCCTTCGACGTCACGCAGGGCCCGAAGGGTCCGCAGGCGGAGAACGTCACCCCTGTCTGATCGATAGCAGTACCCAAGGAGCCCCGCGCCATCGGCGACGGGGCTCCTGCCCTTTTCCCGGCCTCGCCGCCGTCGCCGCCGTTTTCCCGGCCCCACGGCCGCTTGCCGACGCTCCGGCCGCTCGCCGACTCCACGGCCGCTTCCCGGTCTCGCCGCCGCTTTCCGGACGCACCATCGATTTTCGGCCTTTCCCTCGGTGAATTCCCGACGAATTCCTCCGTACGCGCTGTGCCGCGCGCCGCTGTCCGTGCCGCGTGATCGGCGCACCTGCCGTCCCGGACGCCGCGCCCGCCGGGTCCGCTGTGCGGCCGCCGGCCCCGGCGTGACGGAGATCGCAGGGGCGGCGCGGGCCGTGCGGGGGCGGGGCCGGCGGCCGGGACGGGGGGCGGGGCCGGCCGGTCGGAGCGGGGATGCGGACGGTGGCCGGGACGGGTGGCGGGGCCGGTCGTGTGCCGGTTCGGTGTCGGTAGGGTCCGCCGTCATGACCGACTTCCTGAGCGGCACCCGGGCCTTCTACGACGCCGTGGCCGAGGACTACGCCGCCCACTTCCGCGATCTGCTCGTCGTCACGCCGGTGGACCGGGCGCTGCTGGCCGCGTTCGCCGAACTGGTCGGGGAGGGCGGGCAGGTGGCCGACCTCGGCTGCGGGCCGGGGCGGATCACGGGGTACCTGGCCTCCCTGGGCCTGCCGGTGTTCGGCCTCGACCTCTCCGCGGCGATGCTGGCGATCGCCCGCCGGGAGAATCCGCGTCTGCGCTTCGTCCAGGGCTCGATGCTGGAGCCGCCGATCGCCGACGGGGCGCTCGCGGGCGTCGTCTCCTGGTACTCGTCGATCCACACCCCGGCGGACCGCCTGCCCGGCCTGTTCGCCGGGTTCCGCCGCGTCCTCGCGCCCGGCGGTCACCTGCTGCTCGCGTTCCAGGTCGGGGACGAGCCCCTGCGCCTGGACCGGCCCTTCGGCCATCCGGTCGCCCTGGACTTCGAACGGCGGCAGCCCGACCGTGTGGCCGGGCTGCTGGCGGACGCCGGTCTCACCGTCCTGAGCCGGACGCTGCGCGCGCCGGACGCGGGGGCCGGGGAGTCGGCTCCGCAGGCGTTCCTGATCGCCCGCCGCTCCGGGCCGTGAGTTCCGGCAGCAGCGTGGCCAGGCCCAGCAGGGCGAGGGCGGCGCCGAGCCAGAGGGGCGCGCGCAGCCCCCAGGCGTCGATCACCACGGCGCCCAGGGCGGAGCCGAGGATGACGCCGAGGGTGATGAAGGAGGAGTGGACGGTGTTGACCAGCGGTCCGGCGTTGCCGGCGCGCTGGACGCGGGTGACCATCGCCGGGTTCATGGTGACGCCGACCAGGCCGATGCCCAGCATGCAGACGACGGCGGGTGCGGGCAGGCCGGCGAGGACCGCGAATCCGGTGAGGAACGCCGCGTTGAGCAGCAGGCCGACGGCCAGGACGGCGACGGTGTGCTGGTCGGCGAGGCGGCCGACGACCGTGTTGCCCACGACGGTGGCGGCGCCGTAGGCGATGAGCAGGACGGGGACGGTGCCGGCGGAGAAGCCGGTGACCTCGGTGAGGATCGGGTTGAAGTAGCTGAAGGCGGAGAAGGTGGCGCCGATGACGAGCGTGCTGGTGGACAGTGCCAGCCACAGCCTCGGCCGGCGGAACACGCCGATCTCCGCGCGGAAGCCGCCCCCGTCCCCGGCCCGCTCCAGCCGGGGCACGCCCACGAGGGTCACCGCCGCGGCGACCAGCGCGAGCGCCGAGATCGCCCAGAACGCCGCCCGCCAGCCGAACCGCTCGCCGACCAGGGTGGACAGGGGCAGTCCGAGGAGCGTGCCGAGCATCAGGCCGTTCATGGCGACCGCGACCGCCCGGCCGCGCACCTCCGGGCGGGTGAGCCGGACGCACAGGGAGATGCCGACGCCGAAGAAGGCCTGGGAGGCGACGCCGGTGACGATCCGGGCGGCCATCATCGCGCCGTAGCCGGTCGCGGTGGCGGCCAGGACGTTGCCCGCGAGGAAGACGGCGAACAGGGTCATCAGCGCGTCGCGCGGCGGCAGCTTCATCACCGCCACGGTCAGGAACGGCCCGCCGGCCGCCATCGCCACCGCGAAGGCGGTGATCAGGTATCCGATCTGCGGGACGGTGACGTCCAGGCCGTCCGCCATCTGCGGCATCAGCCCGGCGACCACGAACTCGCTGGTCACCATGGCGAAGATGCCGAGTGCCAGGACGTATACGGCACGGGGCACGGTCCGGCTCCTTTGCTGTCGCTGTTATGGATTGATCAGTTCAAAACCAGGGTGTGCGCGGGCTCTCCGGCGGGCCCCTCCGTGGGGCCCGCCGGAGCCGGGGGATCGGGACGCCGGCGCGTCAGCGCGTCAGCGCGTCCATGGCGATCTCGGCCATCGCCTCCAGGGCGGCGCGGTCCGCGCCGCCCTGGCTGGAGACGCGCAGACCGGCGACGGTCGCGTTGAGGAAACGGGCCAGGGCGTCCGGATCGCGCACGGAGGTGATGCTGCCGTCACGCCGGCCCGCCTCCACCGCGGCCCGCAGGGCGGCGAGGCGCCGCGCGGTGTCGCGCTCCAGCAGGGCGGCGGCTGCGGGGTCCCGTGCGCCGAGTTCCACGACGGTGTTCACCCCCAGACAGCCCAGCGCGCGCCCGGCGGCCGCCCGGCACTCCGCCTCGCTCTCGATCACCTGGGCGAGCAGTGCGCGGATCCGGCCGGCGGCGGACCGCCCCGGCTCCTCCAGCACGGCCAGATGGGTCGCCGTCATGGCGTCCAGGTAGCGGGACAGTGCCCGCTCGAACAGGTCGTGCTTGCTCTTGAAGGTGTTGTAGATGCTGCTGCGCCCCAGCCCGGTGGCGTCGCACAGGTCCTGGGTGGAGGTGGCCTCGTAGCCCTTCTCCCAGAAGGTGCGCATCGCCGCGTCCAGGGCCCGCTCCTCGTCGAAGGTCCTCGGTCGGGCCATGACGGGACCGTAGCAGTTTTGGATTGTTCAGTTCAATACCGATGAGCAGCCGTCGGCGCGTCCGGCCGGCCCCCCGGGGGCAGTTCGGCCCGGACGGTCCTGCCGGCCACGCGGCCGGTGACGCCCCAGCGGCGGCAGAGGGCGGCGCACGCCTGGAGGTCGCCCGCCCCTGGCGCAGGTCCCCCCACGGCGACGGCGAAGGCGGCGACCGTCCCGAAGTCGCCCGCACCCCCGCACCGCCCCCGTCCGCGGCTCCGAGAACCCGGCGGCGGCCCGCCTCGCCGTCGCCCCCGCCGCCCGGGCGGGTTTCCTCGCGCCCCTCGTGGAGCGGTGATCGGCCGGGCCGCGCCTCACGTCGCGTACAGGCTCTCCACCACCTGCGCGTAGTCCCGCAGGATCGCCTCCCGCCGCAGCTTCATCGACGGGGTGAGGTGGCCTTCCGCCTCCGAGAAGTCGCGGGGCAGGACCGCGAAGCGGCGGATGGTCTCCGGGCGGGAGACCAGTTGGTTGGCCTCGTCCACCGCGTACTGCAGGACCGCCCTCAACTCCTCGTCGTCGACGAGGAGTTCCGGGGGCACCGGATGCTTGCCGATCATGCGGCGCCAGTGGGTGAGGCCGGCCGGGTCGAGGGTGATCAGGGCCGTGATGTAAGGACGGCGGTCGCCCAGGACCAGGCATTGGGAGATCAGGGGGTGCGCGCGCAGCCAGTTCTCCAGCGTGGCCGGCGCCACGCTCTTGCCGCCGGTGGTGATCAGGATCTCCTTCTTGCGGCCGGTGATCGTCAGGTATCCCTCGTCGTCGAGGCTGCCGATGTCGCCCGTCGGGAACCAGCCGTCGACAGCGGCGGGCACCACGCCGCCCGCCTGGGGGTCCCAGTAGCCGTGCAGGACGTGCTCGCCGGAGACGAGGATCTCGCCGTCGGCGGCTATGCGGACCCGGGTGCCCGGCAGCGGCCAGCCCACCGTGCCCAGGCGGGGCTTGAGCGGGGGCGTCACCGTCGTCGCGGCCGTCGTCTCGGTCAGGCCGTAGCCCTCCAGGACCTGGATGCCGGCGCCGGCGTAGAACGCGGTCAGGCGGCGGCCCAGCGGGGAGCCGCCGCAGATCACGTGCCGGACGCGGCCGCCCAGGGCGGCGCGGATGCGGCGGTAGACCAGGGGGTCGTGGAAGGCGCGGGCGGTCTTCAGGGCCCGGGTCGGGCCGGGGCCCGTGCCGGCCTGCTGGGCCTCCAGGGCCTCGCCGTACCGTACGGCGATGTTCACCGCGCGGTCGAAGGCCGGGGCCCGGCCGCTCTCCTCGGCCCTGGCGCGCGCGGTGTTGAAGACCTTCTCCAGCATGTACGGGATGGCCAGCAGGCAGGTCGGCCGGAAGGCCGCCAGGTCCGTCAGGAGGTCCTCGGCCTTCAGGCTGGGCGCGTGGCCGAGGCGGACCCGGGCGCGGACGCACAGGATGGACACCATGCGGCCGAAGATGTGGGACATGGGGAGGAAGAGGAGGACCGACGGCTCCTCGTTCGGCCTGCCCCGGAAGACCGGGTAGAGCAGTTCGGCCGCGTTGTCGACCTCGGCGAAGAAGTTGCCGTGGGTGAGGGCGCAGCCCTTGGGCCGGCCCGTGGTGCCGGAGGTGTAGACGAGCGTGGCGAGCATGGCCGGGCCCAGCATCCCGCGGCGCACCTCCACCTCCTGGTCGGGGAGCCGGGCGCCCAGCTCCGCCAGCTGTTCCACGTGTCCCTTCTCCATCACCCACACGTGCCGCAGGCCGGGGAGGTGGCCGAGTTCGGAGCCGATGGCGGCGGCCTGGTCGGACGTCTCGGTGATCAGGACCACCGCGCCCGAGTCGTGCAGGATCCAGCGGGTCTGGTAGACGGAGGAGGTGGGGTAGACGGGGACGGTGACCAGGCCGGCCGCCCAGGCGGCGAAGTCGAGCAGGGTCCATTCGTAGGTGGTGCGGGCCATGACGGCGATGCGGTCGCCCGGCATCAGGCCCTCGGCGATCAGCCCTTTCGCCACCGAGTTCACCTGGTCGGCGAATTGACGGGCCGTCACGTCGGTCCACCGCCCGTCCGGGGTCCGGCGGCTGAGCGCCACCGCGTCCGGGACGGCGTTCGCGTTCTCGAAGGGCAGGTCCGCGAGCGACCCGTGCCGCACCGGGGGCGCGAGCGGCGGCACGTACGCCTCCCTCACCACCCCGTCCAGCCGCAGCGTCTCCGGCTCCACGGGTCTGAGATCGCGGGCGTCGTCGTAGGCGGCGGACGGGGCGAAGGAGGGAAGGGGGGTGGACACGGGCGGCTCCTGGGACGCGCAGCGGCGGACGGCTCTGCTGCCTGAGGTACGTGCCTCGCGTGCCGAGGCGTTCACCGGCGGTCCCGCGCGCAAGGGGAGTCACCGCCGGTCAGGCTGTGGATCGTACGGTGCCCAGGTGGAGGGTTCGTGCGGATTCGGAGGTGGTCCGGGGACGGCGGTGTGCAACCTCGGGGGTTACGTGGGAGTAGGTCCCGTTCGCTTCCCGGTCTCCGTGACGCCCCGGCCGCCCGCCGCGCGCACCGGGGCCGGGCCGGATCCCGGAACCCCGCCGGATCCCGGAACCGGGCCGACGCACGGGGGCCCGGTCGGGTACGAAACCCCGACCGGGCCCCCGGGTGCCGTCGGTCATCCGTCAGGCGGCGACCGGCACCTGCTCCGGCTCCCGCTCCGGCTCCTCCACCGGCGAGCCGTGGGCGGTGTCGTACGCCTGGCGGTCGAGCAGGCCCTCGCGGGCCGAGACGAGGACCGGCACCAGGGCCTGGCCGGCCACGTTGGTGGCGGTGCGCATCATGTCCAGGATCGGGTCGATGGCCAGCAGCAGGCCCACGCCCTCCATCGGCAGGCCGAGCGTGGAGAGGGTGAGGGTCAGCATGACCGTCGCGCCGGTGAGACCGGCCGTGGCGGCGGAACCGACCACCGACACGAACGCGATCAGCAGGTAGTCGCCGACGCCCAGCTGGATGTCGAAGATCTGCGCGACGAAGATCGCGGCGATGGCGGGGTAGATCGCGGCGCAGCCGTCCATCTTCGTCGTCGCGCCGAACGGCACGGCGAAGGACGCGTACTCCCGCGGGACGCCGAGGCGCTCGGTGACCTTCTGCGTCAGCGGCATGGTGCCGACGGAGGAGCGGGAGACGAAGGCCAGCTGGATCGCCGGCCAGGCGCCCCGGAAGAACTGCAGCGGGTTGGCCTTGGCGACGCCGGCGAGCAGCGCCGGGTAGACGCCGAACAGGACGATCGCGCAGCCGACGTAGACGTCGGCGGTGAAGGTGGCGTACTTGCCGATCAGGTCCCAGCCGTAGGTGGCGATCGCGTTGCCGATGAGGCCGACGGTGCCGAGCGGGGCGAGGCGGATGACCCACCACAGGGCCTTCTGGAGGAGCTCCAGGACGGACTCGCTCAGGGTGAGGATCGGCTGGGCCTTCTCGCCGAGCTGGAGGGCGGCGATGCCGGCGACGGCGGCCATGAAGACGATCTGCAGGACGTTCAGCTCGGTGAACGGCGTGATCACGTCGGTCGGCACGATGCCGGTCAGGAAGTCGAGCCAGGAGCCGGTGGTCTTCGGCTCCCCGCCGTCCTCGGGGGTCAGGCCGGTGCCCGCGCCGGGGTTGGTGACCAGGCCGATGGCGATGCCGATGGTCACCGCGATCAGCGACGTGATCATGAACCAGAGCAGGGTGCGGGAGGCCAGCCGCGCCGCGTTGTTGACCTTCCGCAGGTTGGTGATCGAGACCAGGATCGCGAAGAAGACGAGCGGGGCGACGGCGAGCTTCAGCAGGCCGATGAAGGTCCCGCCGATCTTCTCCAGGGTGGTGACCAGCCAGGACAGGTCCTGGCTGCGCGCCAGCCAGCCGAGCAGGACGCCCAGGACGAGGCCGGCGAGTATCTGGGCCCAGAAGGGCACCGCCAGGGACTTCTTGTTCGACTTTGTATTCGATTGCGTGTTCGTGGACACGGACATGCTCCGAGGGGGACGCGTAGGGGCCGACGTGGGGACGTCCGGAAGCCGGCGGGCGGGGGCCGCCCGGAGGCCGACGTGACAGACGGGTGGCGGGACGTCAGGGACGACAGAAGCGACGGGGACGACAGGTCGCGGACGCGCACCGGCAGAGGTCCACATGCAGGCGCGCCACGAGCGGAAGACTCCGGGGCAGAGGGGACGCGGCTGCTGACATCACGCCCACGACCTTAACACTTGAACTTTGAGAGGCCCAAAGCCTGACTTTGACAGGCCGAAACACATCGGTGCCCGCACAACACAAAGCGCCCCGCTGTCCGGATGTCCGGACACCGGGGCGCCGTACGTCTGCGGCGGGCCCGGGCGGCCCTACGAGGGCTGCTCCTGGCTCTGCCCCTGGGACCGGGCCGCGTCGTCGGCGACGTCCTCCTGGCTGCGGTTGGCCTGCAGGTTCGCCTTCGCCCGGTCCACGCGCCGCACGATCTGCTCGGACGCCCGGTCGCGCTCCTTGCGCAGCACCACGAAGCTGATGGGCGCGGAGATCAGCAGGGCGAGCAGGACGATCCACAGACCGTTGGAGTCCCCGAGGCCGCGCGGGGCGAGACCCGAGTGGACGAGGCCCCAGACGACCACGAGGCAGCCCGCGAAGATCCCGAGGCGCATCAGCGTGTAGCGGAGCATCTCTATCCACTCTTCCGTGTAGACCGGCCGGAACGTTGCCGAAAGGGCACCGTCCAGTGAAGCACGCCGGGCCGCCGATCTTGACAGGGGGGCACGGAACAGGACGTACGGGACTCAGGTCAGCGGCAGCAGCATGATCACGTCGTCCCGGTCGTCGCCCGGGGCCACCCGGATCGCGCCCGGCACCCGGCCGACCTCCTTGTAGCCGCAGGAGGCGTAGAAGCGCTCCAGGCCGAGACCGCCCCGGCAGGTGAGCCGGATCGCCTCGACGCCGCCGAGGCCGCGGGCCGCCTCCTCGGCGGCCGCCAGCAGGTCACGGCCGTGTCCCCGGCCCTGGTGCCGGGGGTGCACCATCACGGTGTAGAGCCACACCCAGTGCGTCATCAGCCGGTGCGTGTTGAAGGTGAGGAACGCGGCCGCGGCCACCCGTCCCTCCTCGTCGTGGCCGACGAGCAGCCGGGCGCGCCCCTCCGCCATCGCCACGAAGTGCGTCACCAGCGCCGGCCGGACCTCCTCCCGCGTCACGGTCGGCACGAAGCCGACGGCTCCGCCGGCGTTGGTCACGTCGGTCCACAGATCGAGGAGGCCGTCGCGCAGGGCGGGGGTGACGGGGGGATCGAAAGTGAAGGTAAGAGGCACAAAGGGAGAGTATCCCTTACAGAAGTGCGCCCTCAACGGCGTTCCGCGGAGCGGACGCCGTCCCCGGCCCGGCACCCGGATCCGCCGCGTGCCGCCCGGCATCCGCCCTGCCCGTGCGGACCGGCGCCCCGCTCCCCCGCGCTCAGCCCAGCGCCTCCGCCGCCACCCGCAGGTCCGAAACCAGGCCCCGGTAGGCCTCCTCCCGGTCGTCCGCCCGCAGCACCGCCGACGGGTGGACCGTCGGCACCAGCCGCTCCCGGCGCCCGTGGATCTCCTCCTCCAGCACCGTCCCGCGCACCCGCGTGACCCGGAACGACGAGCCGAGCAGCGCCTTGCCGGCGGTGGCGCCCAGCACCACGATCAGCTCGGGTTCCACCAGCGCCAGCTCGGCGGCGAGCCACGGCCCGCACGCGGCCGTCTCGCGCACGCCGGGCGACTTGTGGACGCGGCGCCCGCCGGACGCGGCCCGGGTGAACTTGAAGTGCTTGACGGCGTTGGTGACGTACGCCTCGCCGGGGTCGATGCCCGCCTCGGCCAGCGCCCGGTCCAGCAGCTTGCCGGCCGGGCCGACGAACGGCCGGCCCTGCCGGTCCTCCTGGTCGCCGGGCTGCTCGCCGACGAGCATCACCCGGGCGTCCGCGCTCCCCGCGCCGAACACGGTCCGCGTGGCGTCCCGGTGCAGCGGGCAGCCCCGGCACCCGGCGGCGGCCTCGCGCAGGGCCGCCAGGTCCGCGTGCGCGGGGACGAAGGGCGCGGCGTCGTAGGCGTCCTCGGGCGCCTTCGCGGCGGGTTTCGCGGGGGACTTCGCGGGGGGCGGCATGCCGGGCGGGTACCCGCCCGGCCGGCTCACACCCGCATCGGCTGGGGGGACTCCCGGCGCAGCGGGTCCGGGCCGTCGTACTCCCGGATGATCTCGTAGCGGGTGTTGCGCTCCACCGGGCGGAAGCCCGCGTCGCGGATCAGCTCCAGCAGGTCCTCGCGGGTGAGCTTGTTCGGCGTGCCGAAGTTGTCGGCGTCGTGCGTGATCTTGTATTCGACGACCGAGCCGTCCATGTCGTCGGCGCCGAACTGGAGGGCGAGCTGCGCGGTCTGCACGCCGTGCATGACCCAGAAGACCTTGACGTGCGGGACGTTGTCGAACAGCAGGCGGGAGACGGCGAAGGTCTTCAGCGCCTCCGCGCCGGTCGCCATCCGGGTCCGCGCCTGGAGCCGGTTGCGGATCTTGCCGTCCTTCATGTCCACGAAGTCGTGCTGGTAGCGCAGCGGGATGAAGACCTGGAAGCCGCCGGTCTCGTCCTGGAGCTCGCGCAGCCGCAGCACGTGGTCGACGCGGTGGCGGGGCTCCTCGATGTGGCCGTACAGCATGGTGCACGGGGTCTTCAGCCCCTTCTCGTGCGCCAGCCGGTGGATCCGGGACCAGTCCTCCCAGTGGGTGCGGTGGTCCACGATGTGCTGCCGGACCTCCCAGTCGAAGATCTCCGCGCCGCCGCCGGTGAGCGACTCCAGCCCCGCGTCGATCAGCTCGTCGAGGATCTCGCTCGCGCTCAGTCCGGAGATGGTCTCGAAGTGGTGGATCTCGGTCGCGGTGAAGGCCTTCAGCGACACGTCCGGCAGGGCCTTCTTCAGCTCCCGCAGCGACCGCGGGTAGTACCGCCACGGCAGGTTCGGGTGCAGCCCGTTGACGATGTGCAGCTCGGTGAGGTTCTCCGACTCCATCGCCTTGGCGAGCTTGACGGCCTCCTCGATGCGCATCGTGTACGCGTCCTTCTCCCCCGGCTTGCGCTGGAAGGAGCAGTACGCGCAGGAGGCCGTGCACACGTTGGTCATGTTGAGGTGGCGGTTGACGTTGAAGTGGACGACGTCGCCGTTCTTCCGGGTGCGCACCTCGTGCGCGAGGCCGCCCAGCCACGCCAGGTCGTCCGACTCGTACAGCGCGATGCCGTCCTCACGGGTCAGCCGCTCACCGGAGCGGACCTTCTCCTCCAGCTCGCGCTTGAGCCCGACGTCCATGCCGATACCTCTTTCCTCAGACAGACTCCGACCACCGTACGCCCAGCCGGTCAGACCTCCTCCGGCAGCTCACCCACCCGGTTCTCCCACTTGGTGGAGAGCACGATGGTGGTACGGGTCCGGGAGACGCCCTTCGTCCCCGACAGCCGCCGGATGATCCTCTCCAGCCCGTCCACGTCCGTGGCCCGCACCTTGAGCATGAAGGAGTCGTCGCCCGCGATGAACCAGCAGTCCTCGATCTCGGGCAGGTCCTTCAGCCGGTGCGCCACGTCCTCGTGGTCGGCGGCGTCGGAGAGCGAGATGCCGATCAGGGCGGTGACGCCGAGGCCGAGCGAGGCGGCGTCCACGGTGGCGCGGTAGCCGGTGATGACGCCGGCCGCCTCCAGCCGGTTGATGCGGTCGGTGACACTGGGTCCCGACAGGCCGACGAGGCGCCCCAGCTCCGCGTAGGAGGCCCGGCCGTTCTCCCTCAGGGCCTGGATGAGCTGCCTGTCCACCGCGTCCATGCGATCGAAGCCTTCCGATGAAGAGGTGTGAAGAGGTCCGAGAACTGCTCAGGGTGAGCCGTGGTGCGCTGCCGCTCAGGTGGTGCGGGATCCGCCGCCCAGCTCACCCTCCCAACGGCGGTAGAGCCGGTGCGGCACGCCCGCCGCGTCCAGGACGCGTCCGGCGACGAAGTCCACCAGGTCCTGGATGTGCGTCGCGCCCGCGTAGAAGGCGGGCGAGGCGGGCACCACGGCCGCGCCCGCGTCGTCGAGCGCCACCAGGTGCCGCAGCGTCCGGCCGTCGAGGGGGGCCTCCCGCACGGCCACCACGAGCCTGCGCCCCTCCTTCAGGGTCACGCTCGCCGCCCGCTGCAACAGGTCCTTCGACAGCCCGAGCGCGACCCCGGCCACGCACGCCGTCGAGGCGGGCACGATCAGCATGCCCTTGGCCGGGTACGACCCCGAGGACGGCCCGGCCGCCAGGTCGCCGGCGCTCCAGTGCCGGACGCCCGCCAGGTCCACCGCGAAGGTGTCCGGCTTGCCGTCCGCCCCCCGCGACAGCCACTCCCGCAGGTCGTCCCGCCAGTGCGCGTCACGGAAGGAGATCCCGGTCTCGTCCAGCAGCGTGAGCCGCGAGGCCCGGCTGACGACCAGATCGACACTCTCGCCGGCGGCGAGCAGCGCACGCAGCACGGCGGCGGCGTACGGCGTCCCCGACGCCCCGGAGACCCCCACGATCCAAGGCGTGCGCTGCTTTTGTCCTGCGTTCACGTCTTGAGCGTACCGGCGGAGCGGGGGGTGTTCAGGACCGGTCGGGGATGTTCGGCCCCGCCGGTGGCCCCCGGCGGGCGCCGGCCCGCCCGGAGGGCCGGCGACGGTCACGGCCGCCTCCGCCGGGTCCCGCGCCCGGCGACGGGCCGCGCCGCGGTCACACGGTCAGCCCGCGCACCAGCAGGTCGAGCAGCGCGCACCCGAACAGGGCGATCCCGATGAAGCCGTTGACGCTGAAGAACGCGCGGTTCAGGCGGGACAGGTCGTGCGGGCGGACGAGGGTGTGCTCGTACACGAAGGCGCCCGCCACGATCACCAGGCCGAGCCAGAGGAGGACGCCGCCGTCGGTGATCAGCGCGTACCAGACGAACAGCGCCGTCGTCACCGCGTGGCAGGCCCGCGCGCCCCAGATGGCCGCCGGTATGCCGAAGCGGGCCGGGACCGACTTGACGCCGATCTCCCGGTCGGTCTCGACGTCCTGGCAGGCGTAGATCAGGTCGAAGCCGCCGATCCAGACGCCGACCGCGAGGCCCAGGACCACCGCCTCCCAGGACCACGTCCCGCTGATCGCCAGCCAGCCGCCGACCGGTCCCATGGCCTGGGCGAGGCCGAGGATGGCCTGCGGGAAGTTCGTGAACCGCTTGCCGTAGGGGTAGACCACCATCGGGACCACCGCGACGGGGGCGAGGGCCAGGCAGAGCGGGTTGAGCAGGGCCGCCGCGCCCAGGAAGACCGCCAGCGCGATCAGGGCGCCCGTCCAGGCGTGCTTCACCGACATCGCGCCGGTGACCAGCTCGCGGTGGGCGGTGCGCGGGTTGCGGGCGTCGATCTCGCGGTCGATGATCCGGTTGACCGCCATCGCGAAGGTGCGCAGGCCCACCATCGCCAGCGTGACCAGCAGCAGCCGGCCCCAGTGGATGGTGCGGTCCCCCTCGTACATCGCGGTCAGGGAGGCGATGTAGGCGAAGGGCAGCGCGAAGACGGAGTGCTCGATCATCACCAGGCGCAGGAACGCCCTGGTGCGGCCGGGCTGCCGCGGGATCGCGGCGGAGGCGCTGCTCACAGGCCGTACTCCTTCCAGCGGCGGTCCACCTTCGCCGCCGTCTCGGGGTCGGACTCGACCATGTCGGGCCAGCCGCCGTCGCGCGTGTAGCCCTCCTCGGGCCACTTCCGCGTCGCGTCGATGCCCGCCTTGCCGCCCCAGAACTGCTGGTAGGAGGCGTGGTCGAGGTGGTCGACGGGGCCCTCGACGACGGTGAGGTCGCGGGCGTAGTCGGTGTTGCCGAGGGCGCGCCAGGCGACCTCGTGCAGGTCGTGCACGTCGCAGTCGGCGTCGACGACCACGATCAGCTTGGTCAGGGACATCATGTGCGCGCCCCAGACGGCGTGCATGACCTTCTGGGCGTGCTTGGGGTACTTCTTGTCGATGGAGACGATCGCGCAGTTGTGGAAGCCGCCGGCCTCGGGCAGGTGGTAGTCCACGATGTCCGGGACGATGATCTTCAGCAGGGGGAGGAAGAACCGCTCGGTCGCCCGGCCCAGCGGCCCGTCCTCCGTCGGCGGGCGGCCCACGACGATCGACTGCAGCAGGGGGCGCCTGCGCATCGTGACGCAGTCGATCCGCAGCGCCGGAAAGGGCTCCTGCGGGGTGTAGAAGCCGGTGTGGTCGCCGAAGGGGCCCTCGGGCAGCATCTCGCCGGGCTCCAGCCAGCCCTCCAGCACCACCTCAGCCTGCGCCGGGACCTGCAGCGGCACCGTCTTGCAGTCGACCATCTCGATCCGCTTGCCCGCGACGAACCCGGCGAACAGGTACTCGTCGATGTCGCCGGGCAGCGGGGCGGTGGCGGCGTAGGTCACCGCGGGCGGGCAGCCGAAGGCGATCGCGACCGGCAGCCGCTCCCCGCGCCGGGCGGCCACCTGGTAGTGGTTGCGGCTGTCCTTGTGGATCTGCCAGTGCATGCCGATGGTGCGTTTGTCGTGGCGCTGGAGCCGGTACAGGCCCAGGTTGCGGACGCCCGTCTCGGGGTCCTTGGTGTGGGTCAGGCCCAGGTTGAAGAAGGAGCCGCCGTCCTTGGGCCAGGTGAACAGGGCGGGCAGCCGGTCGAGGTCGACGTCGTCGCCGTGCCGGACGACCTCCTGCACGGGGGCGTCGCCGGACTTCACCTTCTTCGGCGGGACGTGCGTCATCGCGCCGAGCTTGCCGAAGGCCTCCCGGACGCCGACGAAGCCGTGCGGCAGCTCCGGCTTCAGCAGCCCGCCGATCCTGTCGGAGATCTCGTCGTACGACTTCAGGCCGAGGGCCTTCAGCAGGCGGCGGTCGGTGCCGTACACGTTCATGGCCAGCGGCAGGTCGGAGCCGCGCACGTTCTCGAACAGCAGCGCGGGCCCGCCGGACTTCTGCACCCGGTCGACGATCTCCCCGACCTCCAGATACGGGTCGACCTCGGCCTTGATGCGCTTGAGGTCTCCCTCGCGCTCCAGCGCCCGGAGCAGGGAGCGAAGATCGTCGTAAGCCATGCGGTCCAGTATCCCCGAACGGCTACTCTGGCCCTGTACCTGGGGGTCGCCCCCCGCGACCCGGCCCGCCGCCCCCGTTCCCGCTGGAGAGTGCTCATGCTCCGGGTGCTGATGTTCCTCGTACCGCTGGCGCTGAGCGTCTACGCGTTCATCGACTGCATCAGTACGGACGAGGAGGACGTCCGCCACATGCCCAAGCCGCTGTGGGCGATCCTCGTGCTGCTGTTCCCGCTCGTCGGCTCGATCTCCTGGATCATCGCGGGCAAGCGGCGCAGCCCGGCCGCCGAGGGCTGGTCCGGCCTGCGCGCGAACCGGTCGCGGCAGTGGGTGGCGCCCGACGACAACCCCGAGTTCCTGAAGTCCCTCGACGAGGGCAAGAAGGACGGCGAGGACCGGAAGCGGGACGAGTCCTGACCGACGGCCCCGGCCCCGCCCGCGGACGGGGCCGGGGCGCCGCCGGGCGTCAGGAATCCCGGCCCGGCTCCCCGGTCCCGGGAGGCGACGCGGTGGCGGAGCCGGCGGTGACCAGACGGACGTCACCGGGCCCCTCCGCCACCGCGACGGCGACCCCCGGGTCCACTCCCTCGACGGCGTAAGCGGCCAGCGGCCGCGGTCCCGCTCCGTCGTCGCCGTCGCCCGGGGTGTCGTCGCAGGCCAGGAGGGTGGCGGTGCCGATCGGCTCCCCGAGGGGGGCGTCGGTCTCCTCCCCGCCCAGGTATCTGCGGCCGTCGTACTCGACGACGTACGCGCACGACGACCCGGCGCCGCCCGAGCCGCCCGGCGGTGACGCACAGCCCGCGGACACCGCGGCGGCGACCACCGCCGGCAGCGCCCACGCGGTCCTGCTCCCGCCGTGCCGGAACAACCTCTTCATCGGTACGCCTCCTCCCGGAGCACCGGCTCCGGCTCCGTGGCCGCACACCTGGGACGCGCCGGGCCCCCGAAAGGTTCAGCCGGCCGGGATCTCCTCCGCCACCGGCCTCCCGCACGGGACCGGGCCGTGCGGGACCGGGCCGTGCGGGACCGGGCCGTGCGGGACCGGGCCGTGCGGGGCGGCGAGGTGCCCGGCGGTCTTCACCGCCGGCATCGGATCGCCGTTCGAGATGCCATCCGTTCCATTGAAAACGCGCGACACGCACCGTCATCCGATGCGGCCGAGGCATTCCCTTGATCTGGTCTGTCCCAACTGCGAACGGAGACGCCACGTGCGAATCACTGACATCCAGCGCTGCGAGGTCCGTCCCGGACGGCTCGTCGAATGGACCCTCAGCCCGGCGACCGTCGCGACGGCGGCAGCCCTGCCGGAGGACTCCCGGCCGCCGGCGTACATCCAGGAGTCGCACATCAGGACGGCACGCTCGGTGCGCGAGGACGGCCTGTTCGTGCCGACCTGGATCGGCACGGCGTTCGACCTTCCGGGACCGGCCGACCTCGACGCCCTGCAGCACGCCCTGCGCGCCTGGACGCTGAGACACGAGACGCTGCGCAGCGGGTTCCGCTGGGACGGCGAGGAGATGCGCCGGTTCACGCTCGACGCCGACGCGGTGTCGCTGCACCGCGAGGAGATCGGCGACTTCCCCGACGGGACGCGGCTGGCCCGGCACCTCCAGGACCGCTTCGACGCCGTCGCGGACGCGCTGCGCTGGCCGAACCTGATCTACACGGCCGTCGTCCGGGACGACGGCGCGAGCGTGTACCTGGCCTTCGACCACAGCAACGTCGACGCCTACTCCCTCTACCGCATCCCGGCCGAGATCCACGAGCTGTACGCGGCGGCCGTCGAGGGGCGCCCGGTGGAGCAGCCGCCCGCGGGCAGTTACGTCGACTTCTGCGAGGCCGAGCGGGCCGACGCCGACCGGATCGACGGCACCAGCGACGTGGTGGCCCGGTGGCGGGAGTTCATCCACCGCTGCGACGGGCGGCTGCCGAACTTCCCCGTCGACCTCGGCCTGGACCCCGGCGGCGGGCTGCCCACCCAGAACCTCATGCGGGAACCGCTGGTGGACGCGGAGGCCGCCGCCGCGTTCGAGGCGTACTGCCGCCCCTTCGGCGGCGCCCTGGTCGGCATCCTGGCCGCCACCGCCCTGATCGTCCACGAGATCGGCGGGGAACCCGTCTACCGCACGGTGGTGCCGTTCCACACGCGGGTGAAGTCCCGCTGGTCGGACTCCGTGGGCTGGTACGTGGGCGGCGCCCCGATCGAGGTGCCCGTCGCCGAGGCCCCCGACTTCCCCGGCGCCCTGCGGGCGGTCCGGGCCGCGCTGCACGCCAACCGGCCGCTGGCCCGGATGCCGCTGGCCCGGGTGCTGCGGCTGCTCGGCGCGGACTTCCGGCCGACCTCGCCCGACCTGTACTCGATCGTCTCCTACGCCGACGCCCGGGACATCCCCGGGTCGCGGCGCTGGGCCGAGCTGAACGTGTACGGGCTGATGCGGGTGTCGTACGGCGACCAGGTCTGCGCGTGGGTCACGCGGCTGCACGAGGGGCTGTGGTTCGCGAGCCGCTACCCGGACACCGACGTCGCGCACAAGAACATGCGGCTGTACGTCGACCGGCTGCGGGACATGATCGCGGGGGTGCCCGCGGGACCTAGGTCATGAGTCCGGGAGGGGTGCCGGACGGCTGCTCCAGCAGGCCGATCAGCCGTTCGAACCGCTCCCGCCAGCGCTGCTCCGACTCCACCTCGCCCCGGAACTCGTGCGTGAAGCGGAGGGCGCAGCCGTCCTCGCCGTCGCGCTCCAGGTGGAAGCGGAGCCGGCCGGCGCCCTCCACGGTGTACTCGGCGATCCGGTCCACGTCCCAGGCGGTGATCCGCCCGGCGCCCAGTCCGCGCAGGGCGACGACGCCGTCCAGGCGCGGCTGGAGCACGTCGGCCTCGGTGAACCACTCCGCGAGCCCCTCGCGGGTGGCCAGCAGGGGCCAGACCCGCTCCATGGGCCGGGGAAGCCGCACCAGGAAGTGCAGCAGGTGCCCGCTCCCGCGGGTGTGGCTGGTGCCCTGCTCGATGGCTCCGGTCATGACACCAGCCTGACCCCCGGCCGGGGGTCGCGCACCCGTTACGGACGCTCGCCCGGCTCGTCGACGACGGCCCGGCGCAGGACGGCGGTGTTGCTGGTGACCGCGCCCTTCCTCAGGCCGGCGTGGTCCTCGGTGGCCACCGTGCGTTCCCCGAGGAACTCATGGGTCCGCGCGTCGAAGATCCACTCGTCGCGGAGCGGGTTGTCGGGGTCCTGGCGGGCGACCGCGACGCCGCGGCGCCCGGCGGCGTCGACGGCGTCCTTGACCACGGTCACGCCGGGGATGCGCGCGACCGCCCGGTACAGGGCCGCGCTCTGCTCCGGCGGCACGATCGCGTCCCGGATCAGGTCGCCGGCCAGCACGAACATGGCCTGGTGGGTCTCCTGGCCGCTGTGCTCGGGGGCGGTCCGGCGCAGCCAGTCGTACATCCCGTCCGGGTCGGCGGGCAGCGTCGACAGGTGCCGGTAGCTGGTGGCGGTCTCGTAGCCGGGCTCGCCCGGGGCCGGTTCGGGGGCGGTGGACCACTGGCCGCGCCCCTCCTCCCGGACCAGCCCCTTGCCGGTGCCGTCCACGGACGTCCAGTGCTCCGAGCGGTGCAGCGGCTGGATCCTCGCCTTCCGGCCCTCCTCGTAGACGGTGTGGGAGACCTTGCTGTCGACGTACACGAACTGGTCGTCCCGGATCTCGTCGTAGGCGCCGCCCGCGTCCTCGGCCGCCAGCGCGATGTCCTCCAGGAACGCGGCCGTGGCGCCTTCCCGCGCCGGGACGGTCGCGCGCACCCCGGTGCCGTCGGAGGGCGCCGGCAGGACGACGACGGTGACGGCGGCGGCCGTCGCCACGGCCGCCGCGGCGAGCGCGGGCCGCAGCCACGGGTTCCGCCTGCGGGCGGGTTCCTGTCCGGTGCGCCGGATCTCGGTCATCAGATGCTCCTTGAGGAGTCGGTGACGGCCCGGCGGAAGGTCTCTCTCGGGAAGTTCCGGGAGCTGGGGATTCATCGGTTTCCCTCCCTCAGGGGCCTGACCGCGGTGGTGCGGTCACCTCTGATCTGTCCGCGCGTTTCGGGCGGTTCCATATGTTTCGCGAGTTTCTTCCGCGCCCGGGACAGCCGCGACCGCACGGTGCCGACGGGCACGCCGAGCGCGTCGGCGGCGGCGGCGTAGTCCAGCCCGGACCACACGCACAGCGCCAGCACCTCGCGTTCGGCGCGGCGCAGCTTCGCCAGCGCGGCCCGGACGAGCGCCAGCTGCGCCGCGTCGTCGACCCGGCCCGCGACCTCCTCGGCGAAGTCCCGCACGGTCTCGTCGCGCGGCAGCCGGGCGACGGCGGCGCTGTGTCTTCGGGCGGCGCGGCGGATGTTGCGGGCGACGTTGGTGGCGATGCCGAGCAGCCAGGGCCGCAGCGAGCCGCCCTCCTCGTCCAGCCGGTCGCGCAGCCGCCAGGCGTCGAGGAAGGTCAGCGAGACGACGTCCTCGGCGCTCGCCCAGTCGCCGGTGAGCCGGAAGGCATGGTTGTAGACGGAGCGCGCGTAGGCGTCGAAGAGATCACCGAAGGCCTCGTGGTCTCCCGCGCGGACGCGTGTCCGCAGAGTCGTGTCCACGCCCTCTTGCCTGTCCGCACGGCGAAGGCCGGTTCCCGTGACCCACGTCACGGGAACCGGCCTTCGCCGCGGATGTCAGAACCCGGCCGAGCGGAGCACGCCCAGGCCGACGTCGGCGTAGGAGTGCTTGCCGGAGACGAAGATGTTGACGCCGTAGTAGTTGAACAGCCAGCAGCCGAAGGCGATCAGTGCCAGGTAGGCGGCCTTGCGGCCCTTCCAGCCGGCCGTGGCGCGGGCGTGCAGGTAGCCGGCGTAGGCGACCCAGGTGATGAAGGACCAGGTCTCCTTGGGGTCCCAGCCCCAGTAGCGGCCCCAGGCGTCGCCCGCCCAGATGGCGCCCGCGATGATCGTGAACGTCCACAGCGGGAAGACCGCGGCGTTGACGCGGTAGGCGAACTTGTCGAGGGACGCGGCGGACGGCAGCCGGTCCAGGACGGAGTTGGCGAAGCGGCCGGGGGTGCCGCCGGTGGCGAGCTTGTTCTCGTAGGAGTCCTTGAACAGGTACAGGATCGTGGAGACCGCGCCCACGTAGAAGACCGCGCCGCAGAAGATCGCCGTGGAGACGTGGATGTACAGCCAGTACGAGTGCAGGGCGGGCACCAGCTGGTCGCTGGCGGTGTACAGGACGGTGACGGCGAGCCCCAGGTCGAGCAGGACCGTGGTGATCAGGGGCAGGCCGAGCCAGCGGATGTTCTTCCGCAGCGCGAGCAGCGTCAGGTACACGCCGACGGCGACCGTGGAGAAGGTGATGTTGAACTCGTACATGTTGCCCCACGGCGCCCGCTGCACCGACAGGGCCCGCGCGAGCACGCCGCCGAACTCGACCAGGAAGGCGAGCACGGTCAGCGAGACGGCGACGCGGCCGTAGAGGTCGCCCTGCTCGTCCCCGCCGTGCGCCCCGGGCCCGTCGGGCACGTCCCGCGCCCCGGCCGCGGACCGTACGACGACCTTCGGCCGCTCCAGCACGGCGGTGCCGCCGGCCGTGCGCGCGGTGACGGCGGGCGCGTCCGCCTTCTCGTCCGCGGTGAGCGCGGCGGCGGTGCGGCCGACCTTGCTGCGGCTGCCGAAGAGCCACTCGGCGATGTACGCGAAGAAGGCCAGGGTGTAGACCGCCATCGCGGAGTAGATCAGCACGTTGCTGATGTTCGCGAGGTTCTCGTTGGCGGCGGCGGCCAGATCGGTCGCGGCGGCGGGAGTCACTGCTGCTCAGCCCCTTCGGCAGATACGGCGGGGGAATCGGAAGGGTGGGGATCGGGGGCGCCGGGCGCCCGCTCGTACAGGACCCCGGCGAGGTCGCCGAGCTCCTCGGGCACCTTGGCGGACTCGCTGCGGCCGAGACCGGCCATCTCCACGACGGTCACGCCGTCGGCGCCCTCGACGGCCCGCACCCACACGCGGCGGCGCTGGATGAACAGGGAGGCGGCGAGGCCGGCGATGGCGGCGAGGGAGCCGGCGAGGGCCCAGCCGCTGCCGGGCTGCCGGGCGACCTGGAAGCCCGCCCACTCCTTGACGCCCTCGAAGGTGACGGAGCCGGCGCCGTCCGGGAGCGTCATGGTCTGGCCGACCTTCAGCTGCTTCTTGAACAGCTCGCCGTCGGAGTCCTTGAACTCCTTCAGGTTCTTCTTGTCGAGCTGGTAGACGCTCTGCGGGATGCCCGAGTCGACGCCCAGGTCGCCGTGGTAGGCGGACAGCGCGAGCATCGGGTTCAGCAGCGCCGGGAAGGTCGACAGCATGGTGCTGCCCTGCCCGCCGTACGTCGGCAGGAAGAACGCGTTGAAGCCGAGCTGCTCCTTGACGCCCTCGGCGTTGCGGTAGCCGTCCATGACCTTGATGGCGCCGGAGGAGGTGACGTTGCCGTCCAGCGGCAGCAGCGGCACGGCCTCCTTGTCCATCACGACCCTGCCCTTGCCGTCCCGGACGGTGACGACGGGGGCGTAGCCGTGGCTGACCAGGTAGACCTTGGAGCCGCCGATCTCCAGCGGCTCGTTGACCCTGACGGTGGCCCTGCGCTCCTCGCCGTAGGCGCCCACGCTGTAGGTGACGTCGGCCTCGAAGGTGCGCGGGGTGCCGCGGTTGGGGCCGGTGGGCTCGTAGGTGCCGGTGAAGTCCTTCAGGGTGAAGCTGAACGGGTCCAGGTCGTCCTGGGTGAACAGGCTGCCGGACTTGAAGTCGTCGTACTGGGTGAGCGTGTTGGCGAAGCCGTCGCCCTCCAGGATCAGCTTGTTGCCCTCGGACTTCATCAGCTGGCCCCAGGCGAAGGCGATCAGCATCACGATCAGCGCCAGGTGGAAGACGAGGTTGCCGGCCTCGCGCAGATAGCCCTTCTCGGCGGCGACCGCGTCGCCGGACAGGTGCGCGCGGAAGCGGCGCTTCCGCAGCAGGGCGAGCGCGGCCTCGCGGACCTGCTCGGGCCGGGCCTCGGTGCGCCAGGTGGTGTAGGCGGGCAGCCGGGTCAGGCGCCGGGGCGCGGCGGGCGGCCGGCCGCGCAGCTGGCCGACGAACTGCCAGGTGCGGGGGACGATGCAGCCGATGAGGGAGACGAACAGCAGGATGTAGATCGCGGAGAACCACACCGAGCTGTAGACGTTGAACAGGCCCAGCTTGTCGTAGAGCGGCGCGAGCGTGGTGTGCTGCTCGCGGAACTCGGCGACCTTCGTGGCGTCGATGCCGGTCTGCGGGATCAGCGAGCCGGGGATCGCGCCCAGCGACAGCAGCAGGAGCAGCAGCAGCGCCACCCGCATGGAGGTGAGCTGCCGCCAGAACCAGCGGGCCCAGCCGACGACGCCCAGGGCGGGCAGGTGGGGGGCCTCCTCGGCGGGCGCGGTGGACAGCTGGGAGCCGGCCGCGCCGAGTTCCTGGTCCTCGGGGGTGTTCGGGGCCGCGTCGGGCCCGGTCTTCGAAGTCGTGCTCATCGGGTCAGATCCCCACAGTGAAGCCGTTGGACCAGGTCTGCATCTCCTGCACGATGCGGTCCCACGCGCCGGTCAGCAGCAGCAGACCGGTCACGATCATCATGGTGCCGCCGATCCGCATCACCCAGACATAGTGGCGCTTGACCCAGCCGAACGCGCCGAGGGCCTTGCGGAAGGCGACCGCGGCGAGCACGAACGGCACGCCGAGCCCGAGGCAGTAGGCGACGGTCAGGACGGCGCCGCGGCCCGCGCTGCCCTGGTCGGAGGAGAGGATCAGCACCGAGGACAGGGTCGGGCCGATGCACGGCGTCCAGCCGATGCCGAACAGCGCGCCCAGCAGGGGGGCGCCGACCAGGCCGGTCACCGGACGCCGGTGGAAGCGGAACTCGCGCTGGGTGAACCAGGGCATCAGGCCCATGAAGAAGACGCCCATGAGGATCATGAGCACCCCGAGCACCCGGGACAGCACGCCCCGGTGGTCCTGGAGCGTGTCGCCGAAGTAGCCGAACAGCGCCCCGCTGGAGACGAACACCGCGGTGAAGCCGAGGACGAACAGCGAGGCGCCGGCGACCATCCGGCCGCGCCGGGCCTCGGCCAGGTCGGTGCCGGTGACGCCGGTCACGTACGACAGGTAGCCGGGGACCAGCGGCAGGACGCACGGGGAGAAGAAGGAGACGAGGCCGCCGAGCAGCGCGACGGGCAGGGCCGCCAGCAGGGCGCCGTTGAGCACCGTGCCGTTGTAGCCCGTCGCGGCGAGCGTGGACAGCGCGGTCACGTCACTTCTCCGCCAGGACCGGGTCGATCATCTTGCGCAGTTTCTCCTCGGTGAGCGCCTGGAGGGTGCGCGCGGCGATCCTGCCGTCCCGGTCGATGATCAGCGTGGACGGGATGGCCTGCGGGTTGAGCGTGCCCTTGGCGAAGCGGAGCATCAGCTTGCCGGTCGGGTCGTACAGGCTCGGGTAGGTGATCCCGTACTCCTCCTCGAAGGCCCGCGCCGGGCCGGTGGAGGTGTCGCGGGTGTTGATGCCGACGAACTGGACACCCTGGTCCTTGACGTCCTCGTAGACCTTCTGGAAGTTCTTCGCCTCGGCCCGGCAGGGCGGGCACCAGGAGCCCCAGACGTTGAGGACGACGACCCTGCCCTTGTAGTCGTCGACGTCCAGCCGCTCACCGTCGACGGTCGGGCCGGACAGGTCGGGCGCGTCGGCCCGCTCGCCCCGGTCCACGGTGGCGATGCCGTCGGAGCCGGTGATGAAGTTGGTGTCGCCGCCGCCGCCCGAGGTGCCCCCGGAGCCGCACGCGGACACGAGCAGCGCGGCCGCGGCGGCACCGGCGGTCAGGACGGCACGGCGGGCACGGCTCCGCACGCGGGTCGTGCGGTCCGAGCGGTTCGAGCGGTTCGAGCGCAGGGGGGCGCGGCTGGCGGCAGTCATGTGAAAAGTTTCGCATGTCCGTTCCGGGGATCTTGCGCACCCCCTGGCGGGGGAGAAACCGCTCTTCAGAACCGCTTCCAGCCCTCCGCCGGGGCCTGCCCCACGTCCAGGGTGCGCAGCTTGGCGAGCACCTCGGGCCGCTGCGCGTCCAGCCAGTCCACGAGCTGCCGGAAGGAGACCAGCCTCACGTCCCCGCCCCGGTCCCGTTCCCGGGCCATGTGGATGAGGGCCTCCTCGACGGCGTCCATGTAGATGCCGCCGTTCCACTGCTCGAAGTGGTTGCCGATGAAGAGGGGCGCCCGGTTCGTCTCGTACGCCCGCCTGAAGCCGGAGATGTACGCCTGGGCGGACTGCTCCCGCCAGGCGGGACGGCGGTGGGCGGGCGCGTTGGTCGAGTTGACCGACTGGTTGGCGAGCATGTTGTAGTCCATCGACAGGACCTCGAAGGAACGGCCGGGGAAAGGTATCTGCTGCAGCGGCAGGTCCCAGATCCCCTGCTTCTTCACCGGCCAGACCTGCCGGCCGCCGGGCGAGGAGGCGTCGTAGCGCCAGCCGAGGGCACGGGCGGTGGGCAGCAGGTTCTCCTGGCCGAGCAGGCAGGGCGTGCGGCCGCCGACGAGTTCCCGGTCGTAGTCGAAGGGCAGGGGCGGCAGATCGGTCCAGCCGGTGTTGGTCCGCCACTCCTTGACGAAGGACTTCGCCTGCTCGATCTCGTCGCGCCACTGCCGCGGCGTCCAGTGGGCGACCGAGCCGGGGCCGTCGCCGCAGAAGTGGCCGTTGAAGTGGGTGCCGATCTCGTGGCCCTCCAGCCAGGCGCGGCGCAGGCCGTGCAGCGTGTCCTTGATGTGGCCGTCGGTGAGGTAGCCGATGTCGGAGGCGCCGCGCGGGTTGTTCGGCGGGTCGTACCGGCGCTTGTGCGCCTCGGGCAGCAGGTACAGGCCCGAGAGGAAGAAGGTCATGTGCGCGCCGTGCTCCTTGGCCAGGTCCAGGAAGCGCGGGAAGAGACCGTTGCCGACCTCACCGGCCCCGTCCCAGGAGAAGACGACGAACTGCGGCGGCGTCTGGCCGGGCTCCAGCGGCACGGGCCGCGCGGGCTGGTGGGGCTGCTTGCCGGTGAAGGCGGTGGAGCCGTCGCCCAGGGGGCGGGCGGTGGGCGTCGGCCGGCCGCCGGGGGGCCGGCCGGCGGAACCGCCGGCGTGGGTCGAGCCGTCCGTCCGGACGGAGCCGCCGCAGCCCGCGAGTCCCACGGCGGCCGCGGCGCCCGCCCCCAGACCGATCGCTCCCCTTCGACTGATGTGACGCATGCCATCCCCGCCCGTCGTGCTCTCTGCTTGGCCACCTGGTCAGAGGGCACGGCGAACGGGGAGGTTCCCGATGAATGTGCGGTTTTCGCAACAAAGTTCGATAGAAGGGCGTCGACCGATGGGCATCAGCCGGCGGGCGCCCACCGGCGGCGACGACCGGCGGGCGCGCCTACGCGCCGAACGCCTTGTCCTTCCCCTTCACCGGCCTGGCTCCGGCGAGCAGATGGGCCGGGACGAGGTCGCGGGCCGGCTCGCTGTAGCCGACGGACACGATCCGGTCGCCCTCGAAGGTGAAGCTGGTCAGGGACGCGAGCGTGCACTGCCGCTTGCGCGGGTCGTGCCACAGCCGCCGCTTCTCGACGTAGGACCGCACGATCCAGATCGGCAGCTGGTGGCTGACCAGCACCGCCTCGTGCCCCCGCGCCCGGTCCTTCGCCGTGTGCAGCGCGGCCATCATGCGGACCACCTGGTCGACGTACGGCTCGCCCCACGACGGGCGCATCGGGTTGACCAGGTGCCGCCAGTTGCCGGGCCGGCGCAGCGCCCCGTCGCCCACGCCGAACGTCTTGCCCTGGAAGACGTTCTCGGCCTCGATCAGCCGCTCGTCGGTGTTCAGCTCCAGCCCGTGCGCCTTGGCGATCGGCGTCGCCGTCTCCTGCGCCCGCTCCAGCGGGGAGGCGGCGACGTAGGTCACGTCGCGGGGGGCGAGGTGCTCGGCGACCCGGTCGGCCATGCGCCGGCCCAGCTCGGAGAGGTGGTAGCCGGGCAGCCGGCCGTACAGGATGCCGTCCGGGTTGGCCACCTCGCCGTGCCGCATGAGGTGGACGACGGTGATGTCGCGGTGGGTGCTCATGCCGCCGTGGCCTCCGCCGCCGCCCGGGCCGCCGCCGGAAGGGCGTCGGCGATCCGCTCCAGGGCCCGCTCGTCCAGCGCGGTGGACACGAACCAGGACTCGAAGGACGACGGCGGCAGGTAGACGCCGTTCGCCAGCATCGCGTGGAAGAAGGCGGTGAAGCGGAAGGACTCCTGCGCCCTGGCGTCCTCGTAGGTGCGCACGGGCCGGTCCGTGAAGAACACGGAGAACATGGTGGAGGCGTTCTGCACCTGGTGGGCGACGCCCTCCTTGCTCAGCGCCTCGGACACCAGGGACCGGACCCGCGCGGAGACGGCGTCGAGCTTCTCGTACGCCGCGTCGTCGAGCAGCCGCAGCTGGGCGAGGCCGGCGGCGGTGGCGACCGGGTTCCCGGAGAGGGTGCCGGCCTGGTAGACGGGGCCGGCCGGGGCGAGGTGCGCCATGACGTCGGCGCGCCCGCCGAACGCCGCGGCCGGGAAGCCGCCGCCCATCACCTTGCCGAAGGTCATCAGGTCGGGGACCACGCCGTCGACGCCGTACCAGCCGGCCCGGCTGGTACGGAAGCCGGTCATGACCTCGTCGGAGATGTACAGGGCGCCGTGCTCGGCGCAGAGGTCCTTCAGCCCCTGGTTGAACCCGGGCAGCGGCGGCACGACGCCCATGTTGCCCGGGGACGCCTCGGTGATCACGCAGGCGATCTCGCCGGGGTGGGCGGCGAAGGCGGCCCGCACGGCGTCGAGGTCGTTGTACGGCAGGACGATCGTGTCGCCGGCCTGGGCGCCGGTGACGCCGGGGGTGTCGGGCAGCGCGAAGGTGGCGACGCCGGACCCGGCGGAGGCCAGGAGGGAGTCGACGTGCCCGTGGTAGCACCCGGCGAACTTGACGACCTTGGTGCGCCGCGTGAACCCGCGGGCGAGCCGGATCGCCGACATCGTCGCCTCGGTTCCGCTGGACACCAGCCGCACCCGCTCCAGCGGCGCGACCCGGGCGACCATCTCCTCGGCGAGCGCGACCTCGCCCTCACCGGGCGTGCCGAAGGAGGTGCCGCGCGCGACGGCCTCCTGCACGGCGGCGACGACCTCGGGGTGCGCGTGCCCGAGGATCATGGGCCCCCAGGAGCAGACGAGGTCGACGTACTCGCGCCCGTCGGCGTCGATCAGGTACGGGCCGCTGCCGGACACCATGAACCGGGGCGTGCCGCCCACGGCCCCGAAGGCCCGCACCGGCGAATTCACACCGCCGGGCGTGACGGCCGCCGCACGGTCGAACAGAGCCTGTGAGGCCGGTGCTTCATAGGGATATGCCAGTTCGCTCATGACCTGCGACTTCTCCGACCTTCTCCGATGACGTGGACTCCGGTTGCCAGTGACCTGTTCAGGGTAGGCCAGGGGGTCGGGGAGGCAGAGGTGTGCCGGGGCGACGGGGGCGGCGGACCGTCGCCGGCCGGGCGGGCGGGCGCCGGGTGGACGATTTCCACGCCGTCGCACGCCCTCGGTCTGCGAAACTGGGCCTTGTACACAGCTCGGACAGTTCAAAAGTGTTCAATGGCGCGTTCAGGTCCGACGAAGATCCTGGGATCCTGGAGTTCCCCGCGGACGGATGGTTCACCGCACGTTTCGGCGCGCGGCCGTGGGGGAGGTCACTGACACGATGATCGGGTTGCGCGGCGGGGGACACGCGTCCTAGAAAAGCAGTCGGGTGGAGATATGCATCGCGGTGGCGGACTGGGCGAGGGGACCGGTGACCTGGGTCCTCGACGTGCCCGGCGGGGAAGGCACCGACGCGACGCGGAGGAAACGACCGAGACACGTCAGGCGCACGGCGTACCGAGTGAGCCCGAGCGGCTCGACCGACGGGTCGACCGGCTGAGGGCGGGGAGCAGGAATGGTGGTCGGGTGGGGGTGACGTACAAGTACTTCGGCGCGCCCGACGGCGCGACCGCGGCCCGCGTCCCGATCTCGATGCGCCCCGAGGAGCTCGGCGGCGACGAACTCGGCATGAACGGCATGTTCACCAAGATCAAGCCGGAGACGATGGCCGCCATGGTGCTGACCGGCATCGAGGGCGTGCCCCTGCACAAGGTGCCCCCGCTGGAACTGGTCGTCCTGCACCCCGACTACGCGGTGGTCAAGCTCCCGACGACCGCCGTCGACCCGTTGCGCGACATCGGCGAGGAGGCGGTCGGCGCGGCGGCCTTCATCTGGTCGACGGTGCCGGACCGGGGCGGGCCGCGGGACGCGTTCAACGTGTACCGGCTGCTGCACGAGTGGCAGGACTTCAGCCACCGGCTGCACGAGGCGGGGCATCAGCCGTACTGCCTGGTGTGGCCCTGAGCCGGGGCTTTCCGGGTTTCCTGATTCGGGCGGGACTTTCGGGTCCCGCCCTCGTCGTGTGCCGGGCGGGGCCGTCGGGCGGACGGGGCGCATCGAGGGCACGACGGGTGCCGGAGCCGTCCGCGTGCCCGTCGATGCGGCGTGATGCCGCAGGGCGCCGACGGGTGACCGGGCGCTGCCGGCCCCGCCCGGGGACGGCGACCGGCATGAAGAACGCGTGAAGATTGCCGGGAGCAGGCAATGTCCCGGCGGCCGCCGGCATGTGACGATGCGCGTACCGACAGGGGGCGGGCAAGGAGAGGCGGTGGGTGCGGATGGCCTGGTTTCTCGGTCTCGGCATCGCGGGGGTCGTCCTCCTTGCCCTGTCGTTCGTCCTCGACGGCGTTCTCGAAGGGCTGCTCGACGGCGTCGCCGTGGTGGACGGTCCGCTCGACGGGCTGCTGTCGCTTCCGGTGATCGCCGGGTTCCTGTCCATGCTCGGTTTCTCCGGGGCGATCGTCCTGGGGACCACCGGGCTGGGCGCGGGGGGCGCGACGGCGGTCGGGGTGCCGGCCGGTGCCGCCACCGGCTGGTGCGCCTACCGCCTCGGCCGGGCGCTGGCGCGCGATTCCTCCGGGGCCGCGCCGCGGGGGGAGGACCTGATCGGCGTCACGGGTTCGGTGGTCACCGCGATCCCGGTCGGCGGATACGGCGAGGTGCTGGTGCGCCTGGCCGGCCAGCCGGTGAAGCTCGCGGCGAGGAGCCCGGTCGCCGTGGCCCGGGGAGCCGAGGTCTGGGTCGAGGGGACGCTGTCGCAGTCGGCGGTGTCCGTACGTCCCGTCGAACGCTGATCCGGCCGACCGCCGGTCCGGCCGACCGCTCCTCGCCGGACCGTTCCTTGCTGAACCGTTTCCTTCCGGCACGCCCGGTCGTGTCGTTCTCGTCCGTACACCCTTACCGAGTGCCGTCCGCAGGGAGGGCTGAGGGGGCAACACCATGAGTTCTGTCGTCATCGCGGCGGGAGGGGTCGTCGTACTCCTCGTGCTGATCGCGCTGGTGGTCGTCAGCCGCTACAAGGTGGCCGGGCCGAGCGAGGCGTTCATCGTCACCGGGCGGCGCGGCAAAAAGGCCACCGATCCCGAGACCGGCCGGGTGTTCACCGACAACAGCGGGCAGAAGGTCGTGGTCGGCGGCGGTGTGTTCGTCGTGCCCTTCGTCCAGCAGAAGTTCACGCTCGACCTGTCCTCGCGGCACATCCCGGTGGCGGTGCGCGGCGCGGTCACCCTGCGCGGGGTGAAGGCCAACCTGGAGGGCGTCGCGATCGTCAAGGTCGGCGGCACCGAGGACGCCATCCGGGCCGCCGCCCAGCGGTTCCTGATGCAGCAGGACGGCATCGTCGGCTTCACCCAGGAGGTGCTCTCGGGCGCGCTGCGCGCGATCGTGGGCCGGATGGCGGTGGAGGACATCATCCGCGACCGGGCCGCGTTCGCCGGGCAGGTCGCCGAGGAGGCCGAGGCGAGCCTGTCCGGGCAGGGCCTGGTGCTGGACGCCTTCCAGATCCAGGACATCACCACCGAGGGCTCCTACCTGGAGGACCTCGGCCGCCCCGAGGCCGCCCGCGCCAAGCAGGAGGCCGACATCGCCGAGGCCGAGGCGCGGCGGGCCGCCGAGCAGGCGCGGCTGAAGGCCGAGGAGGAGATCGCGGTCGCCCAGCGCACGCTCTACCTGCGGCAGGCCGAGATCAAGGCCGAGACCGACCAGGCCGCCGCCCGCGCCAACGCCGCCGGGCCGCTGGCCGAGGCCGCCCGGCAGCAGGAGATCCTCACCGAGCAGGAGAAGGTCGCCGAACGGCAGGCCGCCCTGACCGACCGTCAGCTCGACACCCAGGTCCGCAAGCCGGCCGACGCCCAGCGGTACGCCGCCGAGCAGGAGGCCGAGGCCAAGCGGGTCGCCCGGGTCAAGCAGGCCGAGGCCGAGCGGCTGGCGGAGATCGCCGCCGCCCAGGCGGAGGCCGAGCGGTCCCGGCTCACGGGTGAGGGCGAGAAGCAGCGCAGGTCCGCGCTGGCCGAGGCGCAGGCGATCGAGGGCCTGAAGCAGGGCGAGGCCGAGCGGGCCCGGCGCGCGGCCGTCGCGGAGGCGGTCCGCCTGGAGGGCGACGCGGAGGCCGCCGCGATCGGCGCCAGGGGCGCGGCCGAGGCCGAGGCGATGCGGAAGAAGGCCGACGCCTTCGCCCAGTACGGCGACGCGGCCGTGCTGCAGATGCTCGTCGAGGTGCTGCCGCAGGTCGTCGCCAAGGCGTCCGAACCGCTCAGCGCCGTCGACAAGATGACCGTCATCTCCACCGACGGGGCGAGCCGGCTGTCGCGCACCGTCGCCGACAACGTCGCCCAGGGCATGGAACTGCTCGGCGCCACCACCGGAGTGGACCTCGCGGAGCTGCTGAAGGGCATCGCCCGGCGCGACGGCGCCGCCCGGCCCGCGGCGACGGCCGCCGGGACCGACGGCAAGGTCGAGATCGGCTGAGATCCGCGGACCGGACACCGGGCCCGCGCGGCAGCGCGCCGCCGGGCCCGGATCCGGCGCCGGCCCGTCGGGCGGCCGTCCCGCGGCGGTCCCGGCCGGAAGCCCGGCGCCGCGTGCCGGGCCGGACGTCCCCTCTCCGTCGTCCCCCGGACCGGGGGCTCCCCCCGGGGCCACGGCAGCCGTACGGGACCCTGGACCCCGGCGGCGTCCGGCGACGGGGCCACCCGGCCCACCCGGCGGGCCGCGGTCGGGCGGAACCCGCCGACGGCCTTCCGCGGGACCGGGGAGGCGGGCGAAGGCGGCCCGCTTCCGTTCCCGGGCGCGGGGACGGCACAGCACAGGATCGACATCCGGGAGGGAACAGTGACGAGGCCGGCGGTGCCGGAGGAGTTCCTGGAGGGGTACGGCGGGATTCTCGCCGATGTCTGCGCCACCGGCCGCCGGCTGACCCGGGACGAGCTGGAGGCCCTCCGGGCGCAGGGGGAGCGGGCCGCGGAGGCGGGCCTGGGACTGCGCGCCCTGGTCCGGCGGCACCTGTCCGCGGCCCGCGACCTCTCCCCCGCCCTGGCGTCCGCGGGGGTGGACCGCGTGCTCGCCGCCGTCGAGCAGGCGATCGACGCCTTCGCCGAAGGCCACGAACGCGCCCAGCGACTGGCGGTGCGCCAGGAGGAGGCGGCGCGCAGGGAGTTCATCGACGACCTGCTATACGGCCGCAGCAACCTGGGCCGGCTCGCCGAACGCGCCGAACGCTTCGGCCTGCTCCTCTCCCGCGCCCACGCGGTCGCCGTCGCCCAGGGCGACACGCCGGTCGACGACGCCCACCCGGCCACCCGCCAGGTGGACAGCGCGCTCGTCGCCCGCTTCGGCGAACGCCACATCCTGCTCACCACCAAGGACGGCCGGCTGATCTGCATCGCCCCCGGCGACCAGGACGACGTGCTCGCGTTCTTCGCCAAGCAGGCACACGCGGCCACCGACGGCGGCCAGGTCGCCATCGGACGCCCCCACCCCGGCGCCGGCGGCGTCGTCCACTCCTACGAGGAAGCCCTCAACGCCCTCGAACTGGCGGACCGCCTGCGCCTCGACGAACCGGTGCTGCGCGCCGCCGACCTGCTCGTCTACCCCGTCCTCACCCGTGACCGCCAGGCCATGGCCGACCTCGTGCACACCGCCCTGGGCCCCCTGCGGCAGGCCCGCGGCGGCGCCCAGCCCCTCCTCGACACCCTCACCGCCTACTTCGACACCGGCTGCGTGGCAGCCGAGGCGGCCCGCCGCCTGCGCCTGAGCGTGCGCGCCCTGACCTACCGCCTGGACCGCATCCACAAACTCACCGGCGCCAACCCGGCCGACCCCGTCCACCGCTACACCCTGCAGACCGCCGTCATCGGCGCCCGGCTGCTCGGCTGGCCCGGCGACCAGGCCTGACGGGCGCCGCCGGAGCCGCCGGGCCCCCACGGCCCGCGGGCGAGGTCCGGCGCGGCGCCGGGCGATGCCGGTCCGGCCGGCCCGCGAGCAGGTGCGAAAGCCCGGGCGAGGCGGCCCTCAGCCTCCCGCGCCGCCGTCCCCGGCCGGTCCGCCGCCCACCGTGAACCCGATCGCCGTGCCGCCGCCGTCCCGCCGGTAGGCGAACGGCGCCCCCCGGTGCGCGAGGGCCACCTCCCGCACGATGGACAGGCCCAGCCCGGAGCCGGGCAGGGAGCGGGCGTCGGCGGCGCGGTAGAAGCGGTCGAAGACGCGGGTCAGGTCGCAGTCGGCGATGCCGGGGCCGCGGTCGAGGACCTCGACGCGGACCGTGCCCGGCCGGGCGGGACCGGCGACGACGATCTCGACGGGCGCGGTGCCGTCGCGGTCGAACTTCACCGCGTTCTCCACGAGGTTGGACACCGCCCGTGTCAGCATGCCCGGCCGGCCGTCCGCCGTGGTGTCGCCGCTCGCCCGGACCGTGATCTCCCGGCCGCTGCGGCGCCGGGCGAGGCCCGCGACGTCCCGGGCGATCTCGGCGAGGTCGACCCGGCGCGGCGGCTCGCTGTCGGACTGGCCGGCCGCCAGGTCGACCAGCTCGTTGACCAGGTCGGTCAGCTCGCGCGCCTCCTGCCCGAGGTCCGCGACCAGTTCCTCCCGCGCGGCGGGCGGCAGTTCGTCGATGCGGCGCAGCAGGGAGATGTTCGTACGGAGCGAGGTCAGCGGGGTGCGCAGTTCGTGTCCGGCGTCCTGGACCAGGCGGCGCTGGTCCTCCTCGGACTGGGCGAGGCGGCCCAGCATGCGGTCGAAGGCGCGGCCCAGGCGGCCCACCTCGTCGTAGCCGGTGACCGGCACCTGGATGCCGAGCCGGCGGGTGCGGGCGACGTCCTCGGCGGCCGCGGTGAGCAGGACCAGGCGGCGGGTGATGCGGCGGGCCAGCCACCAGCCGAACAGGCCCGCCCCGACCACGACCGCGGCCATCAGCAGCAGCGTGCGCCGCTGCAGCGCCCGCAGCAGGTCCTCGGTGTCGCTGAACTCCTGCGCGACCTGCACCGCGCCCCGGCCGCCGCCGAGGGAGACGGTCGCGACGCGGTAGACGTCGTCGCCGACGTCGACGTCGGCGTGCTCGGCCAGCCGCCCGGCCGTCGCGGCGGCCGCGATCCGCCGGTCGGCGTCGACGACCGGGAGCCCGGGGTTGCCCGGGTCGGAGACGCTGCCGTCCGGGCCGAGCACCTGCACGTCCGTGCGGGCCGGGCGGACCACGTCGTGGCCGGGCGCGGAGGAGAGGAAGTCGGCGGGCATCATCCGCCGCTGCCGGACCTCGTCCCGCAGGTCCTGGACGACCTGGTCGAAGACGGACTCCTGGTCCACCCGGACCAGCCGGGCGGCGGCGTTGTAGGAGAGGACGCCGACCAGGAGCGTCACACCGGCGGCGACGGCCGCGAAGGACACCGCGAAGGTGGTGCGCAGCGAGACCAGCCGGGGGCGCCGCCCGGTCAGCCGCCGCCACAGCCGGCCCACTCAGTTCTCCCGCAGCACGTAACCCACGCCGCGCACCGTGTGGATCAGCTGCGGCGCGCCGGGCGCGTCGAGCTTGCGGCGCAGGTAGCCGACGTAGACGGCGAGGTTCTTGGAACCGGGGCCGAAGTCGTAGCCCCAGATGCGGTCGTAGATCGTGGAGTGGTCCAGGACGATGCCCGCGTTGCGGACCAGCAGCTCCAGCAGCTCGAACTCGGTGCGGGTCAGCTCCAGTTCCCGCCCGCCCCGCCAGGCGCGCCGGGCCTGCGGGTCCATGCGGATGCCGGCGGCCTCGACGAACCGCTCGGGGGCGGGGGGCTGCTTCGGTACGTCCGCCGGGGCGGCGCCCGCGGGCACCGGGCTGGTACGGCGCAGCAGGGCGCGCAGCCGGGCGAAGACCTCCTCGACGTCGAAGGGCTTGACGACGTAGTCGTCGGCGCCCGCGTCCAGGCCGGCGATCCGGTCGGCGGTCTCCACCAGCGCCGTCAGCATCAGGATGGGCGTGCGGTCGCCCTCGGCGCGCAGCGCCCGGCAGACCTGGAGGCCGTCAATGCCGGGCATCATCACGTCCAGCACGAGGACGTCGGGCCGGCCGCGGTGGGCGTGCGCCAGCGCCTCGACGCCGTCGGCGACCGCCGTGACCTGGTAGCCCTCCAGGGTCAGGGCGCGCTGAAGGGCGTGCCGGATGGCGCGGTCGTCTTCGGCGAGGAGAACTGTCTGGGGCACAGGGCCAGTGTGCCAAGCCGGCCCGGCCGGGCGGTTCGCCGGCCGCCCTTCTTACCGGCCTTTCACCGGCCGCCGCCGGTCGCCGCTCCCCCGGCCGCCGTCCGGCCGCCGCGCCCCCGGCCTTCGTCCGGCCGCAGTTCTCCCGGATGCCGCCCGGCCGTCCCGCCCCGCCGCGGTTGCCGCCCGTTCCGTCCGGGGCCCGTCGGGCCGGGCCCCGGGCCCGGTCCTCAGCCCGTGGCCCGCAGCGCCGCGAGCTGCTGCTCGAACGGCACCACCCGGAACGCGCCGGCCTCCTCGGCCGCCGGCTCCTCCGCCCCGTCGGCCTGCCCGGCCGGCGCCTCCCGCCCGGTGCCGGTCCGCTCGGCGGGGCGCCCGGCCGACAGCCCGGTCATCAGCGCGGCCAGTTCCCCGGCCGCCCGCTCGATCCGGCCGTCGAGCCCTTCGGCGCCCCAGTCCTCGGCGGCGGCGTACACGCCGGTCGGGACGACGACGGCCTTGAGGTGGGCGAAGAGCGGCCGCAGCGCGTGGTCCAGGACCAGGGAGTGCCGGGCGGTGCCGCCGGTCGCGGCGATCAGCACCGGCTTGCCGGCGAGGGCGTCGGGGTCGCCGCCGCTCAGCGCGTCGAAGAACGACTTGAACAGCCCGCTGTAGGACGCCGAGAACACCGGCGTGACGACGACCAGCCCGTCGGCCGCCGTCAGCGCGTCGAACGCGGCGGACAGCGCCGCGCCCGGGAACCCGCTGGTGAAGTTGTGCGCGATCGCCACGGCCAGGTCGCGCAGCTCGATCACCCGCACGTCCGCCGGGGTCCGTCCGGCGGTGGCGGCGGCCAGCCGGTCGCCGAGCAGCCGGGTGGAGGACGGGACGCCCAGTCCCGCCGAGACGACGACGAGTTTCATGCGACGGTCTCCTTCCGGGTGCCGGCCAGCAGCGAGGCGTGGGTCGGCGCGTCCGGCACGTTCGCCGGCCGCCCCTTGGCGAACTCCTCGCGCAGCACCGGCACGACCTCCTCGCCGAGCAGGTCGATCTGCTCCAGGACGGTCTTCAGCGGCAGCCCGGCGTGGTCCATCAGGAACAGCTGGCGCTGGTAGTCGCCGGCGTACTCGCGGAAGGACAGGGTCTTCTCGATCACCTGCTGCGGAGAGCCGACCGTCAGCGGCGTCTGCTCCATGAACTCCTCCAGCGACGGGCCGTGGCCGTAGACCGGGGCGACGTCGAAGTACGGGCGGAACTCGCGCACCGCGTCCTGGGAGTTCTTCCGCATGAACACCTGGCCGCCGAGGCCGACGATCGCCTGCTCGGGGGTGCCGTGCCCGTAGTGGGCGTAGCGGGTGCGGTACAGCTCGACCATCCGCTTGGTGTGGTCGGCGGGCCAGAAGATGTTGTTGTGGAAGAAGCCGTCGCCGTAGTAGGCGGCCTGCTCGGCGATCTGCGGGGAGCGGATGGAGCCGTGCCAGACGAACGGCGGGACGCCGTCCAGCGGCCGCGGGGTGGAGGTGAAGCCCTGCAGCGGGCTGCGGAAGCGGCCCTCCCAGTCGACGACGTCCTCGCGCCACAGCCGGTGCAGCAGGGCGTAGTTCTCGATGGCGAGGTTGATGCCCTCGCGGATGTCCTGGCCGAACCACGGGTAGACCGGGCCGGTGTTGCCGCGGCCCATCATCAGGTCCACCCGGCCGTCGGCCAGGTGCTGGAGCATCGCGAAGTCCTCGGCGATCTTCACCGGGTCGTTGGTGGTGATCAGCGTGGTCGACGTGGAGAGGATCAGCCGCTCCGTGCGCGCCGCGATGTAGCCGAGCATCGTGGTCGGCGAGGACGGCACGAACGGCGGGTTGTGGTGCTCACCGGTCGCGAAGACGTCGAGGCCGACCTCCTCGGCCTTCAGCGCGATGGCGACCATGGCCTTGATCCGCTCGCGCTCGGTCGGCGTCCGGCCCGTGGTCGGGTCCGGTGTGACATCGCCGACGCTGAAGATCCCGAACTGCATGGTCGCTCACCCTCCAGGTTGTTGACCGTTCAACTATACCGCTGAACGGTTCCCCCTCCACCCTTATTCCGGCGGGCCCGGGCGCGCCGGCGGCCCGGGCTCGCGTCCCGCGCGTCCCGCGCGACCCGCGCGGGACGCGGGTCGCGCCGGACCCCGCCGTCCGCCGGGGCGGTCCGGCGGCCGCGACCGCGCCGTCCCGGCGCCCCCCGCCCCTCCGGCGCGCCGTCCGTCCGGCCCCCGCCGCATCCCCCACGTCCCGGATACGCCACACATCCCGGATACACCACACGTCCCCCGCATGCCACGCGGCGCGGCCCCCGGACGCCCGGCACCGGGCGGTGCGGGGCGCGCCGGGCCGCCGTGCGAAGCTGCCCCCATGGTCGTCCTCCGCTCCGCCGCCCTGTTCGTCCTCGCCGCCCTGTTCGAGATCGGCGGGGCCTGGCTGGTCTGGCAGGGGGTGCGGGAGCACCGCGGCTGGCTGTGGGCGGCGGGCGGCGTCCTCGCCCTCGGCGCGTACGGATTCGTCGCCACCTTCCAGCCCGACGCCCACTTCGGCCGCGTCCTGGCCGCGTACGGCGGGATCTTCGTCGCCGGGTCGATCCTGTGGGGCGTGCTCGCGGACGGCTACCGCCCGGACCGGTGGGACGTGGCGGGCGCGCTGGTCTGCCTCGCGGGCATGGCCGTCATCATGTACGCGCCGCGAGGCGGCTGAGGCGCGCGCCGGGCGTTCCGCTCCGACGGCGGCGAGGACCGCCCCGCGGCCCCGGCCTCCCGCCGGGAGGGACCGCACCGGCCCGCGGACCGCCCGCCCACGTCGCCTACGCTGGACGCCGACCGGTCCCGCCCGCCAGTCCGAGGAGCAGCCCATGGCCACCGCCGCCCCGTCCGCCGCCTCCCGCATCGCCGTCGTCACCGGTGCGAGCAGCGGGATCGGCGCCGCCACGGCCCGGCAGCTCGCCGCGGCCGGCTACCGCGTCGTCCTCACCGCGCGCCGCAAGGACCGCATCGAGGCGCTGGCGGAGGAGATCGTCGCGGCCGGCGGCCGGGCCACGGCGTACGCCCTCGACGTCACCGACCGTGCGGCGGTCGACGAGTTCGCGACGGCGTTCAGGACGATCGGCGTCCTCGTCAACAACGCGGGCGGCGCGCTGGGCGCCGACCCGGTCGCGACCGGCGACCCGGCCGACTGGCGCCGGATGTACGAGACGAACGTCATCGGCACCCTCAACCTCACCCAGGCCCTGCTGCCCAAGCTGGTCGCGAGCGGCGACGGCACGGTGGTCGTCGTCTCCTCCACCGCCGGCCACGCCACGTACGAGGGCGGCGCGGGCTACGTCGCCGCCAAGCACGGCGCCCACGTCCTGGCCGAGACGCTGCGCCTGGAGATCGTCGGCCAGCCGGTCCGCGTCATCGAGATCGCGCCCGGCATGGTCAAGACGGAGGAGTTCGCCCTGACCCGCTTCGGCGGCGACCGGGAGAAGGCCGCCAAGGTGTACGAGGGCGTCGCCGAGCCCCTGACCGCGGACGACGTCGCCGACACGATCACCTGGGCGGTCACCCGCCCCAGCCACGTCAACGTCGACCTCCTCGTGGTCCGCCCGCGCGCCCAGGCGTCGAACACCAAGGTCCACCGGGAACCGTGACGCCGGACGAGCCCGCGCGCGAACAGCGGCGCCCGGCCCAGGAGCGGAGGGGCGAGCGCCTGTGTGGTGGTACCTCGGGTACTTCCTGTTCGGCATCCGCCCGGTGGCGTTCGTGACGATCCACGCGGTGTCCCACGCGCGGTAGGCGGTCCGCGCGGGCCTCAGCCCTTCACGCACACGACCTGCTTCAGCTTCGCCACCACCTCCACCAGGTCCCGCTGCTGGTCGATGACCTGCTCGATCGGCTTGTACGCGCCCGGGATCTCGTCCACGACACCGGAGTCCTTGCGGCATTCCACGCCCCGCGTCTGCTCCTCCAGGTCCTTCGTGGTGAAGCGGCGCTTGGCCGCGTTGCGGCTCATGCGCCGGCCGGCGCCGTGCGAGGCCGAGTTGAAGGACCGGTCGTTGCCGAGGCCCCGCACGATGTACGACCCCGTGCCCATCGAGCCGGGGATGATCCCGTACTCCCCGGCGCCCGCGCGGATCGCGCCCTTGCGGGTCACCAGCAGGCCCATGCCCTCGTACCGCTCCTGCGCCACGTAGTTGTGGTGGCAGGAGATCTCCGGCTCGAAGGTGGGCCCGGCCTTCTTGAACTCCTTGCGGATCACGTCCTTCAGGAGCGCCATCATGATCGAGCGGTTGTACTTCGCGTACTCCTGCGCCCAGAACAGGTCGTTGCGGTACGCCGCCATCTGCGGGGTGTCCGCGACGAAGACGGCGAGGTCGCGGTCGACCAGGCCCTGGTTGTGCGGGAGCTTCTGGGCGACGCCGATGTGGTGCTCGGCCAGTTCCTTGCCGATGTTGCGGGAGCCGGAGTGGAGCATCAGCCAGACCGAACCGGTCGTGTCCGTGCACACCTCGACGAAGTGATTGCCGCTTCCGAGCGTGCCCATCTGCTTCTGGGCCCGCTCCTGACGGAACCTGACCGACTCGGCGACCCCGCCGAACCGTCCCCAGAAGTCGTCCCACCCGGCCGTGGCGAACCCGTGCAGCCGCCCCGGGTCCACGGGGTCGTCATGCATCCCCCGCCCCACCGGGATCACCTGCTCGATCCGCGACCGCAGCCGCGACAGGTCCCCCGGCAGGTCGCCGGCCGTGAGGGACGTCCGCACCGCCGACATCCCGCACCCGATGTCCACCCCCACCGCGGCGGGGCACACCGCCCCCTGCATCGCGATGACGGAGCCGACCGTCGCACCCTTGCCGTAGTGGACGTCGGGCATGACGGCGAGCCCCTTGATCCACGGCAGGGTCGCGACGTTCCGCAGCTGCTGCAGCGCCACGTCCTCGACCGACGCCGGGTCGGTCCACATGCGGATCGGCACCTTGGCACCCGGCAGCTCTACGTACGGCATTTCACCCTCATTCCCCCGGAAGACAAACAGAAGTGTCGAACGGCAAAACCGGCGCCAAGGTCGACGAAAGGGATGACGGACCGGCGTCCACGGCAGCGCGTGCGATACACATTGTCCCCAGGGGGCACCCCCGCGCGGCAAGCGAATAACCAGCGGGGACACTGGAGGACCGGCCACACGGCCACCGTCGAGAGGAGCCTGACCGTGCAGCGGAAGGCGTACGTACCCGGCGTCGCCGCCCTCCTCGCGGCGCTGCTGGCCGGCTGCACCGGCGGCTCCGCGGAGGGCGGCGCGACCGACGAGACCAACCCGGGCGACGCCGGCACGGCGACGGCGGCGGCCGAGCCCGGCCGGTACCGCACCCTCCCGGAACCCTGCGGCGCGGTCGGCCGGGAGACCCTCGACGCCCTGCTGCCCGGCATCCGGCAGATCACCGACGAGGAGCAGCGCGAGCGGGCGTACCAGGGCGAGGCGACGCTCACGTACGACTCCGACCGCAAGGTCGGCTGCCGCTGGAAGGTGGGCTCCGCCGAGGCCACCGACCACCTGCTCGTCGACTTCGAGCGGGTGGTGTCGTACGACTCCGCCGTGAGCGACGACAGCCAGGCCGAGCGGCTCTTCGCGACCAGGCGGGCAGCGGCCGACCTCCCCGAGCCGGCCGTCACCGACTCGCCCGCCGGCTCCCCGTCCGCCTCCGGCACCACGCCCTCCTCCTCGGCCCCGGAGTCGGCCGAGTCCTCGGCGAGCCCGACCGCGAGCCCGTCCGCGAGCACCACTCCGGCCGACCTCCAGCCCCGCGTGCTCGACGGGCTCGGCGACGAGGCCTTCCTCGACGACGAGCTGAGCAGCCCCGGTTCGACCGCCGAACAGCGCACGGTGACTGTGGCGTTCCGCACGTCCAACGTCATCGTGACCATCGAGTACGCGGAGCAGCCGATGACGGTCGGAGTGGTCCCGGACAGCAAGGAAATGCAGGACAGGGCACGGAATCTGGCCTCTCGACTGGCCGACTCGCTGGCGGATTGACGGCCCCGCGCGCCCGCGCGCACACCACGCGAGGCAGAACCGCACGGGTTCTTCACGGCGTACCGTGACCCCTCGGACCCGTTCCGACCGCAGGAACCACGAGTGTCATGAGTGAAGGAACCATGCAGCGACGAGCACAGCGAGACCTGGGGGCACCTCCCATGCCGTTGAGGCGGCGGGGGAGTGCCCAGCGAGCGAAGCGCCTTCACCGCGTCCTTGCCCACGCGGCCGCCGTCCCCGTGATGCTGGTCGCCGTCGGCTGCTCCTCCGACTCCGGATCCGGCTCCGGTGACGGCGGCGGTGGCGGCAAGGCCCCGAGCGCCACCGCGTCGGCCTCCGCCAGCCCGTCGCCGACCGTGCGGCCGGCGGCGTACGCCGAGCTGCCGGAGCCGTGTGACGTGCTGTCGAAGAAGACGCTGGGCGAACTGGTGCCGGAGGGCGCCAAGTCGGGCAAGGAGGGCCAGTCCGACGACACGTCGACGCGCGGCAGCTGCTCCTGGAGCAGCCTGGAGAACAACGGCGTGAAGGGCTCTCAGTTCCGCTGGCTGAACGTGTCGCTGCTGCGCTTCGAGTCCGACATCACGCGCGGCGAGGGCGACCGGCAGGCGCAGGAGTTCTACCAGAAGCAGGTCCAGGACGCCCAGTCGGTGTCGGGCGCGAAGAACACCAAGTCGGAGCCGGTCCCCGGGGCGGGCGACGAGGCGACCCTCGTGCGGTACGACCTGAAGAAGAAGGAGGGCGCCTTCAAGCAGCAGACGGTCGTGGCACGCGTCGAGAACGTCGTCCTCACCCTCGACTACAACGGTGCGGGCCTGGCCGGCGACAAGACGCCGGACGCCGACGACCTGGCGAAGGCCGCGCGGAAGGCCGTCGAGGAGGCGGTGGCCGCGGTCGCGTCCGCGAACGGCGACGGCGGCGACAGCGGCACGGCGGGCGACTCCCCGTCCGCGTCGAAGAGCGCGTCCCCGTCCGCGTCGGAGAGCGCCTCGCCCTCCCGGTCCGCGGCGCAGAAGAGCTGACCGAGCCGGGGAAAGGACCACCCCACCGAACCGGCCGCCCGTACGTCGCACACATGTGCCCCCTGGTGCGCGCGACAACGCGCACGGGGAGGGGAGTACGGGTGGCCGCGCCACTGCGGCTGACACGGATGCACCGGGTTCTCATCGGCGTGGTCGTCGCCGGTGCCGTCGTCATCGCCGGTATCGGCTTCGCCGGTTCGTACGCCGCCGTCCGCGAACGGGCGTTGAAGAAGGGCTTCGAAGACTTCAGCTACGCCTTCCCGGTCGGCATCGACGCGGGCATCCGCGTCCTGCCGGCCCTGGACCTGCTCCCGACCGAGATCCGCATCCCCCTTTCCCCTGCTGCGCCGGACGGCCTGGCTGCCGACGGCCGCGCCCAGCAACGCCGGTGGACGCTTCGAAGGACATGCTCGCCGGCTTGAGTCGGCTCTCCGCGTCCGGCATCGCGAGTAGGCCGCCCTCGAACTCACCTGACGAGCTCGGACACAAGGTCACTTTTCGAAGACCCTGGTCGCCCACCGGGGCGATGAGCCTCGTGCCGCTGCCGCCGGCTGACGCGGTCGGCCCTGTGCCGTTGCAGTGGAGCGCCGCAGCCCGACCGCCATGACGATCGGCGACGTATGCCTGCAGCGCCACGAGGGCCGGGAAGCGGAGTCGCTGCTGGAGGAGTTTGTGCGACGCGTACACCGATGTGTACGGGGTGGAGCCGAGTGAGGCGGAGACGGCCGCATTCCGTCGCCGGGCGCAGAAGCAGTTCACGCGTCCCGGTCTGCGCTGGTGAGGGCGTGGTCCGAGGACTGGCTGCGTTGCCACGGGGTGAGGGCGGTGCGGGGACCGGCGATGCGCTGGGTGATGCGCGGGGAGCGGTTGACGTCTGGGATCCGGGCGATGTCACCGACGACGGCACCGGCCTCGGCGATGTCGCCCTGCTGGAGGTGTGTCTGGTCCTGTAGCGCGCGGGTGCGGGCATGGTTGCGCACGCTGGTCGGGTCGATCATCGGCAGTGGGTGCGGGCGGCGGCCGGTGCCTTCTCGGGGGTGCCGGGGACGAGCGCGCGCTCAGGGTCGGCGCCCCGGTGGAAGGAGCCGTCGTGGAAGTGGGGCCCGCCCGCGGGTCCGCGTGGGCCGGGCACGGTTCCGGATTCACCGGCCGTGACCGGCCCCGCGCTCACGTCAGGTCGCGCATGCGGCGCAGCGGGCTGGCCCACAGCGCCGCCGGGGCGAGGAAGGCCAGGGCGCAGATCAGCCACAGCCCGCCCCGGTTGCCCAGGAGGCTGGCCGAGGCGCCGGCGGTCAGCGCGCCGAACGGCACCGCGCCCCACGACACGAACCGGACGGTCGCCATCACCCTGGGCAGCAGTTCGGGCGGGGTCACCGTCTGCCGGTGGGTGCGGGTGAGGATGCTCAGCACCACCACACCGCAGCCGAAACCGATGTTGCCCAGCCCGAACACGAGGTAGCCCCAGCCGCTGCCGGCCAGCGGCATCAGCAGCGCGGCCGTGGCGCCGAGGAGCGAGGTGCACAGGATCGCCCGGGCGCCGCCGAACCGCCGCACCAGCCGGGGGGTGAGCGCGGCGCCGACAAGGCTGCCGACCCCCTCGGTGGCGATCAGGACACCGACCAGGCCGGCGGGCGCGTCGAGGGTGCGTACCAGGAAGACCGGCAGCAGTGCCATGAAGGCGCCGCAGATGAAGTTGGTCAGGGTGGCGGCGGCCACGCAGGGCCGGATCACCGGGTGCTGGACGACGAACCGCCAGCCCTCCCTGATCAGCTGGAGCGTGGACGCGCGGCCCGCCTCGGCCTTGGTCCGCTCGGGCCGCGGCAGGCTGCGCAGCAGCACTGCGGAGATCACATAGCTGACGGCGTCGAGGACCAGGCTGAACGCCGCGCCGCAGAACTGGACCAGCACACCGCCGAGCGAGGGGCCGCCCAGCTGGGTCGCCGAAGCGGAGGCGGAGGTCAGGCTGTTGCGCGCGGTCAGCTCCTCCTTGCTGACGATCGACGGCAGGAAGGAGGAGTTGCCCACGTCGAAGACGACCGTCGCCAGGCCGAGGACGAGCGCCACCACCACCAGGTGCGCCAGGTGCAGCACGTCCAGGGCGGCGGCCACCGGCACCGACAGCACCGCCGCCGCCCGGATCAGGTCCATGGCCACCTGGGTGCCCCGCAGCGGCAGCCGCTGCACGATCACCCCGGCGGGCAGGCCGATCGCGATCCAGGCGGCGTACTGGGCGGCCGTCAGGAGACTGACCTCGAAGCTGGAGGCGCCCAGGACGCCCACCGCCATCAGCGGCAGGGCGACCGTGGTCACCGCGTCACCGACACCGCTGACGGTGGAGCCGGTCCAGTACCGCCAGAACGCCGAGGCGCTGCGGCGCCGGTCGATGCCCGCGGGTTCCGACGGGGCGGTGTTCTGGTCCGCGGTCATCGGATCTCGACCTCCATGGAGAGGTCCTTGCAGCACTGCACCACCGCGTCGACCCAGCGGCGCGGGTCCTCCGGGTCGAAGGACCGCATGGTCTCCAGCGCCCAGTAGTCCTCGAAGGACAGCTCCTTGGGCCGTGTCTCGCGGAAGCGGCGCGCCCGCCACTTCGGGGTGCGGGAACCGAAGTTGCCCTGGCTCTCCAGCAGCGCGTCGACGGTGTGCCCGAGCGCCTTGCGGGCGGACAGCACCGCGCTGTCCAGGTCCCCGGCGGCCAGCTGCCCCACGGCGTCCTCGATCGAGGAGTCGGCCTCGGCCAGCGAGCGGGTGGTCACGAAGGCGCGGAACGCCGACTCGTCGACCAGCCGCTTGCACTCCTCCACCCAGGCGGAGCCGCTCAGCGTGAGGCAGGTGCTCAGCCGCTCCAGGAACAGCTCCTCGGCGTCGACCAGCGCCTTGGCGGTGGAGTTGCCCTCCTCGAACTGCTCCCAGGTGACCTTGTCGATCATCTGGCGGACCTGGCTGTCGAGCCAGTACTTGATCTCCCAGCGGCGGCCGTTCACGTACAGGACGACGGCGGGGACCACCCCGGGGTCCAGTGGTACGGGGATGGTGCGGGCGCTCTCACCGGTCCAGGCGGTACGGGAGATGACGTTGAAGTCGTAGTCGCTGCCCTCGTTGGCCCAGCCGCGGGCCACCGAGCCGACACAGCAGACCGCGAGGCAGTCGTCCGGTATGAGCCCGCGGCGCTCCATCTCCTCCAGGCAGCCGGTCAGACTCGTACTCATGATCTACCCCTCCCGGATCGAACCTGGCCTCAGCGTTCAACAGAACCCCTGGGGCGTCAACCGCCACATGAGACAGCCGAGTTGCCGCATTTGACGGACCGTTGGCCGGGGCGGAGCGAGCCTCCTCGCGCCCGGTGCGAGGTGGCCGCGCACAGCCGCAGGGGAAGCGGCGGGACGGGCCCGCCGCTCCCGGCCACCACCGGCCACCAGGGTTTTCACCGCCAGACCGAGAACGGGGTGTCGGTTTCCCCGGGGGCGAAGGAGCCGTGGTCGTAGCGGTATCCGGGGTCGGTGAGGAACCTCTCCCCCTCGGCCACGAGGACCACGCCACCGACGCGGGCGCGGGCCGGAGAGCCCGGCGGGAAGACGGAGTCGGCGTCCAGCACCCGGACGTCCGAGGGCAGCGACTTCTGCAGTACGGCGGCCAGTTCGGCCCGGTCGGTACCCGGCGCGGCGTGGAGCCAGCGCATCCGGCCGGCGCCGCCCATCCGGAACCCGTACCGCTGTCCCAGCTGGTCCAGGAGACCGGCCAGCGCCTCGTCGTGCACGGTGGGCACCAGGCCGTGGTCGGCGTGGGCCACCACCAGGGCGCCCCGTGCCACCAGCGCACGGGCGTACCCGTCGAGGGCGGTGAGGACCTCGGTGGTGTGCCGGTCGTAGCCGTGGCGGTGCACGTGCTGGTCCACCTCGACATAGCACCAGATGAGACAGGGCTCCTGCGCGCCGTACCGTTCGAGGGCCGACTCGACCGCCGTGCGGACGCGGTCGAAGACCTCGGCGGCGGGGCGATACCGGTAGACGCCGCCCTCGGTGTAGAAGCAGTGCCCGGCGACCGGTTCGGCGCCCTTGAGGAGGGCGTCGCGCCAGGCCGACCCGTAGTGCTCCATGTCACCGAGGAGGGCGAGCGGCCGGCGGCCCAGGCGGGCGGCGTCGCCGAAGACGGTGTCGGCGTCCGGGGCGAGCCCGGGACCGCGGTAGCTCAGGAAGTCGACCAGTCCGGGGCCGCCGGACGGGTCGGCGAAGACGACGCCCGGCACCCCGTGCGCCGCCGTGTCGAGCCCGGTGAGCGCGCTCAGCCAGCACGCCGACGAGGTGGTGGGCGTGACCGACCGCATCAGCCGGGTCTCCGCGGCGGGCCAGCAGCGCCGCGCGGTGGCCAGGTCGACGCCGTCGAGCGCGAACACGACGGTGTGCGGCGGCCGTTCGCCGACGGTGCCGGCGGCGGCCATCAGCCGCGCCAGCTCCCCGCGGAAGTCCGTGACGGACAGCGGGGAGGCGGGGACGGGGTCCCCGGGGCGCTCCGGGGCGGAGCCCCCGGCGGGGTGCTCGGGGAAGCGGGCCTGCGGGGACCCGGGGACGCTCTGCACCTGACTCGTACCACCCTTCCTCGGCCGGAACCCGGTGCCGGGCCCCGGTGCGCGTGCGTGCCGCGTCCGCCCCGGGCCGGTCCCCGGCGGACACTTCTGCGCCGGCCCGCCGCGGGCCGGCCTCGGCGGGTCCTGGTGCGCTCGCGCGCCGTGTCCGCCGCGGCCGGTCCCGGCAGTCGCAGGCCCGCGGCCGGCCGTCACCGACGTGCGGCGCACCGCGAGGGGTCCGGCCCAGCGGTGCGCCGCGCGCACACCGGAACCCCGCCGGGCCCGGACCGCGACCGGCCCTGACCGGCGGGGCGGGGACCGGGACAGGTCCCGGCACGTCGGAGGGCGCCTTCAGGGCCTCGTCGGCTGGGTCCGAGGGCGCCCCCGCGCGAGCGCGGTAGGGCGTTCGCGCCGCGTCCGCTCGTTGTGCGCGCCGTGCGTGAGAGCGCTCCCATCGGCGCGGCGGCGGGCGACGGCGGACGGTGGGCCGGGCGTCACCGGGCCCGGCGCAGTTCCTGATCGGTGACCTGCTGCTCCGCCGGGCCGTGGTCCGGGCCGAACAGGCGGACGGTGAAGTCGCCCTGTTCATGGAGGCGGATGCCGGGCTTCAGCCCGCCGCCCGGCCGTCCGGCGGCTCGGGACGGTGCCGCGCCGGCGGGCGCGGGCGCGGGGGCGGTGGTCATCGTCCGGTTCAGCCGTTCCTCGGCCAGTGCGGCCACGGTGTCGGCCCACTGCTGCAGATGTCCGGGCATCTGCTGCCTCCGGGCGGTGTCGCGCAGCCGGTCCCAGAGGCCGGCCCCGCTCCACTGGGTGAAACGGCGGTGGGTGTTCTGCCAGGAGACGGCGAACGTCTTCGGCAGCGCCCGCCAGGGCACGCCGCTGACCAGTACGTACACGATCGCGGCGAACATCGCCTCGTCGTCGGCGCGCTGGGTGCCGCCGCCCTGCGGGCGTACCGCGGGACGGGGCAGGTGACGGCGGGCCAGCGGCCACAGCACCATGGGTGCCAGCCACCCGAACCGGCCGGCGCCGGGAATCGTCGGCGCCTGCGCCTGCCGCGACGGTCCCGCCGTGTTCGCACGGCGCAGGGGGGAGACGGTCTGCGGGCGCTGGGTCACTTGGCCTCCATCGCAGTTGCAAGAGCACGGAATATGAGCGCGGCCGACGCCGCGCCCGGGTCCTGGTGGCCCACGCTGCGCAGGCCCAGGTAGGAGGCCCGGCCGCGGCGAGCCTGCATGGACTCGGTGGCCCGTACGCCCTCCTCGGCCGCCTCGGCGGCGGCGCGCGCGGAGGCCTTCGGCCCGGCCCCGCTGCGCACGGCACGTCCGAACGCCTCGGTCGCCACCTCGTACACGTCGTACATCGTCTTGTCGCCGGGCTGGGCGGCTCCCATCCGCTGGATGCTGTCCCGTGCGGCGATCAGCCCGTCGGCGAGCGCCCTGCCGTCGTCGTCCGCCTCCCCGGCCGCCTCGAGGGCCTTGCCGAGGGCCCGGAAGGAACTGCCGAACAGCGGCCCCGAGGCGCCGCCGACGGTGGAGACCAGGGTGGTGCCCGCCGAGACCAGCAGTTGCCCGGCCGTCACGTCCCCGGCGGGGGGCTCCGCCAGGGTGGCCGCCACGGCGGAGAACCCGCGCTGCATGTTGACCCCGTGGTCGCCGTCGCCGATGGCCAGATCCAGCTGCGTCAGTCTGTCCTTCTCCCGCTCCACGAGCAGGGCGGCGTTGAGTAACCACGCCCGCGTCAGCTCGGAGTCCAACGGTCCTCCCAAGGTTCCAGTACCGGCATGGGTCAACCCGTCAGCAGCCCCACCGCAGGGCCGGGGTGCTCACCGGGGTCTTCCAGAGGCCGAGCATCTGCTCGTCCGCCCTGCAGACGGTGAGCGAGACGCCGGCCATGTCGAGTGCGGTCACATAGTTGCCGACGAGGGTGTGCGCGATGGTCAGGCCGGCCTTCCGCAGCACTGCGTACACCTCGTTGAGTACGACGTAGAGCTCCAGCAGCGGAGTCGCGCCGAGTCCGTTGACCATCACGATGGTCCGGTCGTCGCCGCCCGCCGGCAGTTGGTCCAGGAGGACCGCCAGGGCGTCCGCGACGATCTCGGCCACGGGGCGCAGGGGCTCCGTGCGCAGCCCCGGTTCACCGTGGATACCCACCCCGAATTCCATCTGGTCGTCCGCCAGTTCGAAGCCGGGGTGGCCGACGGCCGGCACGGTGCAGGGGGCGAGGGCCACGGCGATGCTGCGGGAGGCGGCGTTGACCCGCTCGCCCGCCTCGGCGATCGCCGGGAGGTCGGCGCCCTGCTCGGCGAGGGCGCCGCAGATACGTTCCACGAAGACGGTGGCGCCGGTGCCGCGGCGCCCCGTGCTGCGGCCCTGCGCGCCGGCCGGGATGCCGGTCGCCGCGTCGTCGTCGACCACCACGGTGCGCACCGTCAGGCCGAGGTCCTCGGCGAGTTCGGCGGCCATGGCGAAGTTGAGGGTGTCTCCGGTGTAGTTCTTGACGATCTGGAGGATCCCGCGTCCGGAGTCGGCGGCGCGCAGGGCGGCGAGGATGCGGTCGGGCGTCGGGGAGGTGAAGACCTCGCCGACGACCGCGGCGTCGAGCATCCCCCGGCCGACGAAGCCGCCGTGCAGCGGCTCGTGGCCGGCGCCGCCGCCGGAGACGAGTCCCACCTTGCCGGGGACCGGCCCGCCCGCCCGGCTGATCACCCGGGTCTCCGGGTCGACCCGGAGATCGGGGTGGGCCAGTGCCATGCCGGCCAGCGAGTCCGCCAGCACGGACTCGGCGGAGTTCATCAGCTTCTTCATCGCAGGCCCCCCTCACCTCAGCCGACCGACCGCATCGAACGGCCGATCCGCCGATGCGTGTTCGGATCTGGTGAACACTATTCCCGGCGAACCCCGCTTAAACATGAACGGTGTTCCCCATTGCTGAACGTTTGCCGGAAAATTACGGGGCGGATTTCTGTCATGTCAAGGACGTGACGAGCTGTGGACCGGGATCCTCCGGAAAGTCATCTCATGCACATGACACTGGCCGATATCAGTTGTCCGATACCTGGCCACCGGGTAACGTTCGGTCAGATCACCGCGAGGTCACGGCCAGGCTACGCGAAGGGCCCGGCGGACGGCCGTCCCGGTGACGGCAGTGAAGGGGGAACACTGTGGTGAGGTGCGGCACGAAGCGCGCCACCGGCCCGGCACACCGGCGGCACCGGTGCGGACCGGCGCTCGCGAGCGGCTGCGTCAGAAGGCCGGAAGCCGTCCGCCGGCACGGAAACCGCCCAGCTCACGGGAGAGATTGCGGGCCGTCTCACGGGTCGCGATCGCGTGCGCCTGGCGGTGTTCCTCGTCCAGGAGACGCTCCACCGGACCGACGAGCCCGATCGCCCCGGCCACCGCGGAGCTGCGCTCGAAGATAGGGGCCGCGATCCCCGCGTCTCCCAGGGTCAGCTCCTGCGACTCCACCGCGTAGCCGATGTCCCTGACCTGCTCCAGCTGGGCCCGGAGGACCTCCGGATCGGTGACGGTGCGTCCGGTCAGGGCGACCAGCGTGCCGCTCAGCAGCTTCTCCTGCTGCGCCTCGGGGGCGAAGGCCACGACGGCCTTGCCGAGGGCGGTCGCGTTCCACGGCAGCGTGGCACCGGTCTCCAGCGCCTGAACCATTCCCTCCGGCCGGAAGGCGTGGTGGACCACCATCACCTGGTCGCCCACGAGCACTCCGACCCACACGGCCTCCCCGGTCTTGGCGGCCAGCGCATTGGCCCAGGTCATGGAGCGGGTGCGCAGCTCATGGGTGTCCAGGTAGGCGTTGCCGAGGGTGACGAGGGCAGGCCCGAGCTGGTACTTGCCCGACTCGGCGTCCTGCACCACCAGCCCCTCGGCCTCCAGGGTCCGCAGCAGCGCGTGGACCGTCGGCTTGGAGACGCCGATGCGGTCGGCCAGCTCTGTCACGCCCAGTCGGGGAGCGGCGCCCGTGAGTTCACGCAGGACATGCACCGCACGTCGGACCGACTGGACCATCTCTCTTCCCCTGTTCGTTATTGCTGAACTCTGTTCTGAGAATTAATGTACCCGTTCATGGAACCGTCCGTTGGCATCGTACTGGTGTCACACAGCGCAGAACTCGCCGCCGGAGTGGGGGAGCTGATCGGGCAGATCGGCTCGGAGGACGTGCCGGTCGCCATGGCCGGAGGAACCGACGACGGCTCGCTCGGCACGAGCTACCGCCGGGTGCGGGAGGCCCTCACGGCCGCGGACCGCGGCGGCGGCGTCGTCGTGCTGCCCGACCTGGGCAGCTCGGTACTGATGACCCGCACCGTGCTCCAGGACCACCCGCACCTCGACGCCGTCATCGCCGACGCGCCCTTCGTGGAGGGCGCCGTCGCCGCCATGGTCGCCGCCGCCGGCGGCGCCGATCTCGCCACCGTGCTCAAGAGCGCAGAGGAGGCCCGCAATGCACACAAGTTCTGACCCCGCACCGGCCGGGCCCGGCCATCGGGTACGTGTCCTGCTCCCCGCCGACCTGCACGCGCGACCCGCGGGACGGCTGGCCTCCACGGCCGGCCGGTTCGAGGGCGTCACCGCCCGGGTCGAACACCGGGGGCGTACGACCGGCGCCACCAGCGTGCTCGCCCTCATGGCGCTCGGCGCCCGGGCGGGTGATCCGGTGGACCTGATCGTGGAGGGCCCCGGCGCCGAGGAGGCGGCCACCGCGCTGGCGCAGATCCTCGCCGAGGCGGAGTGACCGTGACGGCGCGACGGGGGCCGCGGCGCACGGTGCGCCGGGAGCCGCGGATGCGTCGACGGGGCCGCGGCGGTGCGGTGTCCGGGCCCAGGCGGCGGCACGGGGCCCCGCCGGGTTGCGGCACGGCGGGGCAGAGGCGGTCCGATCACCCGCCGCCCCCGAGCGGCCCTCCCCCGGGCACCCGCCCCTGAACGACCACCCGTGGGCCGCCCGCACACCCGAGGCAGCCACCCACCGGACACCCGCCGCGGGCAACCACCCCCTGGCCGCCCGCCGCCGAGCGGCCCCCCGCACACCGCCGGCGCCCGCCCACCGGGCGCCCCTCCCCGAGGAACCGCCCACCGGGCAGCCGCCCGTGGGCCCCCCTCCCTGAAGAACCGCCCACCGGGCAGCCGCCCCGGGCCGGCCTCCCGTGGGCGACCCGCGCACCCGAGGCAGCCGCCCACCGCGCACCCGGGCGCGCCGCGCCCACGCCCAGCGGCGTGTGTGCCGGCCGGCATCCGCGACCGCGTGCCCGGTCCCGCCGCACACGTGCCGCACTCACCGCCGGCCGCGCGCCTCACCCCGCACCCGACCACTCGTACGACCGCGCACGCGCACGCCCCGCACCGGGGACGCCGCGGGCGCGGGCACCCCCCACCCGGCAGACGCGTATCCGCGCACCGGGACACGGCACCCATCACAGAGCAACGGAGCCCTCGTGTCACAGCAACCGACCCTTGCCGTCGTAGGCGGCGGGGCCGCAGGTACGTCACTGATCGCCGCGTACGCACGCCGGCTGTCCAGCGAGATCGCCGGCACGGCGGCCGACGTCATCGTGTTCGAGTCCGCGCAGCGGTACGGCCCGGGCGTGGCCTACGCCCAGGACGCGGACACCGCACTGCTCAACCGCCCGTACTCCGCCATGTCGGTGGACTACGGCGACCCCGGCCAGTTCCGGCGCTGGCTGTACCGGCGCAGGTCCGCCGGGCGCCCGGCGGCACCGGCGTTACCCCACGTGCCGGCCGGCCACTTCGTCCCCCGCAACCTCTTCGGGAACTACCTGGAGGACGTCTTCCGGGAGGCCTGCGAGGACCTCGCCCTGCTCGGCACGCGGATCACCCTCGTGCCGTCCGCCGTCACCGACATATGCGCCGACGGCGCGGGCGGCCACCTGCTCACCACCGCGGACGGGCAGCGCCACACGGCCGATGTCACCGTCCTCGCGATCGGCACGCTGCCGCCCGCCGACGTCTTCGGCCTGCTGGGCACCGACGGCTTCGTCCACCAGCCCTACCCCCTCGACCGGTCGCTCGACCGGGTCGGCCCGGACCGCGACGTCCTCGTGCTGGGCTCCGGACTCACGGCGGTGGACGTGGCCCTGGTGCTCGCCGACAACGGCCACCGCGCGGGCCTCACCCTCGCCTCGCGCTCCGGCCGCGTCCCCGACGTCCGCACCGACCTCGCCTCCTCGCCGCTGCCGGACCTCCTCAGCGACGCCCGGCAGCTGCTGGCGCGCGGCCGTGTCACCCTCCAGGGCATCCACCGGATCCTCGACACCGCGCTGCGCGCGGGCGGCACCAGCCTGGCCGAGGCACTGCTCCCGTACACCGAGGACTGGGCCGCCCCCGACCTGCTGCGCCACCGCCTCGCGCATCCGCTGCCCGGCGGTCTCGCGCAGCGCTGCGTCGGCGCGCTCGCGCCCCACTACTCCGCGCTGTGGCGCGCCCTGCCCGCCACCCAGCAGCGGGCGTTCCTGCGCGCCCAGCACCGCACGTACAACTGCCTGCGCAGCCCCATGCCGACGACCAACGCGCAGAAGCTGCTCGCGCTGTGCGACAGCGGGCAGCTCGCCTTCCGGCGGCGCATCACCGGAGTGGAGCCCGCCGTCGGCGGCGGGTTCACCGCCACCTACGCCGACGGCACCGCCACCCACCACGACGTGGTCGTCAACGCGGTCGGACGCACCATCGACACGTCCGCCGCGCCCGCGACCTCCCTCGTCTCCCGGCTGGTCGCACGCGGCACCCTCGTCCCCCATCCGCTGGGCGGCGTACGGGTCGACCCCGCGACGAACCAGGTCCTCGACTCCGGCGGCGGTGTCCGCGACGGGCTCTACGTGGTCGGCGACCTGGCCTCGGGCGAGCACTTCCACACCAGTTCGATGGAGCTGGTGGCCCGGCAGGCGAACACCGTCGCCGAGCGGCTGGTGCCGGCCTCGGACCGGGTCCTGGCGGGGGCGGCCCAGTGAGCGGCGGCGGCCCCGGCGGTGTGCCCGCCGCCGGGGCCCGGCCCGAGGCCCGGCGCGAGGCGCGGCGCGGCCTCGCGGTCTGTCTCGCCTCGCTGGTCTTCGTGCCGCAACTGGCCCTCGCCGCCTATGTGCCCGCCCTGCCGTCGGTCGGCGAGTCCTTCGGCGTCGGCACCGACGGCACCAGCGGCTCCCTCGTCGCCTACATGGCCGCCTACGCGGTGTGCATGCTGCTGACCGGCAACCTCGCCGACCGCTACGGGGCCCGCCGGGTGCAGCTGGCCGGGCTGTTCCTGTTCTCCGGCGCCTCCCTGCTGTGCCTGCTCGCGCCGGGGTACGGGGCGTTCTTCACCGGCCGGGTGCTCCAGGCCCTCGGCGCCGGCACCGGCACGGTCGTCTCCCGGCTGTGGGTGCAGCGGACGCTGCCGGAGAACCGGCGGCTGCCGATGCTGACCATGCTCTCCACCGTGATCGCGGTGACCCCGGCGGCCTCGCCTCCGGTCGCCGGACTCGTGGTGCAGCATGTGTCCTGGCGTGCGCTCTTCGCCTTCATGACGGTCCTGGGCGTCGTGGTGGCCGCCGGAGTGCTGTGGCTGCTGCCCGCCGACGGGCCGGTCTCCGCCGCACGCACCCCCGGTGGCCTGCGGGGGTACGCGCGGGCCTACCGCACGGTCCTCGCCCACCGCGACTTCGTGGTGTTCGCCGCGGCCATCGCCCTGGCGTGGTGCGCGTACTTCACCTTCACCACGTACTCCAGCGACCTCGTCCAGCTCGAGTTCGGTGCCTCGCCCACGCTCTACGGCCTGCTCTACACGCTGGTCATCCTCGGCTACGTGGGCGGCAGCACCACCGCCAAACGGCTCGGCAGGAACCGTTCGCTGGAGTTCCTGGCGCGCACCGCGTCCGTGGTGGCGGCGGCCGCGGCCCTGGTGATGCCGGTGGCGGTGCGGGTCTGGCCGGACAGCGCGCTGAGCCTGGTGGTGCCGATGGCGGTGTGCATGCTGGGCGTCGGAGCGATGTTCCCCACCTGTCAGGCGGGCATGATGCGCTATGACGGGGAGCACGCCGGGGCCGCCTCGGGGCTGTTCTTCTTCCTCCAGATGGCGTCCGGCGCCGTGTACACCGCGCTGCTGGCGCTGCCCGGGAAGGTCGGCGCGGAACTGCTCGCGGCGGCCGTGGCGGTGCCGGCGCTGGCGCTGCTCGCGGTGTGCTTCCTCGCGCTCAGCTCCCGGCCCGCTCCGGCGGCCGCGGGGCGGACGCCGGGGACGGAGTCCGGGCGAGCCGCTGCTCGAGGTCGGTCAGTCGGCTCCCCCGCAGGGGAACGCTGACCCGGCCGACCTCCACGAGGCCGCCGGAACGGAACGACCACACGGGATGCACCTTGGCCTGCACCCCGCGCGCGGCGAGGAGTTCCACGGCCCGCCGCGGCTCGTCGGGGAACAGCACGTACGGCAGCCCGTCGGCGGCCTCGACCGGCTCCGGCAGCCCCGCGCCGGCCAGCAGATCGCGCACGTACGGCCTGGTCCGCGCGATCCGCTCGCGCAGACCGCCCGTCACATCGCCGAGCCCGAGGACGCGGCGGCCGATGCGCAGCGACAGCGACGACGCCCCCAGGGGTGTCACCGCCCCGCGCACGGTGTCGGTCATCGCGGACGACGCCACGCAGTAGCCCAGGCGTACCCCGCCCAGCCCGTACGCCTTGGACAGGCCGCGCACCACGATCAGGTTGGGCACCTCGGGGGCCAGGTTCGCCGCGCTGTAGCCGGGCGGGCAGTAGTTGGCGTTGGACTCGTCCACCAGGACCACGGCGCCGCGCCGTGCCGCGGTGGCGCACAGCTCGCGCACGGCGTCCAGCTCCGCGTACCGCCGGCCGGTGAGCGCGGGGCGTTCCAGCAGCAGCACGCCCGCGTCCGGTCCGGTGCCGGACGGCGCGCAGTGGCCGCCGGCCCGGTCCACCCAGTGCGGGAAGTCGGGGTAGACGTCGGTGACGGCCTGCACCGTCCCCCCGCGGGCCAGCAGGCTCAGATCGTGCAGCAGCGGTCCGACGCCGGCGCCGCAGGTCACCGAGGCGTCCCAGCCGGGCCGGCCGAAGTACGCGGCGACCACCGGGCCGAGCAGCTTCTCGCCGTAGGGGTCCTGGACGAGGTAGTCGCCGATGTAGGGCAGGTCCTCGGCGAGTTCGGCGGCCAGCTCGCCGGCCACGACGGCCATCACGTCGGCCGACAGGTGCTCGCGCTCGTCCTGGGTCCAGGCGAGGTTGAGCAGGCCCGCGCCGTCGTCGAGATCGCGCAGTTTCTCGTACGAGCCGATGGCGAGGGGCATGACCGGTGGCGACCTTCCTGGCGAGCGGTGACGGCACGCCCCGCGGCGAGGGCCGCGGGGCGGGGTGGGACGGCGGCCGGGTCAGCGCACGTGCAGGACGCTGCCGCCCGGGTAGACGGCCTGGGAGCCCAGCTCCTCCTCGATCCGGATGAGCTGGTTGTACTTGGCGGTGCGGTCCGAGCGGGAGAGCGAACCGGTCTTGATCTGGCCGCAGTTGGTGGCTACGGCGAGGTCGGCGATGGTGGTGTCCTCGGTCTCGCCGGAGCGGTGCGACATCACCACGGTGTAGCCCGCCTTGTGCGCGGTCTCCACGGTGGTCAGGGTCTCCGTGAGCGAGCCGATCTGGTTGACCTTCACCAGGATCGAGTTGGCGTACCCGTCGCGGATGCCGTCCTTCAGGCGCTCCACGTTGGTGCAGAAGACGTCGTCGCCGGTGAGCTGGATCTTGCCGCCGAGGGAGGCGGTGACGCTCTTCCAGCCCTCGATGTCGTCCTCGGCCATCGCGTCCTCGATGGAGGCGATCGGGTAGCGGCCCACCAGCTCGGTGAGGTAGGCGATGTGCTCGTCGACGGTGCGCTTCACGCCCTCGCCGGCGTAGTCGTACACGCCGTCGCGGAAGAACTCGGAGGTGGCGGGGTCGAGGACCAGGCACACGTCCTGGCCGGGGGTGTAGCCGGTCTGCTCGATGGCACGGACGATGAAGGCCAGTGCCTCGTCGGCGGAGCGCAGGTTCGGCGCGAAGCCGCCCTCGTCGCCGACGGCGGTGTTGTGGCCGGCCTCGGCGAGGTTCTTGCGGAGGGTGTGGAAGACCTCGGAGCCCATGCGCACGGCCTCCGCGAAGCTCTCCGCGCCGATCGGCGCGATCATGAACTCCTGGAAGTCGATCGGGTTGTCCGCGTGCGCACCGCCGTTGATGATGTTCATCATCGGGACCGGGAGCTGCCGGGCGCCGACGCCGCCGACGTAGCGGTACAGCGGCAGCCGGTGGGCGGCCGCGGCGGCCTTCACCGTGGCGAGGGAGACGCCGAGGATGGCGTTGGCGCCGAGGTTGCCCTTGTTGGGCGTGGCGTCCAGCTCGATCATCGTCTCGTCGATGGTGGCCTGGTCCTCGGCCTCCAGGCCGATCAGCGCCTCGGCCAGCGGGCCGTTGACCGCGTCGACGGCCTTGCGCACGCCCTTGCCGTGGAACCGGGCGCCGTCGCCGTCCCGGAGCTCGACGGCCTCGTTGGCGCCGGTCGAGGCACCCGACGGCACCGCGGCGCGGCCGAACGAGCCGTCCTCCAGGGTGACGTCGACCTCGACGGTCGGGTTGCCACGGCTGTCGACGATTTCACGGGCAACGATCCGGGATACCGCGGTCATGTGACTCCTCGAATGCATTGATCTAATCACCGACATCCTGCCAGAGTTGAGGCATCCGCGCGACGTGCGTCTCACCATGCGCAATCCCGACCCGGCCGAATGAGCGGGGTGTTACTCAATTGATCCGCTCCGGTTTCCGGTTGGTCCGAGCACGGGCCCGAGTGCGGCGCCCCGAAGATTTCACCGATGGTTCGAAGGAGTTCACCGAATGACGGTCGTCGGCAACCAGGGACCCCAACTCGCCTGCGGCTTCTGCCAGAAGAGACAGGACGAGGTTTTTAAGATTGTCTCGGGACCGGGTGTCCACATATGTGACGGGTGCGTCGACCTGTGCGCCGAAGTCGTCGCCGAGGCGAGAAGCGAGGAGGCAAAGGCCCGGCTGGTCGGCGGCCTTCCGAAGCCACGTGAGATACGGGCATTCCTGGACACCTATGTGGTGGGTCAGGACCGGGCCAAGAGGTCCCTTTCGGTGGCTGTCTACAACCATTACAAGAGGGTGCGCTCCGGAACCCCGGCCGACGACGGCGAGGTCGAATTGGCCAAGTCGAACATCCTGCTCCTCGGGCCCACCGGTTCGGGAAAGACCCTGCTCACGCAGACCCTGGCCCGCATCCTCGACGTGCCCTTCGCCATCGCCGACGCCACCGGGCTGACCGAGGCCGGCTATGTGGGCGAGGACGTGGACGCGATGCTGATGAAGCTGATCCAGGCCGCCGACGGCGACCCCAGGAAGGCGGAGACCGGCATCGTCTACATCGACGAGATCGACAAGATCGCCCGCCGGGGCGACGGTCCGGCCGTCTCACGTGATGTGTCCGGCGAGGGTGTCCAGCAGTCGCTGCTGAAGGTGCTGGAGGGCTCGGTGGTGACCGTGTCGCCGCAGAGCCGGGGCGGGTCTCCGGCGCAGGGCAGCCGCAGCCGCACCGCGCAGGAGGGCATCCAGCTCGACACCTCGCACATCCTCTTCATCTGCGGCGGCGCCTTCGCCGGCCTGGAGAAGATCATCGAGGCGCGCACCGGCGCTCAGGGCATCGGCTTCGGCGGCAGCGTCCGCTCCCGCCAGGAGGCGGCGGCGGACGACCTGTTCGACTCGGTGACCCCCGAGGACCTGGTCAAGTTCGGCATGATCCCCGAGCTGATCGGCCGGTTGCCGATGATCACCTCGGTGACCCAGCTGGACCGCGAGGCGCTGCTGAGGATTCTCACCGAGCCCAGGAACGCGCTGGTGCGCCAGTACCGCAGGCTGTTCGAACTGGACGGTGTGGAGCTGGCCTTCGAGACCGAGGCGCTGGAGGCGGTGGCCGACCAGGCGATCAGCCGGGGCACCGGCGCCCGGGGCCTGCGGGCCATCCTCGACGAGGCGCTGATCTCGGTGATGTACGACGTGCCGTCGCTGGAGGACGTGGTGAAGGTGACGGTGACCGAGCGGACCGTGCTCAAGGGCGAGGAGCCGCTGCTGACCCGTCGCGCGGAGCCCCCGCTGCCCGGCTGAGGCCGGGCCGGGCGGGTGCTGGACGGGCGGGGCCGGGGAGACGAGTCACCCGGCCCCGCCCGTGACCGTGGGGGGAGGAGAGCCCCGGGCGGGTCCGCCGCGGGGCGGGGCTCACTCCAGCAGGCCGTACGCCGCCAGCTCGTCGCGCACCTGCGCGTCGTCGAAGGCGCCCAGCTCGCGGAAGTAGCGCCGGGCCTGCCGCGAGGTGGCGAGGGCGTGGGAGCTGAGCACCTCGGGCGTGTACACCTCGGCGGCCACCTGCTCGGCGCTGTCGCGCGTGAGCCCGTACCCGGTGAGTTCCGCGCGCAGCGCCTCGGTGTCCGGCCGCAGGAAGGCGTCCATCAGCCGGGGCACCAGCCGGGCCGCGGCGCGCCGCTCCCCCGGTTCGAGCTGGGCCCACAGGCGCTGGAGGAAGTGCGCGAAGTAGGCGTGGTGACGGCCCTCGTCGAGCGCATGGTCGCGGATGGTGCCGGTGACCGCGGGGACGACGCCCTCGTGCCCCGGCACGTCGGCCAGGCTCGCCGAGATCAGCGTCTCCGAGACGATCACGAACAACAGTTCGGCCAGGGGCCGCCGGCTCGCGGGGAGCCCGGCCGAGATCTCCCGGAGCCTGCGCAGGAAGAAGGGTTCGCCGGGCAGCCGCGGCACGATCCCGGTCGCCTGCCGGACCTGGGCGGCGAGGTCGGCCGAGAAGAGGGCGTGGTAGGCCTCGTCGCAGTACATCTTGTACGCGTCGAGGCGCATCTCCTCGGGGACCGCGACCCCCACCGAGCCGTGCGCGATACCGAGCACGGTCCGGTTGACGACCAGGTGTTCGAGCTTGATGGTGAAGTCGAGGTAGCGGTAGAGGTGCTGGACCAGCACCTCGTCGAACACGGTCGCGGGGAGCGCCCTGATCAGCGGGTGCCGGGTCACGGGCACCAGCTCCGGCGGGAAGAACCGCCGCGCCCCGCCGGGGCCCGTGCCGTCCTCCGCCTCCGCGCCGGCGTCCGCCTGCCCGGCTCCGCCGACCGGCCCGGTTGCGTCCGCCCGGCCGGCCCGCGCGCCCCGAGGGGCCCCGCCGGTGTCCTCGGGGCCGTCCGCGGGTGTGCCGGCGGCGCCGTCGCCGTCGCCGACCGTCCGCCGGGGGGCGCTGCGCACGCTGGAGCGCTCGTACCAGCTCTGGAAGGGACTGCGGTACTCGCCCGGTTCCGGCACGGGACGCCGCCCCGGTGTCCGGGCGGCGTCCCGTCCGGCGTCCTCGGCCGCGTCCTCACCGGCCTCCCGTTCGCTGTCCGCAGCGGGTCCCGCAAGCAGCCGCCGGGGGCAGTACGACAGCGCCGAGCAACCGACGAACATCCCTACGGTCCCGCACATGACGTCCCCCTCACCCCGTCCGGCGGGCCGGGCGTGCCTGAGCCGGGCCCCCCGCCGCGACGCCGGTCACTCCACGACCTCCACCACGCCGTGGCCCACCAGCTGCGCCACGAAGTCGACGGTGTCGCCGGTCGCCTCGTCCACCGGGATGTCGTACTCCTCGGCGAGCCGGGCGGCGATCTCGCGCAGCGTGGAGGTGCTGTCGATACGGCGGAAGATGGCCTGCGCCACCTCGTCCAGTTCGAGCGCCTGGTCGCGGACGGCGATGAACAGATTGCCCCGGTACTTGCGCACACGGGCCTCCATGCGGCGCCGCACCACGCTGTCCGGGCCCAGTTCGGTCTCCCCCATCAGTGAATCTCCACCTCGATCGACAGGTCTCTGCACCGCTGGACGACCTGGGTCACCCAGGCCGCCGGGTGGTCCGGGTCGAGGTCGCGCATCGTCTCGACCGACCAGTAGTCCGCGTACGACAGCTGCCGCGGCCGGGCCTCCCCCAGGCGCCGGGCGCGCCACTTGGGCGTGCGGGAGCCGTAGACCCCGTGGCTCTCCAGCAGGGCGTCCACCACGTGCCCGAACGCCTTGTGGGCCGAGAGCACCGCGCTGTCGGTGTCCCCGGCCGCGAGCTGCCCCAGCGCGTCCTCGACCGCCTCGTCGGCCTCGACGAGCGAGCGGGTCGTCACGAACGCCCGGAAGGCGGTGCGCGCCAGCGCCTGCCGCTTCCCGCGCACCCAGGAGGCGCCGCTGAGCGTGATGCAGGTGCTCAGCCGTTCGAGGAACAGCTCCTCGGCGTCGGTGAGCGCCCGCGCCGCGGCGCCGCCCTGCTCGAACTCCGACCAGGACACCTTGGCCAGCATCTGCTCGACCTGGATGTCCAGCCAGTACTTGACCTCCCAGCGCCGCCCGTCCACGTACTCGACCGCCGAGGGCACCGTGCCGGGGCGCAGCGGCACCGGGATGGTCCGGGCGCTCGGCCCGTGCCAGGGGCCGGGCGCGATCACGTTGAAGTCGTAGTCGCTGCCGTCGTTGGCCCAGCCGCGGGCCACCGAGCCCACGCAGATCACGGCGAGGTGGTCGGCGGGCAGCAGGCCGCGCAGCTCCAGGCCCTCCAGACAGCCGGCCAGACCGGCCCTGGCAGCCGGCGTCTCCCACGGCCCCTGGAGCAGGGTCGCACTGTCCACGCCGCCCTGCCCGCTCACGCCGCCGGGACCGCGCTGGTGAGCAGTCCCAGCTCCAGCGCCTCGGCCACCAGCGGCTCCACGCCCTCGGCCCCGACGCCGAGGTCGGCCATCAGCTCGCCGAGGGGCCGCTTGCCGTCGAAGGCGTGCAGCAGCCGGACCCAGCCGGGGTTGTCGTCCTCGTCGAGCACGTACTCCACGCTGCCGTCGACCGCGAGGTACCACGTGGCCGGCTCGTCCGCGGAGTGCAGCAGCAGCACGTTGCCGGCCAGCTGGAGGACGCCGGTCTCGTCGACCGCGGGGCGGCGCACCACCCGGGCCTCGATGGCCTCGCGCTCGGCGGACCAGTCGGTGACCGGCACCGACACGGGCACCGGCGCCTTCGCCGAGGAGACGTGCGGCGAGGGCAGGTCGGCGGTCATCCGCTCCAGCAGACCGAGGTTGACCAGCCGCATCAGCAGCTCCACATGGCCCGCCGACGGATCGCGCTCCAGACGGCGCAGCTTGTCGCGCACCCCGTCGGCGTCCAGGTGGTGGCGGGCGGCGGGCGAGCTGAGGGCCTCCTCGACCAGCCGGTCGCCGTCCTGCGCGAGCATCCGCAGGAAGGTGCGGTAGGTGTGGTGCTCGCCGTCGCCGTAGAAGAACGGGCCCTTGGGCCGGTCGACCATCTCGGGCGGCAGCACACCGACCATGGCCCGGCGCAGTATCTGCTTGTCCCACACGAGCTTCGGCCGCAGCGCCTCGGGCACGGCGGCCACCAGCTCGATCAGGCGGTGGTCGAGGAAGGGCACCCGGGCCTCGATGCCGTTGCCCGCGGCGGTGCGGTCCTCGTGCCAGCAGTTGTAGAGCTGCACGTCGCGGTACTTCCACCGGAACAGCGCGGCGTACGGGTCGCTCGCCGGGCCGCCCGCCGCCTCGCGCAGGTAGTCGGCGTTGATCGGGGAACGGCCCGCCGGGTCCCACCACACGCCGAGGTCGGGGCGCAGGGCGCGGTCGCGTGCGATGCCGAGGCCGCGCACGTTGCGCGTGAAGTCCTCCCAGCCGCCGCCGCCCGCGATGGTCATCGAGTAGCCGCCGTTGAACTCGTCGGCGCCGCCGCCCAGCAGCATCGCCTTGATCTCGGGCGCGTTGGCGCCCACATAGCGGTACATCTCGTACTTGTAGAAGGTCTCGGGCCCGGCGAGCGGTGTCTCCAGGAGCCACAGGTGCCTCTTCCACTCGTCCACCGTGGGGGTGTGGGCGGTGTCCAGCAGCACCTGGTGGTTGTCGAGGCCCAGGGTGCGGGCGATGCTGTGGGCGGACTCGGCGTCGCCGTTGGCGAGGGTGCTGCCGTTGAGCGCCGTGAAGGTGCGCGGCTTCACCCCGGCGAGCGCGGCCACGGCCGCCGAGTCGATGCCGCCGCTGAGGAACAGCCCGATCTCCACATCGGCCATCTGGCACTCCTCGACGCTCTGCGCGAGGTACTTGCCGTAGTCGGCGACGAGCTGTTCCTCGGAGGCGGCCGAGTCGCCCTCGTAGGCCGGGAAGTCCCAGTACCGGTGGGTGGTGGAGGTGCCGTCCTTCAGGTCGAAGGTGACGATGGAGGCGGCGGGCACCAGCTCGATGCCGGAGAACCAGGAGTGGGCGGGGCTGTGGTCGGTGACCGGGGCCATGGTGAGCATCTGGTCGCGCAGCGCCGCGTCCCAGTCGAGCTGCCGCGGGCAGGACGGTTCCTCGAAGAGCGCCTTGATCTCCGAGGCGAAGACGATCCGCTCGCGGTCGAGGTGGTAGAAGAGCGGCTTGATGCCGAACCGGTCGCGGGCGAAGATCAGCTTCCCGCGGTCGCGGTCCCACAGCACCAGCGCGAACATCCCGCGCACCCGGTCGAGGAAGCGCAGCCCGTCCCTGCGGTAGAGGTGCAGCAGCACCTCGCAGTCGGAGCGGGTACGCAGCCGGGTGCCGGCGGGCAGACCCGCGGCGAGTTCCCGGTGGTTGTAGATCTCGCCGTTGGCGATCAGTACGAGCGACCCGTCGTCGGTGGCGAGCGGCTGGGCGCCGCCCTCCGGGTCCACCAGGGAGAGCCGGACGAAGCCCAGGCCGAGAGGACCGGACCGGAAGTACGTCTCGTCGTCGGGGCCCCGGTGGGCCACGGCGCGTGCCATCCGGCGGAGCAGGTCGTCCGCCTCGTCGCCGACGGGACGGCCGTCGACCCGCGCGATCCCGGTCAGGCCACACATACAACTACCTCGCTCGCTGCGGAGATGGGACACCGGTGCGAGGAGGGCCGCCGCCGAAGACGGCCACGGGCACCGGTGCGGGGATCACCGCGCCCGGCCGGAGCCGGGCGCGGCTCGTCGCGGTCCCGTCCGGGACTCAGACGAGGACCTTGAGGACGGTGCCGGAGGTGACCTCCTTGGCAGCCGGCTTGGTGTACTTGCGCATTACATTCACCTCCCCCGCGTGTTCCGGAACGGCGAATAGCGGTAAAACCGCAGGACGCTCATTCCTCGATTGCGACGCCAGGAATGCAACAGCCGGCCGGGGCGGGCGTCAAGCGCCACATGAGACAACCAACACCCCTGCCTTCACAGCCAAGTTGACGTTTCCGCAGGTGGCCGCGCCAGCCCGGGTCCGGTCCCGCTCCCCGGCCGCGCAGAAAGAAGGCGACGACGTGAGACGGACCGGCGATTGCGACGGCTCGGGCGCCTTCTGTATAGATGGGGCGGCCGGCCGGCGCGTAAGGTCTGCCGGGAACTGTTCCGGGCGATATTTCGGGGGGAATTTCCGTGGACGACGTACCGGTGGAGAGCCTGCTGCGTGCCGTCCCGGCCGAGGACGTCATGGACCATGTGGCCCGCCTGAGTTCCTACGACCGGTACCAGGCCTCGCTCGGTCTGGAGCGGGCCGCCGGCATGGTGGCCGACGCCGCCGAGGCCGCCGGCCTGACGGACGTCACCGTCGACCGCTACGCCGCCGACGGCAGACCCCAGTGGTGGTCCTTCCGCGCGCCGGTCTCCTGGACCCCGCTCACCGCCCGGCTCACCGTCCACCCGGGGAAGGACACCGGCGCCCCGCCGGTCCTGCGGGCCGACCACGCCGAGCAGCCCTTCACGGTGGCGACCTACTCCGCCCCCACCCCCGCGGGCGGGGTCACCGCCCCCCTGGTGCGCCTCACCGGCACCGAGCCCCCCGGGCCCGGCCTGGCCGGCGCGGTGGCCGTGGTGGACCGCGCGGCCTTCGTACGCGGGTCGCTGCTCGCCGAACTCACGGCCGCGGGCGCGCTCGGCCTGGTCACGGACGCCCCGTGGAAGGGCGCCGACGACGACCAGCATCCCGGCCGTATCGAACTGCCCCCGGACAGTGCCCTGTTCGGGTTCAGTCTCACGCCCGACGGGTTCCGGCGCCTCGCCGCCGCCGCCGACCGCGGCGCGGTCGCGCGGGCGGAGGTGACCGTCGACCGGACCGCCGCCATGCCGGTGGTGAGCGGGGTGCTGCCGGGCGACGGCACCGGGGGCGAGATCTGGCTGACGGCCCACCTCTGCCATCCCCGCCCGAGCGCCAACGACAACGCCTCCGGGGTCGCCGCCCTGCTCGGAGCCGCCGCCGCGCTGTCCCGCGTCCGGCGTGCCGACGCGCGGACGGGCGCCCGGCATGCGATCCGCTTCTTCTGGGGCGCCGAGTTCCTCGGCAACGCCGCCGTCCTGCACGGCCGTTCACAGCCGGGCGGCGGACCGCTGCCCGAGGCGCTGATCAACCTGGACATGGTCGGCGAGGACCAGGCGCTGTGCCGCTCGCCCTTCGTCGTCGAACGGCCGCCGGAGACGACCCCCACCCTGCTCGCGCCCCTCGCGGAACACGTCGTGGACCGGGTCTTCGCGGCCACCGCGCACAGCCCCGGCACCTGGTCGCCGTCACCGTTCCTCGGCTTCTCCGACCACGCGCTGTACGCCGACCCCTCGGTGGACCGCCCGGCCGTGCAGTTCTGCCATCCCGCCGACCGCTTCAACCACTCGGCGGCCGACACACCGGACAAGGTGTCGCAGGTGGAGATGGTCCGCGCCACCGCGGCGGGTGCCGCGCTCGCCCACGTCCTGGCGTCCGGCGGGCCCTCCCGGACGGTGCTGACGGACGTGGTGGACCGCTGGTGCGAGGGTGAGCGGGCGGCGGCCGAGGCCACCGTCCGGCGACTGGGCCGGGCCGGCACCGACTGGGGCCGGGGTCTCGCCGACCATGTCGCGCGCCGCACCGCCGCCCTGCGCGCGCTGGCCGCCGGGGCGCCCGCGGCCGAGGCGCGCGCGCTGGCCGAGGGCCGCAGCGGGGACCCTGGCACCGGCCGGCCGGGCGGCGGGCGGCCGGTGCACCGCAACTGGGAGGGCCCGCTGAACCTGCGGGCCATGCTGGGCGCGCTGCCGCCCGCCACCAGGGACCGCCTCGGCGGGATGATCGCCGAGGACAAGCACCACCTGTCGGTCCTGTTCAACCTCGCCATCCGGGCGGACGGGCGGCGCGACCGGGCGGCCGTGGTGGCCGACACCTCCTACGGCCTGCGCCGCCCGCTTCGGTCCGGCACCACCGCCCTGCTCTTCGACGCGCTGCTGGAGTCGGGCTGGCTGGCCGAGTCCTGACCGGCGCGAGCGGGGGCTGCCGCGGCCACCGGGGGCCGTCGCGCCGGGTGGCCGGTGACCGCTTCCACGGCCGCCCCCACCCGCAGCACCGTCGTCTCGTCGAAGGGGCGGCCCGCGATCTGCATCCCGAGCGGCAGTCCCGAGGCGGACAGGCCGGCCGGCAGGGCGAGCGCGGGATGGCCGGTCACGTTGAAGGGGATGGTCTGCATCGCGGTCAGCTCGCGCGGCGGCGGCCAGTCGGCGGGGAACGCGTCCAGCCGGGGCGCCGGCGCCAGCCCCGTCGCGGTCACCAGCACGTCGTGGTCGTCGAACACCGCCCGCCGCAGCGCGCGGGCCAGCTCCAGCCGCAGCCGGTGGGCCTGCACCAGGTCGGCGGCGGTCAGCCCGGCGGCCGGGGCGATGCGCTGGTAGGTGTAGCGCCCGTACGAGGAGGGCCGCGTGCGCAGGTCGGCCTCGTGGATCGCGTACGCCTCCGCTGCCATGATCACCCGGCCGCAGGCGTTGAACAGCCGGTACGGCGGCAGCTCCACCTCGGTCACCCGGGCGCCGCGCGCCGCCAGCTCCCCGAGCACCCGCTCGATCGCGGCGGTCACCTCGGGCGAGGTCGCCGGATCGTCCCGGAACCACCCGGGCGCGTACGCGATCCGCAGCCCTTCCACCCCGAGCCCGAGCCCCGCGGTGAGGTCGGGCACCTCCCGCCGGACGCTGCCGGGGTCGCGCGGGTCGTACCCGGCCACCACCTGGGTGGCGAGCGCGGTGTCCTCGACGGTCCAGCCGAGCGGCCCGATGTGGTCCAGCGCGTACGACAGCGGGAAGGCGCCGCGCCGGGACACCAGCCCGTAGGTGGGTTTGAGCCCGACCGTGCCGCAGTGGCAGGCGGGGCCGCGGACCGAGCCGCTGGTGTCGGAGCCGATGGCGACCCGCACCAGACCGGCCGCCACGGCGGCCCCCGCCCCGGAGGAGGAGGCACCGGTGAAGTGGTCGGTGCTCCAGGGGTTGCGGGCGGGCGGGAAGGGCAGTTCGGGGCTGGGCCCGCCGAGCGCGAACTCATGCGTGGCCAGCTTCCCGACGAGCACTCCGCCGCCCGCGGCGAGCCGCGTCTCGACCTCCGCGTCCTCCTGCGGCACATGGTCCGCCATCAGCCAGGAGTGGCTGGTGGTGAGGATGCCGCGGGTGTCGAAGATGTCCTTCAGGGCGTAGGGGATGCCGTGCATCGGGCCCCGGTCCAGCCCGGCCGCCAGCTCCCGGTCGGCGCGGGCGGCGTCCTGCAGCGCACGCTCCGCGGTGACCGTGACGAAGGCGTTCAGCCGGGGGTTCAGCTCCTCGATCCGGGCCAGGGTGTACCGGGTCAGCTCGGTGGAGGACAGCCGGCCCGAACGCAGCAGGGCACCGGCCCGGGCCACGGACAGCTCGTGGAGCGCGGCCGGCGGTTCGGCCGCGGGGCCCTGGGCCGGGGCCGCGACACCGGTGGCCAAGGGCGCGGCGGTCGCGGCCCGGGCGGCCGTGCCGTCTGCGGCCGTGCCGTCTGCGGCCGTGCCCGCGGCGGGGGCCGCCTGCGCGATCGTCGTGGTCGTCACCGCCGGCCCCCTTCCACGCCGGTCCCGTCGGGTACCGGGGTCCCGTCGTCCACGCCGGTCCGGTCGGGCGCGCCGGCGCCACCGGCCCGGTCGCCGTCGGCCCCGGGGGCCTCGGCGTCGCACTCCTCGATGCGGTACACGGCCGCCGGCTCGCTGCCGGCCGGCCGCCCCGGTGAGCGCAGCAGGTCCGCGAACGCCATCAGCTCGGCGTACGAGGCGACCGCCCCGGCCCGCCACTCGGCCGGGACCGGCAGCCCCGCGCGGGCCGTCACCAGATCGAACTCGGCCGCCAGGTCGCGACCGCCGTCATGAGCCGTCGCGTTCATCGGCCCGGCCTTTCCAGTCCCAGGTGGTCGCGGAGCGTCGTGCCCTCGTACTCGGCGCGGAACAGGCCGCGCCGCCGCAGCTCGGGCAGCACGAGATCGACGAAGTCGTCCAGGCCGCCCGGGAGCTGGGGCGGCATCACGATGAAACCGTCGGCCGCCCCGCTGCCGAACCAGTCCTCCAGGTCGTCGGCGACCGACTCGGGCGTGCCCACGACCTGCCGGTGGCCCCGGGAGCCCGCCACCCGCTTGTACAGCTGCCGCACGGTCAGCCCCTCCTCGGCGGCCATCCGCACCAGCAGGTCACGCCGCGACCGGCCCGCGTTGGAGACCGGGATGTCCGGCAGCGGACCGTCCAGGTCGCAGCCGCTGAGGTCCACATGGCCCAGCTCGCTGGAGAGCAGCGCGAGACCCACGTGCGGATCGATCAGGTCCTGGAGCCGCTCGGCCTTCTCCTCGGCCTCGGCGCGGGTCCGGCCCACGTACGGGAAGACACCCGCGAGCACCACCACCGACTCGGGGTCACGGCCCGCCTTCGCGGCACGCACCCGCACGTCCTCGGCGAACAGCAGCGCCTGTTCCCGGGAGTGCTGGGCGGTGAAGACCACGTCGGCCACCGAGGCGGCCAGGTCACGGCCGGGCTCGGAGGAGCCGGCCTGGATGGTCACCGGGTGCCCCTGCGGCGGGCGCGGCATGTTCAGCGGCCCCCGCACCGAGAAGTGCTCGCCGCTGTGGTGGAGCGGGCGCACCCCGTCCGGGTCGAAGAACCGCCCGGCCGCCTTGTCCCCCCGCCATGCCCCGTCCGACCAGGTGTCCCACAGTCCCTTGACGACCTGCGCGTACTCCGCCGCCCGGGCGTAGCGCGCGTCGTGCTCGGGGTGTTCGGGCAGCCCGAAGTTGTAGGCCTCGTACGGGTTCTGGGAGGTCACCAGGTTCCAGCCGGCGCGTCCGCCGCTGATGTGGTCGAGCGAGGCGATCATCCGGGCCGTGTGGTAGGGCTCGGTGTACGTGGAGGAGACCGTGGCCGTCAGCCCGATCCGCTCGGTGACGCCCGCCAGCGCGCCGAGCAGCGTCAGCGGCTCGAACTGCGCCACGTACCGGATGGCGGTGCGGCTGAGCTCGTCCATGTTCTCGCCGCGCATCGCCGAACTGTCCGGCAGGAACAGGAAGTCCATCCTGCCGCGCTCGGCGGTGCGGGCCAGCTCCGCGTAGTGGGCGAAGTTCACCCCGGCGTCGGCCGGCACAGCGGGATGGCGCCAGGCCGCTACGTGGTAGCCGGTCGGGTAGAGGAAGGCCCCGAGCCGCATGTGGGGGTGCCGTGTCAACGCATCAGCCCTTCGTGGTCGGTTCGGCGGTGTGTTCCGTGGCGGGCGGCGGCGCGTCCTCGCCGCCCGGCGTGCGCCGCACCGCCTCCTCGGCCCACTCCGCGGCGACCGCGAGGACCGAGCTGTTGCAGTACGGGCGCGCGGCGCTCTGCTGGAAGACCCGCAGCCCCTCGGCGGGCGCGCCGAGGAAGGTGAGGCGGGGTTCGGTGCCGCCGCCGGGCAGCACCGGGTGGAAGCGGTCGTCGAGATCGAGGGCGCCGGGCACGAAGTCGCCCGCGTCCTCGGAGCCGGCGCCGGTGGCGTCCGGGGCGTCCGGTTCCGCGGGGCCGCGGTTGCGCCAGAGCCGTACCAGGCCCTCGTCCAGCAGCGCCCGGTACAGCGGCAGTACGTCGCGCCGGGGGTCGAAGGGGTGCACCCGGCCCTCGACCACCGCATCCACGCGGCGGACCACGCCCGTGCGCCCGCCGGTGACCGTGAAGCCGGCCTGCCCGTCCTCCGCGGGCGCCACGGCGGGCGAGGGCCCCACCGAGAGGTCGAGCAGCCCCGCGTCGAGCAGCGCGAGCACCTTGCGCATCGGCTCCGTGCCGGCCCCGTTGGACAGCCGGTTGTAGTGGCGCAGATGCGTCCGGACGAACCGGCGGTGCGAGTCCGGGGTGAGACCGCCGAAGTCCACGGCCTCGGCGAAGACGGGGCGCAGATCCCGCCACACCCCGTCGCAGGCCGCCTTGACCGCGTTGCGGAGGTTGCCCTCCAGCGCGTCCAGATGGTCGCGGCGCAGGTACTCGGCGGTGCGCCGGGCCCAGTCGGCGCCGTCGTCACCGGTGCGCGCGGACGCCGCGGGCAGCGGGTCGTGCACCGCGCGCCAGTCGAACCGGCCGCCGTCACCGTCCGGCAGCCCGGCGAGCGGCGCCTCCAGGGCGGCGATCAGCGCGTCGGCACCGGGCTCGCCCCAGGGCGCGCGCCCGGCGAGGAAGTCCCGGTACAGCGGCTCCACCGCCGCCCGCAGCCGCCCGGCGGTGCCGTCGCCGCGCAGGGTGCGGTGGTGCACCCAGGCCATCTCCAGCGCGACCAGCGGGAACAGGTGCAGGTCGAAGTCGAGCGCCAGGCGTCCGTCGCGCATCCGGGCGCCGGCCGTGGCGCGCAGCGTCCGTACCGCGTCGACCGTGAAGAAGACCCCGGTGTGCTCCAGCCGCGCCGGGTCGGCCACCTTGCGGTTCACCGGCCTGCCGGAGACCGGCACCCCGCTGGGGCTGACCGCGACGATCACCGAGGGCTCCCGGCCCGCGGGCACATAGCGCAGCCCGTGCGGTGCCGCCCGCTCGTCGGGCACGAACGACCCGCCGCGCCCCTCCGTCAGCTGGAGCAGCACGTCGATGGCGGTGAGGCCGAGCCCGCGCACCGCCACCGGCCGGCCGGCCGGCACGGCGCGCTCGGTCAGCCGCTCCGCCAGCGGGTACGGGGTCGGCACATACCCCTCGTGGGCGGCGAGCCGCTCCTCCTCGCTGCCCGGCGCCGGCCTGTTCCAGGAGTGGCCGGTGACGAAGAGGACCTCGTCGGCGGTGAGTTCCGCGCCGTCGGACGAGCGGATCAGGAAGCGGTCGGCGGGCCCCGGCCCGCCGGTCCTGCTCACCGCGGTCACCTCGGCGGTCCGCAGCTCGACGCTGACACCGGGTACCGCTTCGAGCCGGGCGACGTATCCGAGGAACATCTCCCGCAGCGCCATGCCGTGCACGTACCTGCGGGGCACCTCGTCGGGCCGCAGCAGGAAGTCCGGGTGCCCGGTGCGCGCGTACCGCTCGGCACACCACTGGAGGAACGTGGGCCGCAGCTCCGCCGGGAGCAGTTTGCGGGGCGGGTCGCTCGACTCGTCGGGCGCGAAGGCGATCTGCCCGGCCACCCGGTTCAGGTAGCCGGTCGGCGGCTGGGTGTCGCTGTGCACCTCGCCGGCCCCGGCCCGGCCGCCGCGCTCCAGGACCACGATGCGGACCGGGCCCGCCGGAGGGGCGTCGGGCAGCACGGCGGCCAGGTGCGCCACGGCGTAGGTGCACAGGGGGCCGCCGCCCACCACCGCCACGGTGTGTGCCGTCATCCCTGCCGTCCCGCCGCGTCAGCCGACGGCCGGCTGCGCACCGCTGAGCATCTTCTGGAACTTGCGCAGCAGCGGGAAGGGCACGGTGCGCTCCACGTGGAAGCCCAGCTGCTCGTTGTACGTGTACTCGACCGGGTCCTGCTGGCTGAGCTGCGACAGCCCGCGGGCGACCTGCTCCAGGTAGCCGGGGAACTGCGACTGCATGGCGTAGACGACGCTGTAGTAGAGGTTGCGGCCGAGCGAGAAGCAGGGGTAGCGGGCGTCGTAGTTCTCCAGGGAGTACTTCGGGAAGCACCCGTCGATGATCCGCTTGGGGCACAGCCACAGCGGCAGGACGAGCGTCGTCTCACCGATCTGCCGGGCCGGGAAGGAGGCGGGCTTCAGCCCGGTGGTGACCCGGTAGAGGTTCTCGCAGACGATGTCCTCCAGGTTCACCCCGGTGGCGATGTACGGGGTGCCGATGTCGCGGGCCGCCTTGGAGAGCGCGAGACGGATCAGCAGCGTGCCCAGGAACTCGAAGTCGTCGCCCTGGAACTCGCGCTCGAACCGGTCGATGAGGTCGACCGAGTCGGCGGGGATGCCGAGGAGCTGCTTCACCTCGTCGGCTTCCATGACGGTCAGTTCGAGACCGTACTTCTCGCACAGCGCCTCGGCGCGCGGCACACCCGCGTCCCAGTCGGGGATGCCCTTGAGGATCACCGGGTGGACCCTGATGCCGTGGTCGGCGAGCTGGCTCAGGCCGTACAGCAGGGCGTTGCTGTCGCCGCCGCCGCTGACGCCGACGACCAGGTCCGCGCCCTGGGGAACCGCGGCGCGCACGGTGTCGCCGACGCGGTCGGCGATGATCTGGCGGCACTCCTCGGGGCTGAGCTTCTTCAGGAACGACTCCGCGAGGCCCGTCTCGTTGTCGAGCCGCTGGTAGACGTACTCGGTCGCCTCGCTGCCCGGATTGTCGCTCTCGATCGTCTTGAAATTCTCGATCGAGAAATTGAACGGGTTCACGTTCCGGTTGAAGTACAGCAGAATTTCGGAGGCGTCCTCGAAATCGGCGAGAGTGCGGTCGAGCGAGGGCGAAAGACGCGGGTCACCACCGGATTTGGGCACCACATAGGCCGCCACCGCGGACCAGGGCACATGGTTGCGGCCGAGGATGTCGATCAGGCGCTCGTCGGCTCCGCCGCTCAGCAGCTGCCGACCGTGCGAGGTCACAACGGAAACCTTGGGGAGCTCGCGTGAAGAAGTGTCGGTCATGACCTTGTCCTATCCGGCGACGAAAGGCGGGAGATCGCGGAGCGATGGGCTCCGAGGTGGGTGCGGGTACTGCGGCAAGCGCCGGGCGGGCCGCCGGCTCACGCGGTACGGCCCGCCCGGCGGCTCGATTACTGGGCGCCGGTCTCGCAGCTCGCGCCGGTGATGACCTCGAGGCCGTGCTTCGAGGCCGGCACGAAGGAACCGGCGGCGCGGAAGGCCTCCAGCTCGCGGACGCCCATGACGGCGCGCTCGGCGGCAACACCGGAAGGAATGAGCTCGACGAGCTCGTTCTTCAGGTTGAAGTTGCTGCTCTGCACAGCGGTGGAAACAGCTTCACGCATGTGAACCACCCTCCTTATGTGTCGGAACGGGAAGGGATTTCCCGCTGCCGGAAATCAACCGGATACCGGCAGCGATCGTCAAGGGACGGCCGTGGCCCTCCGGCGCCTATATGCCCGGGCTTTTCTTTACCTGGGACGCCCTCGGCGGTCCCGACGGAACCCGGACCCCATCGAATATGTCCGGATTGACCCGGCGTGCCCTCGCCGGAGGGTGCCGGCGGGCGCTTCAAACATCGAAGTTGTCTCGCCTGGAGGGGCGCCGGGGCCGCAATCCCAAATCGCGTCTCACGTGATTCCGTCCCGAATTGCGCTCCCTGCTAGAGTCCCGGCGACGGCAGACCTGACACACCGACACCGACGCAACTGACACACCGGCACGGCGGAAGGGCCCGATGGCAACGCTCGACTGGTCAGAGCTGACGCGCAGTCAGAAGAAGCAGGACCTGTACGCCCGCGAGACCTGGTTCCGCGAAGGACTGCGGGACGCCGAGGAGGTCCTGGGCCCCCGGCGGCTGCCCGCCGTGCTGCGGGAGACCGCCCTGCTCATGCTCAAGCCGGACGGCCTGGCCGCGGCCAGACTGGACCCGGTGCTGAAGTTCGTCACCGAGCACGACTTCGAGGTGGCCGCGGTCCGCGACTTCCGCTTCGAGGGGCACCACTGGCGGGAGCTGTGGCGCTACCAGCTCACCTCGGCCACCCTCGACCGGCTCGCGGTCAACGAACTCCTGCTCGGCGCCGGCCCCGCCCTGGTGCTGCTGCTGCGCAGCGGCCCGGGCCACGAGCTCCCCGCCACCGTACGGATGTCCACGCTCAAGGGGTCGGCCACGCTGGAGGCCCAGCGGCCCGGCACCCTGCGCAGCCTGCTCGGCCAGCCGAACCGGGTGCTCAGCCAGCTGCACGTGGCGGACGAACCCGCCGACCTGCTACGCGAACTGGGCCTGCTCTTCGGCGAGTCCGCCCGCCGCGGCCTGTACGCCGCGCTCGCCGCCGGCGACCTCGCGCCCGAGGACAAGACCACCCTCGACCGCGCCCTCCACGACTTCCCCGCCCCCGGCCGCTCCCTCGCCCTCGCCGACGCCCTCCGCGCGGTCGCCGAGGCCGTCGCCGCCGCCGGACCCGGACCGGCGAGCGGCAGCGTCCGGGAGGCGCTGGCGCGGATGGAACGCGGCGAACGCATCGCCTGGCGGCAGTTCACCGCGGACCTCGAGGCCCTCGGCGCCCGCCCCGACCGCTGGGACCTGGCGGTCCTGGGCACCTACGTCATCGAGTACGACGAACCGGGCCACCCCAAGGTGCTCACCAACCCCGACCCGCAGTCCTGGAAGCGAGCGACCGCATGACCAGCACACCCGCAGCACACGACCCCCGGGTCCCGGACGAGGCGCAGTGGTCCGCCCTGACCGCCTCGGCGACCAAGCGGGAACTCTTCGCCGAGGACCTGTACTTCCGCGAGTGCTGGGCGGACGCCCTCGACGTGTTCGGCGCGCGGCCGCCCGCGGGCGCCGCCGGCGGAGCCGGGGCACCGGAGCCGGCCGGCGCCGCGGCGGCGGCGGCGCTGGGCCCGCTGGGGCTGCTCAGCTTCAAGTGCGACGGCATGGCGGCCCGCCGCGCCGACCGCACCCTGCGCTACCTCACCGAGCAGGGCTTCAGCGTCCTCGCCAGCTCCCGCATCCGGCACAACCGGCACTCCATGCGCGAGCTGTGGCGGTACAACTGGCACGTCTACACCACCGACCGGCTCGCACTGATGACGCTCATGCACAGCGTCACCGAGTCCCTGCTGCTGATCGTCCGCGACGACCGGTACGACCCCGCCGTACCCGGCTCGGTCCGGCTGGCCGACCTCAAGGGCTCGGCCGACCCCGCCGCACGCGGCCCCGAGCACCTGCGCACGGTGCTCGACCCGCCCAACAAGATCATCAACTTTGTGCACGTGGCCGACGAGCCCGCCGACATCGTCCGCGAGGTCGGCATCTTCCTCGACCGCCCGGAGCGGCGCGCGCTGCTCACCCGCGTCCGCGAGGCGGACCCGCGCAGGGCCCAGCAGGAGGCGTACGAGGAGGTGGCCCGGCTCGAAGCCGAGCTGCCCGCCAACGACTTCGACCTCGACGCCACCTTGAAACGGCTGGAGGCCGTCGCCGACGCGGACGCCTTCGCCCGCATCACGTCCGCTGTCTCAGGTGGTGCCCGCCTCTCCTGGGACGAACTGTGCGGCCTGCTCGACCCGGCCGACCCGGCCGTCGGCACCTGGGACTTCGTCCGGGTCGCCACAGAGGTCCTGGACGCCGACCGGCCGGCCTCCGCCGACCTGCTCCCGCCCAGCTCCGCCGCCGAATGGCGGGGCCGCCGGCACTGACCTGGCCGGTCCTGGCCGCCCCGGGGCCCCGCACGCCCGAGCAGCAGCGGTGCGTGCGGGGCCCCGGCGTTCCCAGAGGCGCCGTGGTGGTCCTCAGGGGCGCCGTGGCGGTCCTCAGGGGCGGCGCGGCGGTCTCGGGCACGGGCCCGACGCGGTCACCGCATGCGACGCGGGCACCCATGGGCGGGACGGCCGGTCCAAGACCGCCCCACGCCTGCCGAGCCCCGCTGCACTCCTCACCGCCAGGCCGTTGACCGGCGGAAACGCAGAAGCCCGGCCGGAGTGCCGGTACCGCGAGCGGCTCCCGTCATGCCGCTCCGGGCCTGATCCTCGTCTCCGGCACCCGCACGTCACGGGCGACTGCACGGCTCACGTGCCGCCTGCTTCCTCCCGCCCGTCACTCCCCGAGCAGCCTGCGCACCCGCTCCTGCCCCACCGCCAGCAGCAGCGTGGGCAGGCGCGGGCCGGTGTCCCGGCCGACGAGCAGGTGGTACAGCAGCGCGAAGAAGGACCGCTGGGCGGTCTTGATCTCCGGCGGCAGCTCCTTGGGCGTGGCGTCGGCGGAGAACCCGGCCTGGACCTTGGGCACGCCGTAGACGAGGTGGGTCAGCCCGTCCAGCGACCAGTGGTCGGCCAGTCCGTCGAGCAGCAGCCGGATCGACTCCCGGCCCTGGTCGTCGAGCGACTTCAGCAGCTCGGTGTCGGGCTCCTCGCGCACGATGGTCCGCTGGTCGGCGGGGACGTGCGTGTTGATCCACGCCTCGGCCTTGTCGTACCGCGGCCGGGCCTCGTCGAGCGAGGCCAGCGGCTGGTCCGGGTCGAGTTCGCTGAGGATCCGCAGCGCCTGGTCCTCGTGGCCGGCGGTGATGTCGGCGACCGAGGCCAGCGTCCGGTACGGCAGCGGCCGGGGCGTCCGCGGCAGCTCACCGGCGGCGGTGCCCACCGCGCGCGCGTGCGCGGCGAGGTCGGCGGGCAGGGCCGTGCCGTCGGCGACCTTGGCGTCGAGCCGGTCCCACTCGTCGTACAGCCGCTGGATCTCCTGGTCGAAGGCGACCTTGAAGGACTGGTTGGGCCTGCGCCGGGCGTACAGCCAGCGCAGGAGCTGCGGCTCCATGATCTTCAGCGCGTCGGCCGGGGTGGGCACGCCGCCGCGCGAGGACGACATCTTCGCCATGCCGGAGATGCCGACGAAGGCGTACATCGGCCCGATCGGCTGCTCGCCGCCGAAGATGCCGACGATCTGGCCGCCCACCTGGAAGCTCGACCCCGGGGAGGAGTGGTCGACGCCGCTCGGCTCGAAGATCACGCCCTCGTACGCCCACCGCATCGGCCAGTCCACCTTCCAGACCAGCTTGCCGCGGTTGAACTCGCTCAGCCGGACCGTCTCGGAGAAGCCGCACGCGGTGCAGGCGTACGTCATCTCGGTGGAGTCGTCGTCGTAGGCGGTGACGGTGGTGAAGTCCTTCTCGCAGTTGCCGCAGTACGGCTTGTACGGGAAGTACCCGGCGGAACCGGAGCTGCCGTCGTCCTCGGCGGCGGCGCCGGAGCCCTCGGCGGCCTCCAGCTCGGCCTCGTCGAGGGGCTTCTGCTTGGCCTGCTGCTTCTTCTGGTCGGCGGGCTTGGGCTTGGTCCGGTACTGGGCGAGGACGGCGTCGATCTCCTGCCGGTGCCTCATGGCGTGCAGGATCTGCTCGCGGTAGGCGCCGGAGGTGTACTGCGCGGTCTGGCTGATCCCGTCGAACTCGACGCCCAGCTGGGCGAGCGACTCGACCATGGCCGCCTTGAAGTGCTCGGCCCAGTTGGGGTGGGGGGAGCCCGCGGGGGCGGGGACGGAGGTCAGCGGCTTGCCGATGTGCTCGGCCCAGGCCTCCTCGTCGACCCCGGCGATGCCCTTGGGCACCTTGCGGTAGCGGTCGTAGTCGTCCCAGGAGATCAGGTGCCGGACCTGGTGCCCGCGGCGCCGGATCTCGTCGGCGACCAGGTGCGGGGTCATGACCTCGCGCAGGTTCCCCAGGTGGATGGGGCCGGACGGCGACAGCCCGGACGCGACGACGACCGGTTTGCCCGGGGCCCGACGCTCCGACTCGGCGATGACCTCATCCGCGAAACGGGAGACCCAGTCGGTGGTCTCGGTGCTCTGAGCCACGATCGGCACGTCCTTCTTTCTCCATCGGGCAGCCGGTACGGTCGCACGGCTGACCGCTCCATTCTCCCAGGCGGGGCCACATCCGCGAAAACCGCTTTTCACCGCGTGGGATACTCGGCTTCTGTAGCAGTCCCGAACCCGAGCAGAACGGCAGCCACTCCATGGCCTCGGTCACGTCTCTCACCGACTCCGTCCAGCAGCACCTCGCCTCCGCCCTCTCGGCCACCCGGCCCGAGGCCGCCGGCGCGGACCCGCTGCTGCGCCGAAGCGACCGGGCGGACTACCAGGCCAACGGCATCCTCGCCCTGGCCAAGAAGACCAAGGCCAACCCGCGCGAGCTGGCCGCCGAGGTCGTCTCGCACGTCGTCACCGGCGACGTGATCCAGGACGTCGAGGTCTCCGGCCCCGGCTTCCTCAACATCACGGTCACCGACCGGGCGATCACCGCCAACCTGGCCGCGCGGTACGCGGACGACACCGGCCGCCTCGGCGTGCCGTACGCGGACGCCCCGGGCACGACGGTCGTCGACTACGCCCAGCCGAACGTGGCGAAGGAGATGCACGTCGGCCACCTGCGGTCCGCGGTGATCGGCGACTCGGTGACGAAGCTCCTGGAGTTCACCGGCGAGAACGTGGTCCGCCGGCACCACATCGGCGACTGGGGCACCCAGTTCGGCATGCTCATCCAGTACCTGGACGAGCACCCGCACGAGCTGGACCACAAGAACGCCCAGGTCACCGGCGAGGAGGCGATGTCGAACCTCGACCGCCTCTACAAGGCCGCCCGCAAGCTCTTCGACTCCGACGAGGAGTTCAAGACGCGGGCGCGGCGCCGGGTGGTCGACCTCCAGGCCGGCGACCCGCACACGCTCGCCATGTGGCAGAAGTTCGTGGACGAGTCGAAGATCTACTTCTTCTCCGTCTTCGAGAAGCTGGACATGGAGATCCGGGACGCGGACATCGTCGGCGAGTCCGGCTACAACGACATGCTCGCCGAGACCTGCCGCCTGCTGGAGGAGTCGGGCGTCGCGGTCCGCTCCGAGGGCGCCCTGTGCGTCTTCTTCGACGACATCAAGGGCCCGGACGGCAAGCCGGTCCCGCTGATCGTGCAGAAGTCGGACGGCGGTTACGGCTACGCGGCGACCGACCTGTCGGCGATCCGGGACCGCGTGTTCCACCTCAAGGCGGACACGCTGCTGTACGTGGTCGACGCCCGCCAGGCCCTGCACTTCAAGATGGTCTTCGAGACGGCCCGGCGCGCGGGCTGGCTGAACGACGACGTCACGGCCGTGCAGCTGGCCTTCGGCACGGTGCTGGGCAAGGACGGCAAGCCGTTCAAGACCCGCGCCGGCGAGACGGTCCGGCTGGTCGACCTCCTGGACGAGGCGATCGACCGCGCCTCGGCGGTCGTGCGGGAGAAGGCCCAGGACCTCTCCGAGGAGGAGATCGCCGAGCGGGGCGCCCAGGTGGGCATCGGCGCGGTGAAGTACGCCGACCTGTCGACGTCGGCGAACCGGGACTACAAGTTCGACCTGGACCAGATGGTCTCGCTGAACGGCGACACCAGCGTGTACCTGCAGTACGCGTACGCCCGGATCCGGTCGATCCTGCGCAAGGCGGGCGAGGTGCGCCCGGCCGCCCGCCCGGAGCTGGCGCTGACGGCGGCGGAGCGGGCGCTCGGCCTGCACCTGGACGCGTTCGCGGCGACGGTGGCCGAGGCGGCGGCGGAGTACGCCCCGCACAAGCTGGCGGCGTACCTGTACCAGCTGGCGTCGCTGTACACGTCCTTCTACGACAAGTGCCCGGTGCTGAAGGCCGAGACGCCCGAGCAGGTCGCCAACCGCCTGTTCCTGTGCGACGTCACGGCCCGGACGCTGCGTCAGGGGATGGCCCTGCTGGGCATCCGGACGCCCGAGCGGCTCTGAGACGCGACGCCGCCCCACGGAACGCGGCCCGTCCTCTCCCCCGTGGGAGGACGGGCCGCAGCATGTGCCGTACGGGTCGTCAGACGCCGTTGGCGAACCGCTTGAAGGCCTTCTTGGTGCCGGACCCGGCCTTGCCGTCGATCGCCCCGGTGTAGCCCCAGCTGTCCTTCAGCAGGCGCTGCAGGGCCTTGATCGTGCCCTCGCCGACGATGCCGTCGATCTTGCCGGTGTACCCCCAGTAGGCCTTCAGGCAGCGCTGGAACGCCTTCCAGCTGTTGGTGCCCAGCTGCCCGTCGATCGTGCCGGTGTAGTTCCAGTGGGCCTTCAGCCACTGCTGGACCTTCTTGGCCTCGGCGGTCGTCAGGCCGAGGTTGTTCACCGCGAGCGGGGCGGCCTCCGTGCTCACCGCCTGCTGCTGGGCCTGCGCGGAGTCCGCGAAGGCGGTTCCCGCGCCCGCCAGGGTTCCGGCCGCGATCCCGGCGGCGGCGGTGACGCTGACGAGGGTCCTGGTCAGTGCTCGCATTCTGTTCCCTCCGTTGCTGCTTCGCGTTGGGCGGGCCGGCCGCGCCGGCCGGCTCGTCAACAAGGCTGCGGGCCGGTGGCCGGGGCCGCCACAGTCGCCGTGGAAGTGACGTACTCGTGGGACGCCTCCCGCGCTGACCTGCGAAGATGTCGTCCCCCGGGACGGTGCGGCGGGACGGCCGGTGGCCGATTCCGGGCCGGTGCGGGAACCGCGTTCCGGTACGGGCCGTGGATGCTGGTGCAGAATGCGACGGGGCACGGGGCCGCCGACCACGGCCCGCGGCCCCTGGACGCGAGTAGGGGGAACATGTCGCGTTGGAAACCACTGCCCTCGGAACTGGATCCACGCGTCCGGCAGTTGGCGGTGCGCTTGCGTCGCCTGAAGGACCACGGCGGGCTGAGCCTGCGGCAGCTCGCGGCGAAGACGGGATACAGCGCGAAGTCGTGGGAGCGGTATCTGGGCGGCCGGTCCCTGCCGCCCGCGGAGGCCGTGGAGGCGCTGGCCCGGATCGCCGGTGACGACCCGACCCGGCTGCTCGCCCTGCGCGAGGTCGCCGCCGAGGCCTGGGAGGACGGACGCGGACGCGGATCGTCCGGCGCGCCGGACGACGTGTCCGTCAGGGCGGCGCAGGAGTCGTCGGCCGCGGCCGAGGAGCCCCGGACGTACGGGCGTTCGCTGCGCGTCGCACTGGTGGCGGGGGCGGTGGCCCTGGTCCTGGCCGTCTCCTCGGCCGTCCTGCTGGCCGTGCGGTTCACCGGCCAGGGCACCGGGAACACCGCGGCGAGCGCGACGCCCCCGCTGTCGTCCGCCGCGTCGCCGCCGCCGTCGTCCTCGGGGCCGCCCCGGTACACCTGCCGCCCGGAGCGGATCGACGGCCTCTGGTACGCGGGCAACAGCCGCACCCAGGACGCCGTCCTGGCGGAGGGCCACGCGGGCCCGGAGGTGGCGGAGGCCCAGTGCCTGCTGCGCCGGGCGGGCTTCTCGCCGGGAGTCGTCGACGGCATCTACGGCCCGCTGACGCGGAGCGCGGTGGAGCGCGTGCAGAAGCGGGCCGACCTGGTCGTGGACGGCATCATCGGACCGCACACCTGGAAAGCCCTGCGGCGATGACCCCGCCGGCCCTCTCCCCGGAACGCGCCCGGCTCGCCGCCGCACTGCGGGAGCTGAAGACGCGCACCGGCCTGAGCCTGGCGGGTCTGGCGGCGAAGACCCCGTACAGCAAGTCGTCCTGGGAGCGCTATCTCAACGGCAAGACCCTGCCGCCGCGCCAGGCTGTGCGGGACCTGTGCCGCCTCGCCGGCGAGGCGGAGGGGCGGTGCCTGGCGCTGTGGGAGATCGCGGAGTCGCAGTGGAGCGGGCGCGCGACGGAGGGGACGCCCGCCGGCCCGGACACGCCGCCGCGGCGGCCGGACGCGGCGGCGCCCGCCGAGCCGGGTCCCGCCCGGGCCGGGCCCGCCGGGCACCGGGGCGTGGCGGCGGTGGCCGTGCTCGCGTCGGTGTGCGCCGTGGCCGTCGGCGGCGTGGCGGTGGCCCTCCTCACCCTGCCGCACCGGGACGGCGCACGGTCCGCTCCGCCGCCCTCCTCCTCCGTCACCGGGCCGCTGTGCCGGGGGGCCGCCTGCGAGGGCGGGAACCCGATGCACATGAGGTGCGGCGTCGGCCCGAGCACCCTCGCCTCCTACCGGACCGCCACCGGGGCCCGCCTGGAGCTGCGCCACAGCCGGGCGTGCGGGACCGGCTGGGCCCGCATGTGGAACACGCGGATCGGCGACCGGCTGACCGTGACCGCGGGCGGCCCCACCCGTTCCGCCCAGGTGAAGAACCGCCTCGACACGGAGGAGTTCGTCTTCACCCCCATGACCGTGGCCCGCCCCGGCGCCGTCGTCCGGGCCTGTTTCCGGCCCGCGGCGGACGGCGGGCGGGAGTGCTTCGACGGCCGCGTGCGGTAGGGCCCTCGTGGGGCCCTCTCCGTCACCGGCTCGTTGTCAGTGGCCGCCCCTACAGTCACCGGCATGGCGACACTTCCGAACCCGCTGCCGAAACTGGTGACCGATCCGAGCGGCCGTACGCTCGGGCTGGACCTGCCCGCCGGAGAGCTGATCGACGCCACGGCCGAGGGGCCGTGGCACGAACCGCTGCTGTGGTGCGCGGACGAACGAGCCGTGCCCGGCGCCTGGGCCGCGCTGGCGTCGGTGCCGCGCACCGTCGGTCTGCTGCCGGTCGTCCTCGACGTCGGCGGCGGTCACGGCGGGCCGCGGCAGTGGGAGCTGGCGCCCGGGGAGATGTCCTATCCCGGGGACCACGACGCCGAGGAGGTCCTGGCCGGCCTCTGGGAGGAGTGCGCGGCGGAGGGGGACCGGTGGCCCGGCCTGGCCGCCGCCCCGGATCCGGACGGCGTCCCGGACCCGGAGTCCGTCGCCGCCGCCGTCGCCGGTTCCCTCCTGGACGGCGGGCCCCTGAAGGATCCCCGCGTGGCCCTCGTCCCGGCCCGGCGCAGCGCCGACATCCCCACGGCCCTCGGCTGGACGGGCCCGGTCGGCCACGAGGGCGACACGGCCCGCCTCAGCGCGGTCCTGCGCTCCTGGGAGGACCGCTTCGGCATACGGGTCGTGGCGCTCGGCTTCGACCACCTCCTGCTGTCCGTCGCGGCCCCGCCGGCCACCCTCGGGGAGGCGGCGGCCGTCGCCGCCGAGCACTTCGCGTTCTGCCCCGGCGCCCTCCGGCAGGGCGGCGGCACCACCCTGGCCGCCTACGCCGGGAGCCAGGTCCTCGACCGGCCCGTCTGGCACTTCTGGTGGGACGACTGATCCCGGCGCGCGGGGTCACTCCAGCAGCGTCACGCCGTCCGGGACCGTGATGCCGAAGTCCTCGTCCAGGATGCGGCGTGCCTCCTCCTCGTGCGTGAGTTCCCGCTGGGTGACGGTGCCGTCGGCGCGGGTCTCGGTGAGGACGCGGCCGTCGAGGAGGAGGTGCCGGCCGGGGGTGAGGCTCTGGGCGTAGGGGCGGCGGCTGAAGGGGGAGCGCGGGCTGGTGGCGATGTACCAGTTGATCACCTCGTAGTCGGACGCCTCGAAGGGCTCGACCGTGAACGCGTACTGCGCCGCCCACGAGCCCGGGCCGGCCCCGTCCCTTCGCTCCTGGTACGCCTCCAGCACCCACAGCTCCAGCGGCCCCCGGTGCGGCGCGTGCACCAGGCGGTGCCTGCGCCCCGCGTCGTGGAACTCCGTGTCCGCGATCAGCGGCACCGGCTCCAGCAGGGCGCCGATCGCCCCGAAGCCGACGTCGGCCAGGTACGGCTGCGGGTCGCCGGGGGCGTGGACCAGCAGGGCCATGTGGGTGCGCGGACGGTCGGTGAGGGTGTCCGCGCCCACCACGACCCGCGCGGTCAGCCGGGTCACCCCGAAGCCCAGTTCCTCCAGGGCGCGGGCGAACAGCGTGTTGTGCTCGTAGCAGTAGCCTCCGCGCCGGCTGTGGACCAGTTTGTCCGTCAGGGCGGCCGGTTCGAGGGAGGGAGCCCTGCCGCGCAGGGGGTCCAGGTTCTCGAACGGGATGGCCCACGCATGGGCCAGATGCACGCCCCGCAGCGTCGCCGCGTCGGCCCGCCGCTCCCCCTCCCAGCCGATCCGCTTGAGATATGCGTCCAGATCGAAGGACGTCGTCCGCGCAATGTCAGGCATACCGGCACCGTACGCGGGACCCGTCCGGCCCGTCCGCCGCCCCCGGTAGGAGCCGTTCTCCGTCTTTGGCCCTAAGAGGTTGTTCCAGTCGGTGAGTCGGCGGTAGCTGATGAGTGCTGCGGCGATGCCGATGAAGGCCAGGAAGTGCTCGGCCTTGCGCTCGTGGCGGCGGTGCAGGCGTCGGCATCCGGCCGGCCAGGAGACCGTTCCTTCGACGACCCAGCGGTGTCGGCCGAGCCGCGTGGACGGCTCGATGCCCTTGCGGGCGATGCGGTGGCGGATACGACGCCTACGAAGCCGTTTCCGCAGGTGGTCGTAGTCATAGCCCTTGTCTGCGGGGAGCTTGGCCGGACGCCGGCGGCGCGGGCCGCGACGAGAGCGAGTGGGCGGGATCCCACGCACGAGCGGTCACTTGCGAAATCGAGAACGGTACTCGCCCGGGGCCGTGCCTCGGGCACGTTTGAAGGCACGGCTGAAAGCGTGCGGAGAGCCGTATCCGACCGCGCCGGAGATCGACTCGACCGGCTCATCGGTATCGCGGAGCCTGACGGACGCCAGGTCGATGCGCCACTGCGTCAGGTACGCACCCGGCGTCTGTCCGAGGGCGGACCGGAAACGCCTGGACAGCGTCGCCCGGGAGACGCTCGTCGCGGCGGCCAGGGTCTCCGTGGTCCAGGGGTGTCCCGGTCGGGCGTGGACACATGCCAGAGCGTCGCGCACGACCTGATCACGCATCGCTCCCAGCCATGAGCCGGACTGCTCCTGCGGGTGGCGGGCCAGCCAGGCGCGAACGAACTGGACGAGCAGAAGGTCGACGATGCTGTTGATGGCGGCGGTGGTGCCGATCTGCGGCTGTGCGAGTTCAGCAGCGAGGAGTTCGACGCTCCTTCTGAGCTGCGCGTTCTCCTGGGCTGTGACGTGCATCGGCCGGGCGAGGGAGGTAAGCACCGGTGTGCGCACCTCCGGGTCCTGCTCGTAGTGCAGGACGATCACTTCCGTCTGCACCGGCGCCGAGCCCAGCCGCAGGGCCCGGCCATCGCCAAAAGCCCGGGCCGCCGCCTCACGGTCGCAGGAACCCATCGTCACGCCGGCGCCGCCGGCTATCCCGTGTGCGGTGCCCGGCGACACCAGGACGGCGTCTCCGGCCTGCACCTGAAGAGGCTTCTCGCCCGTGACATGGAGCCACACAGTGCCGCGGGACACCACGTGCAGTGCCGCTCCCGGATAGGAGTCCAGCCACAGGCCCCAGGTTCCTCCGGCCTTCAGCACGACTCCGAGCGCCCCACGCGCACCCGAAACGCGTAAGACCTCCGCCAGCGCATCCATGGGTCCATTCTCGTCCACCGCCGCGAACCGCCCACCGGAGGGCGAAGCGCCTGTGTCCTCGTCCACAGCTTCAGGCCACGTCAAGAACGACCTTTCCGCGCACCTTCCGCGCGAACAGCGCCTGGACGGCGTTGCCCACGTCCTGCCAGTCGCCTCGCAGTCCGATCGGTGCCGAGAGCCTCCCGGCGGCCATGAGGCCCAGCAGATCCGTCAGCTCCCCGCTGGTCGGTGTCATGTCCCCGTAGGTGGCGATGCTGCGGGGCTCACCGAAGCCGAACAAGGCCCCTGGCGGGAACGTGGTTTCCTGCCCCGAGGAGTAACCGACCAGGTGGATGGTGCCGCCCTCGGCGAGGGAACTCCACGCCTGGGCCACCAGCGGTCCGCCGACCGTGTCCAGGACCAGGTCGAACCGGTCCCCGGTTTCGGCCAGATCGGTCAGGACCCTGTCGGCGCCGAGTTCACGGAGTCCGGCGGCCCGCTCCGGCGAACCGACGAGTGCCGTCACCCGGGCGCCCGCCAGCGCCGCCAGCTGGACGGCGAAGTGCCCCACGCCCCCGCTGGCGCCGGTGACCAGAACATTGCGCGCCAGCAGGGAACGCTTGCGCAGCACCCGGAATGCGGTGACTCCGGCGATCCCGAGCGCAGCGGCGTCGGCCAGGTCCACGCCCTCAGGGACGGTGCCGAGCGAGGCGGGGCTGACTGCCACCCGCTCCGCCCACGCGTGGGACGCCATTCCCACTGCGACGCGCGTACCTTCGGGCGGCCCCGAGCCGTCGGATGCGGCGCGCACCACGACGCCGGCCGCGTCGTGACCGTGCACAGCGCCGGCCGGCCACTGGCGCACGTAATTCAGCTCTCCGAAGTTGAGACCGATGTGTCGTATCTCCACCAACGCCTCGCCGGTGGACGGTACGGGCTCATCGACATCGGCGAACCGGACGGGTCCGGCGTCACTGTGATCGACCACAAGGGCGCGCATAGGGGTGTGCATCCTTCTCTCGCGGACGTGGGTGAACACTCGGCGTGGCAACAGATCGAGTGCGCAAATCCGCACCGCCGCCTTCTTGGAAGCCTACGCAGGGCCGGGACAGCGGCCAGACCCGTGAGGATCAATCAGTTGACGATCTGTGTCAGTGCGACTCGCAGCGCGTCGAGCCCCGCACCCGCCCGGTGATTGACGCGGTGCCGGGCACAGACATGCCCGGCAATGTGACGATCTTGGGCGTCAGCACTTCCGTCGGGCGGCGGGGTCGCGCTGGGTGACGTTCCGGGCGACCGCGCCGACGCCGGAGTGGGCGTACCGCTTCGGGGAGGGGGCGGAGGCGCGGCGGGAGCGGGCCAGGCGCATCGGGGCGGAGATGCCGCTCCGCGCGAGAGCCGCGCGCTCTGCCAGCGCCTGATCGTCGATGCGGAATCCGGAGCCGATACACGCCCGGCGACCACACACGGGTGTCACCAGGAACGGCCTCAACTCGGCACAGCCTCGGGACACCCGGGATCAGGTCGACGCCGATGATCGCGATCGGCGTGATGACGGTGAGAGCTTTCACGCGCTCGAAGGCCCGTCGCGATCTGGCGAGGCAGCCGGCCGTGCCCGCGGCGCGGCACGGCGCCTAGGCTCGGAGCGACCTCGGCTCGGAGCGACCCCGGCCCGAAGCGGCCGCGCCCGGAACGGTCACGGTCCGGGCCGGTCACGGTCCGGTTCAGGTGCCCGCCTCGACCCACTCGTCGCTGCTGAGCGAGAACTCGTAGGCGGGACGCCCGTTGTTGCCGCTGGTGCGGAACGGGCGGCCGTCGTCGTTCACCGTCACCGTCCCGCGCCGGGAGCCGCTGGACCACGTCAGCTCCAGGTACCAGCTGACGTCGTAGGCGGAGGCGTCGGCCCGGATGTAGTAGACCTCCGGGTCGGACCGGCTCACCGTGAACGGGAAGTCCTGGTGGCCCGCGTCCGGGACGACGGCGGGGCGCACGGCGTCGAGGGCGACCGTGAAGGAGCGCTTGGGCACGTCGCCGCCGCAGCCGACGTCCGGGTAGCCCATGGCGTAGTCGTTCCAGGCGAGCGGTGCGCGCTTGCCGGCCATCCGGACCGTCAGGTCCTCCACGACCACCGTCTCCTCGCCGGTGCCCTGCACGGTGAGTTTCACGTACTGCTCTCCGGAGGAGACGGCGCCGTACCTGGCCACCCAGGCGGGCGCGTCCTGCTCCAGCGGCGGCCCCTCCACCTCGCCGGGCGGCCGGTCGACCAGATAGCGCTGGGCGCAGGGGTTCTCCCAGTCGTAGGGGAACGTGTTCACGGTCAGCGGGGCGGCCGAGGAGGCGCCGGCCCCGGACCCGCCGCTGCCGCCGCGCCTGCCGCCCGTGGGACTCGCGGTGGCCGACGGGCCGGCCGCCTTCGGCTTGTCCTCCTCCTTCCGGGAGGGGGAGGCGGACGGCGAGGAGGAGGGCGAGGACGAGGACGAGCGGGTGGTGGACGGGGACGCGGTTCCCCGGGTTCCGTCGTCGGCCGGCGCGACGGCTCCGGCGTGGCTCCGGCGCCCGTCGCCGTCCGTGCCGCCGGAGGGCTGGTTCACGGCGAACACGACGGCCCCGAGGACGGCGGCCACGGCGGCCCCGGCGGTGACAGCGGCACGGGCACGGCGGCGCGGCTCCGGGGCCGCCGAGGTCACGACCGCTTCCGAAGCCGCGTACGCGGGCACCGGCGCCGTTTCCGCGCCGGCCTCCGGGGTCTCCGGGGCGTCCGGCACGGTCTCCGGTGTCCTCGGCGCGGTCTCCGCGAGGATTTCCGGAGCCTGCGCGGGGACTTCCGGAGCCTGCGGCGCGGTCTCCGCGGGAGCCACCCGAGCAGCCGGGGCCACCGGAGTCACTGGAGTCTCCGGAGCCACCGGAGCCGCTGACGCCCCCGCCTCCGCGGGGCTTCCCGCCGTCGCGCCCCCCTTGCGCCCGCGCAGCGCGTCCGCCAGCACCCACCGGCGGTGCAGCTCCACCAGTTCCTCCGGCGTCGCCCTGCACAGGCGGGCCAGCCGTTCGACGGGGGCGTAGTCCGTGGGCACGGCGTCCCCGTTGCAGTACCGGTGCAGCGTCGACGTGCTCATGTGGAGCCGTTTGGCGAGCACCCCGTAGCTCAGCCGGGAGCGGTCCTTCAGCCCCTTCAGCATCGCGGCGAAGTCAGCCGCGGCAGTGCCGTCCGACACCATGCCTCCATCCCCCCATCCCATGTCCCCGTTCCAGGGAAGGGTCGTTCCCCCAGGTCAGGCCGGTGCAAGCGTTCCAGCGTCCCTGATCGCCCGGTGGATGTGGCAGCCGGGACGGATCGCCGCACAAGCTCTGGTCATCCAAGCACGCCGCTGCCGGTCTCCGGTCGGACGGCGGCCTCCGGTTCACGCCCATCGGAAAGGAACCAGCCATGCGCACCCACCGCACCGCTCTCCCCCGCACCCGCCTGCTCGCCGCCGCCGGCGTCACCCTCGCCGCCCTGGCCCTCACCGCGTGCAACGACGGCACCGGCACCCGGGACGAGGGCGCCCAGCGGCCCACCGCGGCGGCGACCACCGCCGCGCCCACGGCCGACGGCACCGGCGCCCCGGCCGCCTCCTCCTCGTCCTCGTCCTCGGCCACGGCCACGGCCACGGCCTCCTCGGACAAGGGCCCGGCCGCGAGCCGGGGTTCCGCCGCGGGCCGGAACACGCCCTCCGCCGCGAGCGCGGACACCGACCCCCACGCCCCGGAGAACCGCGTCTCCTGCAACGGCTCCAACACCGCCGTCACCGCCCAGCCGGTCCCCCGCCCCCTCAACCACCTGCTGATCACGGTGAAGAACACCGGCTCGAAGACGTGTGACCTGACCTACTACCCGGTGCTCCGCTTCGACGGGATGCAGTGGGCCCCGCAGGCGATCGAGAGCTCGAAGCCGCAGGCGGTGACCACCCTCGCGCCCGGCCAGTCCGGCTACGCGGGCGTCCTGCTGTCCGCCGCCGACGGCAGCGGCGACGGCGGCGCCACCGGCCACCGGCTCACCGTCGGCTTCCAGGGCCGCACCCCCGGCAGCAGCGGCGGCCCCGCCGCGACGCCGGCCCTGCCGGCCGAGGGCGTCCACTACGACAGCTCGCTGAAGGTGACGTACTGGCAGACGAGCATGGCCGACGCCCTGGCGTACTGAGAGCCGACGCCCTGGCGTACTGAGAGCCGGCGCCCCGGCCCGCTGGCGACCGGCGGGGAACTACCGTCCGAGCCGCTGGGCCACCTCGACGGCCCAGTAGGTGAGGATGGTGCGCGCACCGGCCCGCTTGATGCCGGTCAGCGTCTCCAGGATGGCCCGGTCCCGGTCGATCCAGCCCTTCTCGGCGGCGGCCTCGATCATCGAGTACTCGCCGGAGATCTGGTAGGCGGCGACCGGCACGTCCACCGCGTCCGCGACGCGCGCCAGGATGTCGAGGTAGGGCCCGGCCGGCTTGACCATCACCATGTCGGCCCCCTCCTCCAGGTCGAGGGCCAGTTCCCGCAGGGACTCCCGGACGTTGGCCGGGTCCTGCTGGTACGTCTTGCGGTCGCCCTGCAGCGAGGAGCCGACGGCCTCGCGGAACGGCCCGTAGAAGGCGGAGGCGTACTTCGCGGTGTAGGCGAGGATCGCCACGTCCTCGCGGCCGATCTGGTCGAGGGCGTCGCGGACGACCCCGATCTGCCCGTCCATCATCCCGCTGGGGCCCACCACGTGGGCGCCCGCGTCGGCCTGGACCTGCGCCATCTCGGCGTACCGCTCCAGGGTGGCGTCGTTGTCGACCCGCCCCCGCTCGTCCAGGACCCCGCAGTGCCCGTGGTCGGTGAACTCGTCGAGGCACAGGTCGGACATGACGAGCAGGTCGTCGCCGACCTCGGCCCGCACGTCGCGCAGGGCCACCTGGAGGATGCCGTCCGGGTCGGTGCCCGCCGTGCCGAGCGCGTCCTTCTTCGACTCCTCCGGCACGCCGAACAGCATGATCCCGGAGATTCCCGCCGCGACGGCCTCCGCGGCGGCCTTCTTCAGGCTGTCCCGGGTGTGCTGCACGACGCCCGGCATCGCCGCGATCGGCACCGGCTCGCTGACGCCCTCGCGCACGAAGGCCGGGAGGATGAGGTCGGCGGGGTGCAGCCTGGTCTCGGCGACCATCCGGCGCATGACGGGGGTGGTGCGCAGACGCCGCGGCCGCGTGCCGGGGAAGGATCCGTACGTCGTCATGCCTTCTACGCTACGCCCGCCCCGCCCCCGCCTTTGCCGACGCGGCGTCGGCGCGGCGCCGCCACGGACGCGGGCGTGACCGGCTGCCTCCGGGGCGGCGGGCGGCCGGTCCCGGGCCGGCCCCACGGCTGCGCGGGCGGCCCGGTCCGTTCCCCCGCTCCCCCGCGGCGCCGAGCCCGGGCGTTCCGGTCCGCCCGGCCGGCCGAGGGCTTCCGTCCGGACCGCCGGGCGGCCCGGGCCGGGACGGAACCGCCTGCGTGCCGCGGGCAGTTAAAGATCTGCGAAGACTGCCTGGTCCTGATAGCGTCCCGGTCGCTTTCCCCTGGAACGATCTCTCGACGGCACTCCGCCGGACCGTTCCGTGCCTACGACACAAGGTGGTTCACTTCGTGAGACTGACCCGTACCGCCCTCGCCGTGGCCGCCGGCGCCCTCGCCCCGGCCCTGCTGCTCACCGCTCCGTCCCACGCCGCCGCCACGACGCCCCCGGCCGCCGCCGCGGCGTCGGAGACGGGCTCCCCCTACGACGAGATGGACGTGGACGACCTGCGCGTCGCCATAGCCCGCATCCTCGCCGACCCCGACAGCGGCAGGCGCGTCACCCAGGAGGCCAACGCCCTCCTCGACAGCGGCACCGAAGAGGAGATGCGCGCCTGGCTCGAGACCGGCTACCGGCTCGCCCAGGCCGAGGACGACCGCGTCGCCATCGCCCGCACCCTCGCCGACCCCGACAGCGGCAGGCGCGTGATCCGGGAGGCCAACGCCCTCCTCGACGACGGCACCCCCGAGGAGATGCGCGCCTGGCTCGAGACCGGCTACCGGCTCGCCCAGGCCGAGGACGACCGCGTCGCCATCGCCCGCATCCTCGCCGACCCCAGCAGCAGCGACGCCCTGCGGGCGGCGGCGGGCGCGGCCCTGGACGACAACACTCCGGAAGCGCTGCGGTACTTCCTCGAGGTCGGCCGGTACGAGGTCGACGGCTAGGTGTACGAGGGCAGGACGCTGGTGACGCCACTCCGAAGGCTCGCTGCGGGTGGCTGGCCGCCTGCGGCCAGTGGCTCGGTGCAGGCGAGCCGGGAGAATCCGTCAACCATGGAATGGAGGTGGACGTAGCCGCGTTTGGCGCCGGCGGTCCTTGCCCGGCCGTCGGCCCTCGGCCGACAGGGGTGCGTTGGCGTGAGCCATCAAGCCTTGCTTTCCACTCGGTCCGTCGTGGGCTCGCCGGGCACCGACTTGGGGAGCCGGCGCAGGGCAACGGTCCCGAGTACGGCGTGCAGCACGCCGGCCACCACGGCAGCGGCGTGCAGACCGGTGACGAAAGCCCCCTTCGCCTCCTGGACCGCTGCGGGCGCGAGATCGGGCAGCTGGAGGGTCTCGTCGAGGGTGGGGGCGAGATCCGGCCCCTGGAGCCGGAAGATCAGCGCGGCGAGTGACCCGAGGATCGCGATACCGAGGGCATTGCCGATCTCGTTGCTGGTCTCGGCGATCGCGCCCGCCGATCCCGCTCGTTCCGTAGGAACTGCCCCGACCGCGGTATCGGCGACGACGCTGAAGGAGATGCCGTAACCCACGCCGGTGATCGCCGTCGAAGCGATGTACCAACCGATCCCGCCTGTTGTCGTGGTGGGGAGCAACAGCATCAGACCGGCCGCGATGGAGAAGTGGCAGATGATGAGCGCGGCCCTCTTGCCGATGCGATCGACGACAGCCGGCGTGACGATGCAGGAGACCGTGAGGACGACCGCACCGGGGAGCGCCAGGAGTGCCGCGTGCAGGACGCTCAGGCTCAGGACGGACTGGAGGTAGACGCCTGCCAGGTACGCCGCCGCCGACCACGCTGCCAGCGGCAGCAGACCGGTGATGATCGCGATCGTGAAGACGCGGTCACGGAACAGGGAGAAGTCGATCAGCGGGTGCTCGAGGTGCCGCTGGCGGAGAGCGAACCACGTCAGCAGCACGACGCCGAGGAGCGCCGTCACGGCCGGCAGGACCGACACTCCGTCTGCGGCCATGTCCTTGAGACCGTAGATCGTGAGCAGGAGACCTCCGGCGGAGGTCGCGACACTGAGCGAGTCGATGCGACCTGGCCGAGTCGCGCGGACCTCGCGGAGAAGGACAGGCGCGAACAGCAGAAACACGACGATGACGGGGAGGTTGACGAGGAAGACCGAGCCCCACCAGAACCGCTCCAGCAGGGTGCCGCCGATGATCGGGCCGACGGCGAACCCGGCGGCGAACGCGGCGGCGAAGATGCCGATGGCCTGCGCCCGGCGCCGGGAGTCGGGGAACAGCTCGCTCAGCACGGCCAGGGCCGAGGGCAGGAGGGTCGCGCCGGCCACCCCCATGAGCGCTCGGAAGGCGACGAGAAGCTCCGGGCCCGGTGCGAACGCTGCCCCGGCGGACCCGGCTCCGAACACGGTCGCGCCGATCATCAGCAGCTTCAGCCGGCCGTAGCGGTCGCCGATGCTGCCGAAGGCGATCAGCAAGGAGCCGACGGCGAAGCCGTAGATGTCCAGGATCCACAACGCCTGGTCGGCGGTCGGTGAGAGGGCTTGGCTTATCCGCGGCATCGCCAGGAACAGGATCGATCCGTCCATGGAGACGAGGAGGACCGGTCCGAGGATCACCGCGAGCCCGAGCCACGCCCGCAGACCGGGTGAGTTGTGCACACGCTGTTGAGTCATGCCGTCGACGGTCCGGCGCGACGCGGTCGGCAACCATCCCCGTGCCGTGGGTACACCTGACAGGTACACCCACCGGCCTGGCCGGCATCCTAGGCTCGGGCTCATGGAGAGTCTCGGAACGTTCCTGAAGAGTCGCCGTGATCGGGTCACTCCGGCCGAGATCGGCCTGCGCACCTACGGCACCTCTCGCCGGGTCCCCGGCCTACGGCGTGAAGAGCTCGCCCAGCTCGCCGGAGTGAGTGTGGGGTACTACACGCGCTTGGAACAGGGCCAGGCCGAGACCGCTTCCGAGCAGGTTCTCGACGCGCTCGCCCGTGTGCTCCGGCTCGACCAGGTGGAGACCGTCCACCTGCACAATCTCGCTCGGCAATCCGTGAAGCCCGGCCTGTGCGAACCGCCTCGCGAGGAGCCTCACCCGCGAGTCCTCACGCTCCTGGAATCACTCGGTGAGGCCATACCCGCGATTGTTCTCGGCAGGCGTGGGGACGTGCTCGCATGGAACCGCACCGGACACGCGCTCGTCGCCGAGCACATCTCCTACGAAGCGCCGCGAGACCCGGCACGGCGTCCGTCGATCCCGCGGATGTTCTTCCTCGATCCCCTCACCCGCGACATGTACCGCAACTGGCACGAACTCGCCCGCATCCACGTCGCCTACCTGCGACTCACCGCGGGCCGGTACCCCACCGATGCCCGCCTGGCAGGACTGATCGGTGAACTCACCATGCGCAGCGACGACTTCGCCACGATGTGGGCCACCGGTGACGTATCCGACTGCACCGTCGGGGCCATGCACCTGCAGCACCCCACCGTCGGTGCCGTGAACGTGGACTACCAGGTGTGGCTCCAACCCGACAGCCCCGACCACCGAGTGGAGATCTACACCCCGAAGGACTCAGCCTCTTCGGACGCGTTGCGAGTCCTGGCCCATCAGAGCAGCCGGGCCGGTGAGCCGCAGTCGATCGGACAGCGCTGAATCACCGACCTGATCGGACAGGCCCCAGGCGCAGCTCCGCCGTCGACGACGTCGTTGCCCGCAACGGCGGGGAGTCCCCGTCCGGACCGCCGGGCGGCCCCCCGGGGAGGACGCCCGCGACGCGGGGTCCGGCCGGGTGGGTCGCGGGCGTTCCGGGCCGCCTGGAGCGCGCGTCGAGCCGTGGCCGGGCACCGGGACGGTTCAGGCGGCGCGGAGCGGCTCGGCTGTCGTCGGCGGCCCGGACCGGCAGTCGCGGCAGCGGCCGGGGTGTGCGGCGCGGAAGGCGCGTTCGCAGCCGTCGCAGGTCTGGAAGGGAAGCGGTCGGCGGGCGGCCTCGTCGTCCGGTGCGGCGGACGACGCGGGCGCGGAACGCGGGGGCAGGGGCGGCGGCAGGAGCTCCTGGAGGCGGTAGGCGAGCAGCCGGGCCGGGTTCTGGATGTCCGGGGGCAGGCCGGTGGTCAGGGCGCGGTGGACGGCGGCGGCCGTGGCGCCGCCGTCGAACCAGGCGGTGACGGCGGGCGCGAGCCGGTGCACGTCCCGGTGGGAGAGGGTGAGGCGCTCGTCGGTGCGGCGCAGACCGGCGAGGAGGGTGACGGCCCGCTCGTGGTGCCGACCGCGACGGGCGTCCCCTTCCGTCGGGTCCGGCGGCGCGGTGGGGGCGGGGGCTTCGGGCCGGCCGTCCTCCTGAGGCGTTTCCCGGCCGTCCGCCGGAGGGCGGGCGGCGGGACCGAGGTCGCGGACGCGCGGCGCGGCGACGCGGCCGGAGGCGGGAGGTTCGGCCGTCCCGCTCGCCCTGCCGGGGACGTGGTGGGCGTACGTACGCGTGAACAGACGCCCCGTCTCCGTCCGTTCGCGCACCCGCTCCAGATAGCCGTGCGCCTCCAGCTCCCGCAGCGCGAACGCGATCCGGTCCCGGCCTTCCGCGAAGTGCTCGGCCAGGCTGCGGATGTCGACTGGGGAGCCCTCCGGCAGCGACAGGATGTGGGTGGCCAGCCCGATGGCGGTCAGCGACAGCTCGCGGTGCTGGAGGAGGTGGTTGCCGACGATCGTGTAGTTGTCCGGCTGGTACGCCCGTACGTGGGTGACGCCGGAGCGGGTGGTGGTCCGCCGAACGTCCTGATTCGGACGCGCGGCGGCGTTAGGCTTCTTCTCAGCCATGGGGAAGGGCCTTCTTCCTCGATGGTCAGGCCCTCGCACTGGGATGGCAGTCCCGGCGGGGGCCGATGCATGTGTGGGGTTGTGGTGGTGCCTGGGGGCGAGACTGCACGCCCGGGCCGCCGACGCGCCAGCCGCACCGACCGGTTTCACCCGCCCGGGTGACGTACGCGGGGTTTGGTCGGTTGGGAGGGTTATTTCCTCCGGTTCTTTGGTCTTTTACCGCCCGCGGCCCCGGCCCGCGCCCCACCGGGTCCCGTGTTTCCGGGCGCCGGTGGGGCGCGTCGGCAGCGGGTCACCGGCGGGCGCCGCGGCGCGTGGCGGGGAGCCGGTGCGGCCAAGCGGGCGAGGCGGCCCGTGCGGACGGCGACCGTCCGTGGAGTGTCCGGTTTCTGTCCGGGCTGTACGGGGTGACCTGAGTACGGGCGTCCCGGTTGGACAGAGAAGGACTCGGCGGGAGGGCGAGCGGCATGAGCGACTGGGACGCGGGGCTGGAGGACGAGGAGGCCGGGGCCGTGATGCGCACGGTCTCCCGGCAGCTGAAGCTGTGGCGCGAGGCGGCCGGCCTCACGCAGGCCAAGTTCGGCGCGGCCATCGGCTACGGGGAGGACCTGGTCTCATCGGTGGAGCGGGGACGGCGCATTCCCCGCCCGGAGTACCTGGACAGCGCGGACGAGGTGCTGGGGGCGGGCGGCCGGATCGCCGCGATGAAGACGGACGTGGCGGAGGTCCGGTACCCGAAGAAGGTGCGGGACGTGAAGCGCCTGGAGGTCGAGGCGGTACAGATCTGCTCCTACAACAACTCGGTCGTCGACGGCCTCCTCCAGACCGGAGACTACGCACGGGCCGTCTTCAGCTCCCGGCGGCCTCCCTTCACGGAGGAGGAGTTGGAGCAGCAACTGGCCGCGCGGCTGGCTCGCCAGGAGATCATCAGCAGCGCGACGGCCAAGCCACTGTTCAACTTCGTGCTGTGCGAGGCGACGCTACGGCGGCCGATCGGAGGCAGGATGGTGATGCGCGGACAGCTCCAACGGTTGCTGGAGGTGGCCAGGTTGCCCAACGTCGACCTGCAGATCCTGCCTCTGGGCAGTGAGGAGAACTCAGGCCTCGGCGGCCCCTTCCGACTGCTCAAACTCAAGGACGGGGCAACCGTGGGGCTCGGCGAAGCACCACTCACGAACCCCGTGTTCTGCAACCCCAAGGAGACCACGGTCCTCGACATGCGCTATGGGATCATCCGAGCGCAGGCTCTCACGCCCCGGGAGTCGCTGGCCTTCATCGAGACAGTGCTGGGAGAGTCATGACCTTCAAGCCCTCTGGCGGAGCCGGTACCGAGCTGGAGTGGATAAAGAGCAGCCACAGCTCGGACGACGGCCCGTCCTGCGTCGAAGTGGCAGCGATCCCCGACCACATCCTCGTCCGCGACTCCAAGACCCCCACCGGCCCCCGCCTCACCCTCGCCCCCGCCACCTGGACGGCCTTCCTGCCGTACGCGGCCCGGCACTGAGGGGACGAACGCGCGGCGGCCCCGCACCCGATCCCCGGGTACGGAGCCGCCGCCGACACATCGGCTCTCAGGTCGTCGTACGCCTCCGCCGCGCCCCCGGCCGCCGCTCGCTCGGCCGCGTCACCGGCTCGCCCGCCTCGATCGCCGCCAGCCGCCGCTTCATGCCGAAGTCGGCCAGCGCCTCCGCCAGCTTGTGCACGGACGGCTCGGGCGCCATGACGTCCACCCGCAGCCCGTGCTCCTCGGCGGTCTTCGCCGTGGCCGGGCCGATGCAGGCGATCACCGTCACGTTGTGCGGCTTGCCGGCGATGCCGACCAGGTTCCGCACCGTGGAGGACGACGTGAACAGCACGGCGTCGAAGCCGCCGCCCTTGATCGCCTCCCGGGTCTCCGCCGGCGGCGGCGAGGCCCGCACGGTCCGGTAGGCGGTGACGTCGTCGACCTCCCAGCCCAGCTCGATCAGCCCGGCGACCAGCGTCTCCGTGGCGATGTCCGCCCGCGGCAGGAACACCCGGTCGATCGGGTCGAAGACCGGGTCGTACGGCGGCCAGTCCTCCAGCAGGCCCGCGGCCGACTGCTCGCCGCTGGGCACCAGGTCCGGCTTCACGCCGAACGCGATCAGCGCCTTCGCGGTCTGCTCGCCCACCGCCGCGACCTTGATCCCGGCGAACGCCCGCGCGTCGAGCCCGTACTCCTCGAACTTCTCCCGCACGGCCTTGACGGCGTTGACCGACGTGAAGGCGATCCACTCGTACCGGCCGGTCACCAGCCCCTTCACCGCGCGCTCCATCTGCTGGGGCGTGCGCGGCGGCTCGACCGCGATCGTCGGCACCTCGTGCGGCACGGCCCCGTACGAGCGCAGCTGGTCGGAGAGCGACGCCGCCTGCTCCTTCGTGCGCGGCACGAGGACCTTCCAGCCGAACAGCGGCTTGCTCTCGAACCACGACAGCTGCTCGCGCCGGGCTGCGGCGGACCGCTCGCCGACCACGGCTATCACCGGCCGCCCGCCCTCCGGCGAGGGCAGCGCCTTGGCCTGCTTCAGCGTCTGCGCGATCGTGCCGAGCGTGGCGGTCCAGGTCCGCTGCCGGGTCGTCGTGCCGGCGACGGTGACCGTCATCGGGGTGTCCGGCTTGCGGCCGGCGGACACCAGCTCACCGGCCGCCGCGCCCACCCCGTCCAGCGTCGTCGAGACGACGACCGTGCCGTCGGAGGCGCCCACCTCGGTCCAGCAGCGGTCCGAGGCGGTGCGGGCGTCCACGAACCGCACGTCGGCGCCGTGCGCGTCCCGCAGCGGCACACCGGCGTACGCGGGCACGCCGACGGCCGTGGCGACGCCCGGGACGACCTCGAAGGGCACCCCCGCGGCGGCGCACGCCAGCATCTCCTCGGCGGCGTAGGCGTCCAGCCCGGGGTCCCCGGACACCGCACGCACGACCCGCCTGCCGCCCCGCGCGGCCTCCATGACAAGATGTGCGGCATCCCGCACAGCGGGGACTCCAGCGGTCGTCGACGTGCCGTTGACGACCGTCAGCTGGGGCGTGCCTGTGCCCAAGACCGGGTCCGTGGCCGGATCCGCGTCCGTGTGCACTTCGGCGACGCCCTGCCGGGCGTGCTTGCGGACGACGTCGAGCACCTCGTGCTCGGCGACGAGGACGTCCGCGTTCGCCAGCGCCTCCACGGCGCGCAGTGTCAGCAGTCCCGGATCTCCGGGTCCGGCACCCAGGAAGGTGACGTGCCCGTGTTCCGGACCGGCGGGAAGGGTGGTGGGGCTCAATGTGCTCGCTCCCCCATCAGACCGGCCGCGCCCTGGGCGAGCATCTCGGCGGCGAGTCCGCGGCCGAGCGCCACTGCCCGGTCGTGCGTCTGGGGCACGGGACCGGTGGTGGACAGCTGCACCAGCGTGGTGCCGTCGGTGGTGCCGACGACGCCCCGCAGGCGCATTTCCTTGACAATCTGCCGGTCGGCCTGGGGGTCCCCCCGCTCGAGCGGAGCCGAGAGTGGGGGAAGGTCGGCCAGCGCGCCCACAGGGGCGCTGCAACCGGCCTCCAGGGCGGCGAGCAGTGACCGCTCGGCCGTCACGGCGGCCCGCGTGAACGGGTCGTCGAGCTCGGCGAGCGCGGCGATCAGGTCCGCGTTACCGGCGGCGCACTCGATCGCCAGGGCCCCCTGGCCGGGGGCGGGCAGAACCGTGTCGACCGGCAGGAAGTCCGTCACGTCGTCGCCGCGGCCGATCCGGTTCAGCCCGGCGGCGGCCAGGACGACCGCGTCGAGCTCGCCGCTGCGGACGTACCCGATCCGGGTGTCGACGTTGCCGCGGATCGGCACCGTCTCGATGTCCAGCCCGTGGCCGCGCGCGTACGCGTTCAGCTGGGCCATGCGGCGCGGGGAGCCGGTGCCTATGCGCGCGCCGCGCGGCAGGTCGGTGAGCTTCAGCCCGTCCCGGGCGACGATCACGTCCCGCGGGTCCTCCCGTACCGGCACGGCGGCCAGGACCAGCTCCTCGGGCTGCGCGGTGGGCAGGTCCTTCAGCGAGTGGACCGCGAAGTCGACCTCGCCCCGCAGCAGCGCGTCCCGCAGCGCGGTGACGAACACGCCCGTGCCGCCGATCTGCGCGAGGTGCGCGCGGGAGACGTCGCCGTACGTGGTGATCTCGACGAGTTCGACGGGCCGCCCGGTCACCCGGCGCACGGCGTCCGCCACCTGCCCGGACTGGGCCATGGCGAGTTTGCTGCGCCTGGTCCCGAGCCTCAGCGGCTTGTCATTCATGCTGGCCCTCGGTTCTTGTCGGTGCTGTCCTCGGCGCGGGAGACGGAGGCCACGGTCTCCGGGTCGAGGTCGAACAGGGTGCGCAGCGCGTCCGCGTACCCGGCGCCGCCGGGCTCGGCCGCGAGCTGCTTGACCCGGACGGTCGGCGCGTGCAGCAGCTTGTCCACGACGCGCTTGACGGTCTGCGTGATCTCGGCGCGGTGCTTGTCGTCGAGGCCGGGCAGCCGCCCCTCCAGGCGGGCGATCTCGCTCGCCACCACATCGGCGGCCATGGTGCGCAGGGCGACCACGGTCGGCGTGATGTGCGCCGCCCGCTGCGCCGCCCCGAAGGCGGCCACCTCGTCGGAGACGATACGCCGCACCTGGTCGACGTCGGCCGCCATCGGCGCGTCGGCGGAGGCCTCGGCGAGCGACTCGATGTCCACCAGCCGCACCCCGGCCAGCCGGTGCACGGCCGCGTCGACGTCCCGCGGCATGGCCAGGTCGAGCAGGAACAGCACCGGCCGCGGACGCGGCGCCTCGGCGACCGGCTCGGGCCGGCGCAGCTCCGGGACGCGGCCGGCGCTCGCCGCGGTCGCGGCGAGCGCGCCGATCAGCTCGGCGTCCGCCTCGGGACCGCGGCGCGCGGCCTCCCGGCGGTCCACGGCGCCGCCCGCGACCCAGGCCGCGTGCTGCTCCAGCGCCGCCGCGTCCAGGCCGGCCACGGCGGCCTCCCCCATGACGGAGAAGCCGGGCTGCACGGCGGACAGGTCGAGCGGGCACCCCTCGTCGCCGCCTGCGGTCACGGACGCCGGCGCGCCCTGGGCCGGCGCGGCCGTACGGCGGTCGTCGGCGATCTCGGCGACCGGCTGCCCGGTGCGGTCCGCCACCGCCGCGGCGACCGCCTCGGCCGTCAGCACGAGGCCCGTCGCGCCGGTGCAGGAGACGGCGATGTCGGCACGTGTCAGTTCGGCGGCCACCGACTCCATCGGCACCGCGCGGGCCCGCACGCCGGTGTCGTCGCCCTCGGTGAGAGTCCGCGCGAGACGCTCGGCCCGGTCGAAGGTGCGGTTGGCGATGACCACCTCGGCGACCCCGGCGCGCGCCAGCGTGGCCGCGGCCAGCGACGACATCGAACCGGCGCCGATCACCAGGGCCTTCTTGCCGCCGGCCCAGGCCCGCACGTCCGCGCCCCGGGCCAGCTGCTCCAGGCCGAAGGTGACCAGGGACTGCCCGGCGCGGTCGATGCCGGTCTCGGAGTGGGCGCGCTTGCCGACCCTGAGGGCCTGCTGGAACAGGTCGTTCAGCAGCCGGCCAGCGGTGTGCAGCTCCTGCGCCCGGGCCAGGGAGTCCTTGATCTGGCCGAGGATCTGCCCCTCGCCGACGACCATGGAGTCCAGCCCGCACGCCACCGAGAACAGGTGGTGCACGGCCCGGTCCTCGTAGTGCACGTAGAGGTGGGGGGTGAGCTCCTCCAGCCCGACCCCGCTGTGCTGGGCGAGCAGCGTGGACAGCTCGGCGACGCCGGCGTGGAACTTGTCCACGTCGGCGTACAGCTCGATCCGGTTGCAGGTGGCGAGCACGGCGGCCTCGGCGGCCGGTTCGGCGGCCACGGTGTCCTGCAGCAGCTTGTTCTGGGCGTCCGCGTTCAGCGAGGCCCGCTCCAGCACGCTGACCGGGGCGCTGCGGTGGCTCAGCCCGACGACGAGGAGACTCATGCCGGCATCACCGCGGGCACGTCCCCGTCGGGCCCCTGGTCGGCGGAATCCGGCCGGGTGGCGGCGGCCGGGACGGCGCCCTCGGCGGCGGCCTCCTCACCGGCCTTGCGCTGCTCGTGGAAGGCGAGGATCTGCAGCTCGATGGAGAGGTCGACCTTGCGCACGTCGACGCCGTCCGGCACGTTCAGCACGGTCGGCGCGAAGTTCAGGATGGAGGTGACCCCCGCGGCCACGAGCCGGTCGCAGACCTGCTGGGCGGCGCCGGCCGGGGTCGCGATGACCCCGATGGACACCCCGTTGTCCTTGATGATCTTCTCCAGGTCGTCGGTGTGCTGCACCGGGATCCCGGCGACCGGCTTGCCGGTGAGCGCGGGGTCGGCGTCGATGAGCGCGGCGACGCGGAAACCACGGGAGGCGAAGCCGCCGTAGTTGGCGAGCGCGGCGCCGAGATTGCCGATTCCTACGATCACAACCGGCCAGTCCTGGGTCAGGCCGAGTTCACGGGAGATCTGGTACACGAGATACTCGACGTCGTAGCCGACACCCCGGGTCCCGTAGGAACCCAGGTACGAGAAGTCCTTGCGCAGCTTCGCGGAATTGACCCCCGCCGCGGCCGCCAGCTCCTCGGAGGAGACCGTGGGGACCGAGCGCTCCGACAACGCGGTGAGGGCTCGGAGGTACAGCGGAAGCCGGGCGACGGTGGCCTCGGGAATCCCTCGGCTGCGGGTCGCCGGTCGGTGTGTTCGGCCAGTTGCCACGGTGCTCCTGCGGGTAGAGCGGGGCTGTAGGCGGTCATACGTCCCTACATGACCGCCCCGTCGAATGCAGGCTATGTCTTTGTGAACGCGTGCACAAAGATGGTGTCCGATTTGCCCGGCCAACGTGACCGGGGTCACGCGCCCCCGGCGCACGGAAACGGAACCGGCGCGGGCGCACCCTCGTTCCTCTGAGATGGGGGGCAAAGCCGCACACTCTCCTCACGATCTACGCCCCCGCGACCTCTTCACCATCGATCCTAAGCGACTTTCCGGGTTACTCCGGACTACCCGGACCACTCGGTCAACGCCCCGGTCCGGGCGGCCGGGGACCGGTGGTCAGCGGCTTGGCCTAGTCGTTCAGTGCCTTGCGGAGGCGGTCCTCGTTGACGCGCCAGAAGGTGTGCTGCTCGCCGTCCACCAGGACGACGGGGATCTGCTCCCAGTACCGGTCGTGGAGCTCGGCGTCCTGGGTGATGTCCTTCTGCTCCCAGGGGACGCCGAGCTCGCCGCACACCTTCTCCACCACGGCCTGCGCGTCGTCGCACAGATGACAGCCGGGCTTGCGGACGAGGGTGACGAGCCGGTCCCGAGGGGGCCTGCGACGGAAAAGAGGACTCATGTCGGCCATTCTCGCGCGACGGCGCACCGGAGGAAGCCCGCGGAACCGCCGGGAGGGGCGCCGTCCGGATCGCTTCCTCCGCGGCGTCTTTAACCACGCGGTCGCGGAGAGTTCACAGCCTCCGAACCTCTCGACTCCGGAACCACCGAACAGACTGGCTATGCTCACGGGCATGGCCGCTCTCGGATGGCTCACTCCCCGTAGGCGTTCCGCCACGGCGCGGAGCGTGTTGGCAGGCGAGGCCTCGGCGGAGGCCGCCCGCAAGTCCACCCAGGACGTCTCCGGCGAGGAGCCGGAGTTCCCGGTCCACGGCGACGACAAGGCCGCCGCCTTCTTCGACCTGGACAACACCGTGATGCAGGGCGCCGCCCTGTTCCACTTCGGGCGGGGCCTGTACAAGCGGAAGTTCTTCGAGACGCGGGATCTCGCCCGGTTCGCCTGGCAGCAGGCGTGGTTCCGGCTGGCGGGCGTCGAGGACCCGGAGCACATGCAGGACGCGCGCGACTCCGCGCTGTCGATCGTGAAGGGCCACCGGGTCGCCGAGCTGCAGTCGATCGGCGAGGAGATCTACGACGAGTACATGGCCGAGCGGATCTGGCCGGGGACCCGGGCGCTGGCGCAGGCCCACCTGGACGCCGGGCAGAAGGTGTGGCTGGTGACGGCCGCGCCGGTCGAGATCGCGCAGGTGATCGCGCGGCGGCTGGGGCTGACCGGGGCGCTGGGGACGGTGGCCGAGTCGGTCGACGGCGTGTACACCGGCAGACTGGTCGGCGAGCCGCTGCACGGGCCGGCGAAGGCGGAGGCGGTGCGGGCGCTGGCGGCGGCGGAGGGGCTGGACCTCTCGCGGTGCGCGGCCTACAGCGACTCGCACAACGACATCCCGATGCTCTCGCTCGTCGGTCACCCCTACGCGATCAACCCCGATGCGAAACTGCGCAAGTACGCGCGGGAGATGGACTGGCGGCTGCGGGACTACCGCACGGGCCGCAAGGCCGCGAAGGTCGGCATCCCGGCCGCGGCCGGCGTCGGGGCGGTGGCCGGGGGGACGGCCGCGGCGATCGCGCTGCACCGGCGGCGGCGGTAGCGACGACAGCCTCCGGCCGGCCGGCCGGAGGCCCGCGTTCCCGGCCGCGAACCCGCCGGGCGCGGGCGGTACGGCCCGCCGCGGCCCGTACCGCGTCCCGCGGCCGCCCGTCGGCGGCGCCGCGCGGCTCCGGTCAATCCGACTGGCTTACCCCCGCCGCGCCCGCCTCAGTCCACCCGGCCCGCACCCGGCCACAACACGCCCGGACCCACACGGAACTCGAAGCGTTCCGGTCAACAAGCGATCAATATGTGGCACTTGATCGGACGTCAATCGGTTACGGAAGCGACGTAATCGATGATTTGAGCAACTGGGCGTAGCAGCGCCTGCACGAAGCATTATTCTCCTCAGACGCAAACCGGTACCCCACCGTCGCTACGACGGGTGAACGGTCCCGCACTGCACGTGATGGAAGCTCTGCCTCTGGGAGTCCCGTGTACCCACACGTCGGGGTTGACGCCTCGGGCCTGGCTGCGCTGCGCGCAACGGTTCTGGGCCTGTTGCGCGGTTTCGTCCCCACCGCGTACGCCGTCCCCGCCCTCGCCGCAGCCCCCGCCCCCGCCGGCCCGTGCTACGCGCTCGCCGACGGCAGCGCCGCCGTCGGCAGACGAGGGCGCCCGGCCGGCGCCGCCGCCGCCCGCCGTCCCGCCGCGGACAGCGACAGCGCCCGGATGATGGACCTCGTGGAGCGCGCCCAGGCCGGCGAGGCCGACGCCTTCGGCCGCCTCTACGACCAGTACAGCGACACGGTCTACCGGTACATCTACTACCGGGTGGGCGGGAAGGCGACCGCCGAGGACCTGACGAGCGAGACCTTCCTGCGGGCCCTGCGCCGGATCGGGACCTTCACCTGGCAGGGGCGCGACTTCGGCGCCTGGCTGGTCACCATCGCCCGCAACCTGGTCGCGGACCACTTCAAGTCCAGCCGCTTCCGGCTGGAGGTGACCACCGGGGAGATGCTCGACGCCAACGAGGTCGAGCGGTCCCCCGAGGACTCCGTCCTGGAGTCCCTCTCCAACGCCGCCCTGCTCGACGCCGTGCGGCGGCTCAACCCCCAGCAGCAGGAGTGCGTGACGCTCCGCTTCCTCCAGGGCCTGTCCGTCGCCGAGACCGCCCGCGTGATGGGCAAGAACGAGGGCGCCATCAAGACCCTCCAGTACCGGGCCGTCCGCACCCTCGCCCGGCTCCTGCCGGACGACGCCCGCTAGCGCTCCGCCCACGCCAACTCGCCGCCGACGCAAGACCGTTGCCTCCGCGGCCCGCTCGCCCGCCGTCCGTAACCCAAGCACCGCGCCGCTCGTTGTGCGGGATGCAGGCTCCCTGCGGTCGCTCCCTGGCCGACTCCCACCACTCGATCGTGTGCGTGCGGCCAGGGTGTGCGACCCTCAGGATTCCCCTGGGGAGCCGACCGTCATGACGAGAGGAGGTGCCGCCAGTGATCGCGAACGTATCGGCGCACCGGCGGGCGAACGCCTTCGCCCAGGCTCTGGAGGAGCAGTCCGACCGGAGCACGGCGGCCGAGCAGTCCGAAAGACCGGCACCGGACCAGGCCACCGCGGAGCGGACCGAGCAGGAGCGCCTGCTGGGCCTCGCCGCCGGCCTCGGCGCGCTGCCCAGGCCCGAGCTGGACCCCGAGGTCAAGACCGTGCAGCGGGCCCGGCTGGTGGCCGCGTTCGAGGCCATGCTGCAGGAGGGCGAGGCGACGGACCCATCGGTGCCCGAGCAGCGCCGGGCCCAGGGCGCCCACCGGGCGTCCCCGCTGGGAAAACTCCGGCCGCGTTCCCGGCTGGCCAAGGGACTCACCGCGGGCGGGCTCAGCGTCGGTGTGGCCGCGGGAGCCTTCGGCGGAGTCGCCGGCGCCAGTGCGGACGCCCTGCCCGGTGACTCGCTCTACGGCCTCAAACGCGGGATCGAGGACGTCAGGCTCGGCCTCGCCGACGGGGACGACGAGCGCGGCCGGGCCTACCTCGACCAGGCGTCGACCCGGCTGAGCGAGGCCCGCCGCCTGATGGAGCGCGGCCGCGGCGGCCACCTCGACCACGAATCCCTCGGCGAAGTCCGCCGCGCCCTGTCCGGCATGCGGCACGACGCCTCCGAAGGCCACCGCCTGCTGAGCGCGGCGTACCAGCGCGACCCCGACTCCCTGGCCCCCCTCCAGGCCCTCTCCGCCTTCTCCCGCTCGCACCGCCAGACCTGGGGCGCGCTGCGCGAGAAGCTCCCCGTCCAGCTCGGAGACGTCAGTGAGCAGGTGTCGTCGGTGTTCGACGCCATAGACCAGGACGTCGCCCCCCTGCGGTCCCTGCTGCCCGAGACCCCCGAACAGGACGACGGCGACGGCCCCCGGCAGGACGGCACCGGCCCCGCCCCCACCGGCACGTCCGGCTCCGTCCGCCCGGCCCCGTCCGGCACCGCCACCGACGGCCCGCCCGGCAGCGCCCGCACCGGCAGCGGCAGCGCCGGCCCCAGCAGCTCCGCCGACCCCGGCGGCGACGACGAGGGCCTGCTCGGCGGCGGCACGGGCGGCCTGCTCGACCCGCCCGAGGACACCGCCGACGCCTCGCCCCCCACGGGCGGCAGGACGACGCCGCCCGCCGAGCCCGACGTCACGCTCCCCCCGCTCCTCCCCGGCCTCCTGCCCGGCCTGGGCATCGACGGCGAGAACGCGGACTAGTCCGGCCCTCCGACGGCTTCGGCCACACGGCGACGGGGGGCCCCCCTTCAGGAAGGGGGGCGCCCCGTCGCCGTGATGCCGCGCGTGCGCGGCGGAAAGACGCTAGAAGAAGACCGACCTGCGTTGCACCAGCAACTTGTACAGCGTGTGCTGGATCTGCTCCCGGACCTGGTCCGTCAGGTTGAACATCAGCATCGGATCCTCGGCCGCCTCCGGCGGATAGCCGTCCGTGGGGATCGGCTCACCGAACTGGATCGTCCACTTGGTGGGCAGCGGGAGCGCGCCCAGCGGCCCCAGCCACGGGAAGGTCGGCGTGATCGGGAAGTACGGAAAGCCCAGCAGGCGCGCCAGGGTCTTGGCGTTGCCGATCATCGGGTAGATCTCCTCCGCCCCGACGATCGAGCACGGGATGATCGGCGCGCCCTGCCGCAGAGCGGTGGAGACGAAACCACCGCGGCCGAAGCGCTGCAGCTTGTACCGCTCGCTGAAGGGCTTGCCGATGCCCTTGAAACCCTCCGGCATCACCCCGACCAGCTCGCCCTGGGTGAGGAGCCGCTCGGCGTCCTCCGCGCAGGCGAGGGTGTGGCCGAGCTTGCGGGCGAGCTCGTTGACCACCGGCAGCACGAAGACCAGGTCGGCCGCCAGCAGGCGCAGATGCCGGCCCGCCGGGTGGTGGTCGTGCACGGCGACCTGCATCATCAGGCCGTCCAGCGGCAGCGTACCGGAGTGGTTGGCGACGATCAGGGCGCCGCCCTCGGCCGGGATGTTCTCGACGCCCTTCACCTCGACCCGGAAGTACTTCTCGTACACCGGACGCAGCAGGGACATCAGCACCTGGTCGGTGAGCTCGGCGTCATAGCCGAAGTCGTCGACCTCGTAGTCGCCGGTGAGGCGGCGGCGCAGGAAGGCCAGGCCGCTCGCGACGCGCCGCTCCAGGCCGCCGTCGTCCCGCGGCCGGCCCGGCGGTTCCTCGGACGTCACACGGACATCATCCCGCGAAGCGCCCCGGGTGGGCAGAGGCTGCACCTCGCGCGCCCCCGCGGACTCCGCGCCCTTGCGCCGCCCGCCCGCGCTCCGGCGCCGCGCCTGGCGCTGTACGGCGCTCCCGCGGGACCGGTCGTCGTCGAACGGAATGACCTTGGCATCCGCCATCGTTGATGCGCTCCTCAGTTGGCGCTCTGCGTCGGGGGGTGGCCGCCGTCCGGCAGGGACAGCGCGGCGATCCGGTCGACGGCCCCCGCGAGGGCCTGCGGGGGCAGCAGGCCGGGGCCTCGGCTGCGGGCGAAGTCCGCGAACGTCTCCGCGGTCGTGTACTTCGGCCGGAATCCCAGCGTCTCGCGCATCTGGGTGGTGTCCACGACCCGGCCGTGGGTGAGCAGCCGGATCTGCTCCGGGGAGAAATCCGTCATTCCCAGCGTACGCACCAGGGAGCCGGTCCACGTCACCGCGGGCAGCAGCAGCGGCACCGTGGGGCGGCCCAGGCGCCGGGAGCACTGGGAGAGCAGCAGGACGCCGTCGCCGGCGATGTTGAAGGTGCCGCTGTTGAGGGTGCCCCGCCGCGGCTCGTGGGAGGTGATCCGCAGCACCTCGATCACGTCGTCCTCGTGCACGAACTGCAGCCGCGGATCGTAGCCGAACACCGTCGGCAGCACCGGCAGCGAGAAGTACGAGGCGAGCGGCGTGTCCACGCTCGGGCCCAGGATGTTGGCGAACCGCAGCACGCACACCGCCACGTCGGGCCGGCGGCGCGCGAAGCCCCGCACATAGCCCTCGACCTCGACCGCGTCCTTGGCGAAGCCTCCGCTGGGCAGCGACTTGGGCGGGGTCGTCTCGGTGAAGACGGCCGGGTCGCGGGGCGCGGAGCCGTACACGTTCGTGCTGGACTTCACCACGAGCCGCTTCACGGTCGGGGCCTTCTGGCAGGCGCCGAGCAGCTGCATGGTGCCGATGACGTTGGTCTCCTTCACCGAGGCCCGGCTGCCGCCGCCCAGCGGCGTGCCCGTGACGTCCAGGTGGACGACCGTGTCCGCGCCCGTCTCGGCGAGCACCCGCCCGATGGTCGGCTGGCGGATGTCGGTCTGGACGAAGTCGGCGCCGCCCAGGTGATGCTCGGGCGGGACCGCGTCGACCGCGACGACCCGGTCGACCTCGGCATCACGCTGGATCCGCCGCACGAACCGGCCCCCCAGCTGGCGGGCCACTCCGGTGACGAGCACGACCTTGCCCAAGATCAGCGCCCTCCTTCCGCCCTGGTGCGGCCTCGCGGTCGCCCTGCTCGTACCCTGCCGCGTTCCCCGTCCGCGCGCCAACTTAGCGGGTCGGTGCCGTGCCGTGACGACCGCCCGCCGTGCCGCGGGCCGGAAACCGGCGGCCGTACCACCGGACGGAGTCACGGCGGCCGGTACGGCGCCGCACAGGGCCCGTGCGGCGCGTACCGCCACCGGACATGCGTGTGGCCCCCCACCGGTGCGGTGGGGGGCCACAGGACGCGCTCTCGCGGCGCCGCGTCGCGTCGCGTACCTCTGGGTGCGACTACTTCTTGTTGCGACGCTGCACGCGCGTGCGCTTGAGCAGCTTGCGGTGCTTCTTCTTGGCCATCCGCTTCCGCCGCTTCTTGATAACAGAGCCCACGACTTACCCTCGCTCACTTCTCATCACTCGGTGTTTGGGCGCCATGGGCCCACACGACCTTCGAGGGGGTAGCCTACCCGCCCGAGCGCTGAGCTCGTAATCGAGGGGGGTGGGAGAGACCCCGACGTGCCCTGAGGACCTCTCCCCGAGCCACCGTCAGGCCGTTTCCACCCCCACGTAACTGTCGCGGAGGTACTCGTGAACCGCTTGCTCCGGGACACGGAACGAACGCCCGACCCGGATCGCGGGCAGATGACCGCTGTGCACCAGGCGGTACACGGTCATCTTCGACACTCGCATCACCGAGGCGACTTCCGCCACGGTAAGGAACTGAACCTCGTTCAGAGGCCTCTGATCGCCAGCTGCAGCCATGACACACCTGAACCTTCCGCACTCGACGGCCACCGGCTTCCCCTTCCGGTGACTCTTCGTCGCTGCGTGCTCACTCCCCAGACTAGGGGCGGGTGATGCAAGTGGGGAAGAGGTGCACCCTTCGACGCCCTACTGCCACAGACACGCCCGATTGAGTACGTAGCGGGTAAGCGGACGGTAGTAAACGGACCGCACAGCGTCATCAAGCGGAACGACGACGGACACGGCCCCCTGCGCCTCCCCGACGAACGGCGCGGGATCGTCCGTATCGGCCAGCCCAATGGCCTCGAACCCCAGCTGACCTGCACCGCAGACCCAGCCGTGGTCTCCGATCACCAGCTGCGGCAGAGGCCCGCCGGCCTCGGCGGCCGCGGCCAGCGCGGTGCGAACCGGGAGGGGGCTGTGGGTGTGCGCGCCGGTCTCACCACCGGAGCGGGCCGCGTCGGCTTCCCGCACCAGCGCGACTCCTCGTACGTAGTCGAGGTTGTACGTGCGTAGGCCGAACCAGGTCGTTATGTCGACACAGCGACCCTGCGCCGGGGTGAGGACGACACATCCCGCCGCCGACAGCGCGTCCGCCAAAGCGGCGTAGAAACCGAGCAGCCGATGCGGATGGCCGGTGCCCAGGAGGACGGGGGCGCCGCGCCGGGCGGCCTCGGCGAGCCGCTCCGCGAAGGCGTCCAGGGCGGCCAGCGTCCGCGCCGGGTCAATCACATCATGGCCCGAAGTGTGCCGTGGATCGGCTGAAACCCCACACCTGTCCGCCATCAGTTCCATCACGTCCCGCTGCCGCCAGGGCCGCTCGGGATCGATCCCGATCAGTACGCGGGGGTCCCGGGCGGCGAACAGCCGGTAGCTCCGCAGGCTCCGCTCCCGCGGCGTGGCCACCACTCCGGCGAGCCGGGCGGCCAGGAGATGAGCACGGAGGGCCCGCGGTGTGAGCACGCAGCGATGGTGGCGGACCGGGACGGCACGGGGAGGGGTAACGGGGAAACACCGCGCGGTCGGCGTAACGGCGCCGAGCGCCGCCCCCCTCCGGTCACGGCAGAAGCCCCCGCAGCGGGAACGCCGCCCGCCGCGCCGCCAGCACGGCCTGGTCCAGGCGGTCGGCGGGGTCGTACCCGTCCTCCCAGCCGGCCCACTCCACCGGCCACCGCCCGTCCGTCATCCTGGCCGGCGCCAACTGCCGCGTCCGCGCGAACACCTCCTGCCGCCACCCGTCCGGGATCATGGCCTCCGGCGCGATCTCCCGCCCCGCCGCGATGCCCACCAGATGCGTCCAGGACCGCGGTACGACGTCCACCACCGCGTATCCGCCGCCGCCGAGCGCCACCCACCGCCCGTCGGCGTACTCGTGCGCCAGGCCGTGACACGCCGCCTGCACGGCCCGCTGCGCGTCCAGCGACACCGCCAGGTGCGCCAGCGGGTCCTCGAAGTGCGTGTCGGCCCCGTGCTGCGTCACCAGCACCTGCGGCCGGAAGTCCGCGATCAGCTCCGGTACGACGGCGTGGAAGGCCCGCAGCCACCCCGCGTCCCCGGTCCCCGCCGGCAGCGCCACGTTCACGGCCGACCCCTGCGCGGAGTCCGCCCCGGTCTCCTCCGGCCACCCGGTCTGCGGGAACAGCGTGCGCGGATGTTCGTGCAGCGAGATCGTCAGCACCCGCGGGTCCTCCCAGAACGCCGCCTGCACCCCGTCCCCGTGGTGCACGTCGACGTCGACGTACGCGACCCGCTGCGCCCCCAGTTCCAGCAGCCGCGCGATGGCCAGCGAGGCGTCGTTGTAGATGCAGAACCCCGAGGCGCCCGCCGGCATCGCGTGGTGCAGCCCGCCCGCGAAGTTCACCGCGTGCAGCGCCTCCCCGCGCCACACCGCCTCCGCCGCCCCCACCGACTGCCCCGCGATCAGCGCGGACACCTCGTGCATCCCCGCGAAGGCGGGGTCGTCCAGGGTCCCGAGCCCGTACGACTGGTCCGCCGCCCCCGGGTCCGCGGAGGCCGCCTTCACGGCCTCGATGTAGTCCTCCCGGTGGACGAGCCGCAGCGTCGACTCCCCGGCCGCCTTCGCCGCGACCACCTCCACCTCCCGGTCGAGCCCGAAGGCGTCGACCAGTCTCCGGGTCAGGGCGAGCCGGACCGGGTCCATCGGATGTCCCGGCCCGAAGTCGTAGCCCGTTACTGCCTCGTCCCACATCAGCTGTGCGCGGCCGCTCATGCCCGTCACCGTATCGGTCCGGTCGAGCCCCGAACGACCGGGCGCACACCAGCGTCACCGGCGGCGCCACGCGTCGCCCAGCGCTCCCACCAGCGGCGAGCCGATCGGGAACCCGACGCGGTCGAAGACGCCGAGCCGTGCGACGGCCGCGTCCGAGGTTCCCGGGAACAGCCTCCCGGCCGCCCGCGAGCGTCTGCGGCGCCGGCACGCGCGGCCCCGGCGGGCGGGTCCCAGCACCCCGGTCACGCCCCGGGCGCCCCGCCACCGCGGCGAACCCCACGCCGCCGCCACCGACATCCGAGCCGCTCGGTCCCCGCGTTCCCCAAGCCGGCGAGGACCGGTGCGGGCGGCCAGGAAGGCGGGCAGCAGCGCGTCGGAGACCCCGTGCCGGTCCTGGAGGCCGGAATGCGCGTCACGAGCGGAGCGAGGGCGATCCCCTGCGCGCAGAAGCCGAACGCCGGCGAGGCCCTCCCGCGCCGCGGCGCGTCAGCCACGGCGGCGAGCGCAGGACCCGGGACCACCGGCGGGCGGGTCCGGCCGAAGGCGGATCCGCCTCGACTCCGCGCGGGGGCGGAACGTTCCCTCATCCGAGCAGCCCGGCCAGCTCCTGCATGTCGGAGAAGAGTCCGGTGGTTCCCGCGAGCTTCGCGGCAGGCGTCATCGCGGTGAACCCGTACACGTCCATCCCCGCCGCGACGGCCGCCTGCACCCCGAGCGGGCTGTCCTCGACCACGACGCACCGCTGGGGCGCGACCCCCATCCGCTCGGCCGCGTGCAGGAACAGATCCGGCGCCGGCTTCCCCCGGCCCACGTCCTCGGAACTGAAGATCCGCCCGTCGTCGAACCACCGGTCCAGCCCGGTCGTCCGGTGTCCCACCCGAATCCGCTCATGGCTTCCGGAAGAGGCCACGCAGTACGGCACTCCGTCCGCCGCCAGCTTCTCCAGCACTCCGACGACCCCGTCCACCGGCTTCAACTCCCGCTCGAACGCGGCGAACACGCGACCGTGGAAGACGTCGTCGAAGTCCTCGGGGAGCCGCTCCCCCGTGCGCTCCCGGATCAGGTCGTGGACCCGGTGCATCGCGGCCCCCATGTAATCGCGAAGGGAGTCCTCGTAGGAGGTCGGATGCCCGAGTTCGGTCAGGTAGGCGGCCAGGAGCCGGTTGGAGATCGGCTCACTGTCGACGAGAACGCCGTCGTTGTCGAAGATGACCAGGTCGTAGCGCATGCCCCGACACTAGACGAGCGGAAGGGTCCGGAAATGCAGAAAGCCCCGCACCGGAAGGTGCGGGGCTTTCCCA